>JAUMUA010000063.1:1935-4516 GCA_030530925.1 Rothia sp. (in: high G+C Gram-positive bacteria) | reverse complement strand
AAATTCATCCAAAACATCGTTTTCGTTGGTGGCAACAATGAGCTTATCGATGGGCACACCCATTTGACGAGCGATATGTCCGGCACAGATATCACCAAAGTTACCAGTGGGTACGCTAAATGAAATCTTTTGATCCGCCGAATCCGTCATGCGAATCCAGCACGAAACGTAGTACACCACCTGCGCCATCAAACGTGCCCAGTTAATGGAGTTCACGGCACCAATACGGTTCTCTTTTTTGAAGGCCGAGTCTGCAGAAATCGCCTTAACGACGTCCTGGCAATCGTCAAAAACCCCGTCGAGGGCAATGTTGAAGATGTTGGGATCATCCAAACCGAACATTTGCGCTTGTTGGAAGGGGGTCATGCGTCCCTTTGGAGTCAACATGAACACGCGAATACCCTCACGGCCACGCATAGCGTATTCAGCCGATGAACCGGTATCTCCCGAAGTTGCACCCACAATGGTGAGGGTGTCAGAACGTCGTGCCAACTCGTACTCAAAGAGCTCACCCAACAACTGCATTGCCATGTCTTTGAACGCGGCGGTCGGACCTTCAGAGAGGTGACCGATATACAAATTGCCCTCAAGATGAGTGACCGGAACAATTTCGTCGGTGGTGAATTTCTCCGCGGTGTACGCGCGGCGGCAAATCTCTTTCACATCTTCTTCAGGAATATCGTTGATAAACAGCGAGAGAACCTCAGCTGCCAAAGCGGGATATCCCTGCTCATTCAGAATCTGACGCCACTGGTTCAGCGTTGATTCATCAACCTGAGGGTACTCTTCAGGAAGGTAGAGGCCACCGTCAGGTGCCAAACCTGCCAGTAAAATATCGCAGAAATTCGCTGGGGTTCTCGAAGCATCACGAGTAGAGATATAACGCATGCTTTAAGCCTATCTCAGAGTGCGAAATCTCAGCCGACGTCGTCTCAGTATGTGTTCCGGTTTTGCCCCATCGCACCTGTGCAATAAGCATTCTAAAGAATGATTTTTCTCAAACTTTAAAGAAACAATTCCGCTCATTTCTTGTTTTTGCCCAGAGAACACCTCACCCCCTTTATAGTGAGAATTAGCCTGTCTACATCTAAGAGACAGTTTCAATAGATGAAAGCCCACCATGCACCACCTGCCCCGCTCGCCTTATCTACCGCGCCGTGATGTGTTGCGCGTAGCGTTTGCAGGGGCAGCTACTTTTGGGGTGGGTGCGCTCGCTACTGCAAGTTCTGCAAACCCGACCGCGTTACAGCCCTTTCCCCAAGAATTTAATTACCCACTGACCGATGGCCCCTCGCTTGCGCTATGGGGCAGCTCGTCTATTGAAGGGGCGCATTGTCACGACGGCGTTCCACCTTTTAGGCACACCCGCTTAGATCAGCAATTACAAAACTCTTTAGGCATTCCCATTTTCAATTTCGGACGTGGCGGCGAGACTTCCAGCAACATTGCCGCTCGACGCGGGGTTGCGCAAAATCTCACTAGTCTCATCTTCGAAAATGAAGAGATTCCCGCCTCGGGCTCTGCGATAGTGAAGCTCGATAAGAAATGTGGGAACGATTGGAACAAATACACTCGTTTCCCCGGATACGTTCAAACCATTCCGGCAGTCCTCTCTGCTGCGGGGCAAAAAACTGGATATTATTCGTTTTCCCGGATGGATGAGGGTACGACGCAGTCGGCGCCGCGGCAGAGCAATTTGGCAGAGTTCCACTCATATCAAGCGATGATTAGCCAAAGCTCCCACCATCTCATTCAAGTCGGCAGAAATAATCTGCTGGAACTTGAGCGAATCGTCGCAGATACTCAAGCATGTTTTGAGATGGCGCCGGATAAAAGCATTGTTATGGGACATTTTGAAGCGCTACACGATGCTCCTAGATCCCCGCGCAGTTGCGCCGTTCGCGAGTACAACGCCTGGGGGCTTAAAACCTTTGGGGAGCGTTTTATGAATCCCCAAGAGTGGATTCGTGAGAACTCTGGACAATCTTGGCTCTCAGAGCACGATTTAGCCGGTTCCTCTTTGTGGCAGAGAAGTACTGACCAAAAAGATTTTGATTTGGGCAAAATCCCCGGTTCGCTGTATGCCAATGACGGTTTTCACCTCAACGGGTGGGGGTACCTTGCTTTGGGGCGCATGATTGAGCAAAAAATCACTGATTTAGCTTGGTTTACCCACTGAGTGAAAAATCGCCTCACAGCGAGGTGCTGTGAGGCGATGATTTTAGAGTTCAAGAGCAGAGCTTATTCGCCCTTAGGTTCCTCATAGCGAGGGAACACAGGCTGAGGCTGCGGTAACTCGGTACCAGCAACCAAAGGCTGAGCGAGCTGTGCAAAAACGCGATCGTCAGACTCAACAGCCAACAAATCAAGCATCTTGCCCATAGAAGTAGGCATCACCGGCTGAACCAGAATAGCTACCTGGCGCAGAGTCTCAGCAGTCACGTACAGAACGGTGTTCATACGCTCAGCATCAGTCTTCTTCAACTTCCACGGTTCTTGGGCGGTGAAGTAGCGGTTGCAATCTGCAATCACGTGCCAGATACGCTCAAGCGCCTTGTGGAACGCTTGCTGATCAAAGTCA
>JAUMUA010000063.1:0-1868 GCA_030530925.1 Rothia sp. (in: high G+C Gram-positive bacteria) | reverse complement strand
GCAGGCCGGCGACGTCGTCGAGCATCTTCTGATCTTCGGCAGTGAACTCGCCGTGCTCAGGTACTTTGCCTTCACAATTCTTATAAATCATAGACAGCGAGCGCTGCGCGAGGTTGCCTAAATCGTTGGCAAGATTTGAATTGATGCGGTTCTTGATGCCCTCGGCAGAGTACGAGCCGTCTTGACCAAACGATACTTCGCGGAGCAGGAAGAAGCGCAAGGGATCGAGTCCAAATGAGTTTACGAGGTCTTCGGGGTCTACCACGTTGCCAATGGATTTTGACATCTTTTCGCCGTCGACGAGCAAGAAGCCGTGTGCAAAGACGCGCTTGGGTAGTTCAAGACCTGCGGACCAGAGGAATGCGGGCCAGTAGATAGCGTGGAATCGGGAAATATCTTTGCCGATCATGTGCACGTCCGCGGGCCAGAACTTTTTGTAAAGCTCGCTCTCTACATCGGGAAACCCCAGACCGGTGATGTAGTTGGTGAGGGCGTCAACCCACACGTACATCACATGTTTGTCGTTCCCAGGTACCGGCACACCCCAGTCAAAGGTGGTGCGAGAAATAGAAAGATCGTTAAGGCCACTACGCACGAAAGACGAAATCTCGTTGCGGCGGGTTTCAGGGTAAATGAACCCCTCTTCTTCGTAGAGCGCCAGCAAACGATCTTGGTACTTGGACAGACGGAAGAAATATGATTCTTCTTCGGTCCAGGTTACTTCGGTGCCGGTGGTCGTTGAATAACGTTTGCCGTCACGAACTTCGGTTTCGTCTTCGCCGTAGTAGGCTTCATCGCGTACCGAGTACCAGCCTGCATACTTATCCAGATAGATATCGCCGTTAGCTTCCATACGCTTCCAAATTGCCTGGGAGGCAGCGTAATGGTCTTCGTCGGTAGTGCGGATATAGCGGTCGTACGAGATATCTAGAGCGTCATCCATCGCACGGAATCGAGCTGCGTTCTGATCCGCTAGTTCGTGAGCGGTCATGCCCAACTTTTCAGCAGTAGTCTGCATTTTTTGCCCGTGTTCATCGGTGCCCGTCATAAATCGCACATCGTAACCGTCCAAGCGCTTGAAACGTGCCATGACGTCGGTTGCGATGTGTTCGTAGGCGTGGCCAATATGCGGGTCGCCATTGGGGTATGCAATGGCAGTGGTGATGTAAAACGGGGTTGAAGTCATACCTATTACCTTAGCGCGAGCTCAAAATTTTACGAAAATACCGGAGCGGCTTCACGCAAATTTTCATGGTTATTCTGAGAGATTGACCAGCGCCGCACGCTTAGCATCAACGATTCGCTCAATAGAGTGAAATACTTCGGTGCTCGGGGCGGAATCTAAGGCGAAGACAGCTACCGCGCGGTTGTCTTTATCACCACGAGAAACCTGCATGCTGGCAATGTTGATGGAAGACGACCCAAGAACCGTACTCATCGCTGCAATCACCCCTGCCCGGTCTTGATACTCAATAATCAGTAGGTGCTCGCTAATAGGAATTTCAAGGTCGTACCCGGAGATTTTGGTAATCTTCTGCACGTGTTTAGGTCCGGTCACGGTTCCCGCCACCGAAATAGTACCCCCATGGGCCAACGACGCCGTCAGGATAGTTTCGTTCCTGAAATATTCGGTTTCGGGTGAAGTGACCAATTGCACCTCTACCCCACGCTGTTCAGCGATCACAGGTGCATTCACGTAAGAAACCTTATCGGAGACTACATCAGTGAAGACGCCCTTGAGCGCTGAGAGCTTCAGGGCGCTCACGTCGTAGTCGTTCAGCTCGCCGTGCACCTCGACGTCGAGGCTCGTCAGCGGCGAATGGACGAGCGCGGCGAAGATCTGGCCGAGCTTCTCGACGAGGGGGATG
>JAUMUA010000062.1:2736-10407 GCA_030530925.1 Rothia sp. (in: high G+C Gram-positive bacteria) | reverse complement strand
CCAGTGCGTCGCGCAACTCCCCAAAAATTTGTTCTTTGTCTTTGCCTACGGCGTCTTGGGCTACTTTATTGACCGCAAAGTTGGTGACGGCGTGAATTTGCTGTGTCAAGCTCTGGGGAATGGCTTGTGGATCTGGCTGGTTATTCTCATTCATCGGCAAAGTCTCCTTGGGGTTTTCTTTTAACCTTAACGGCTCATGCCCACGCCGTGGAATTGGTACGGCGTGGGCATGGCAGAGTTTCAGAGAAACGATTCTCTTAAGGTGAGAAAAGTTTATTTACGCAGTTGACGGTGCAGTTTGGGCTGATTTGTTTGATACAGCCAGATTGCGTTGAAGACGACGACGCCCAGGTAAAGCACCGCCGCCAGGATGCTGAGCACTCCCCCGGTCAGAAAACCTGCAACGCACCAGATGAGGCTCATGAAGATTCCAATGAGCGCGAATCCAATACCAATCATGCGACCGTTGTTTTCCCGGCGTTGCATGAGAAAAGCTACGGTGCCATAGAGCAACAGGGCAACGAGAGCCGAGCAGATACCAGCTGAGATAGAAGAACCTGCAGAGAAGCCTGCTCGATCTTGGGCTATTTGAGCGTTACGGGTAAATCCCAGTGCCATAGCACCTAAAAAGCAGAGCGCTGAGCCAGCCAAAGTCATTTGGGTGGCGCGAATGACCGGTGAGGCTTGAGTGGGTTCTGGGCTAAAGGCATACCCGGCGTTGGTGGCAAAGGGGTTCACCGCATTCTTTTGTTGAGCAGAAAACCCTTCGTTATCGTACGTGTTGTATTCACCGTACGTGCTACTGGTGCCGTATCCACTTTCGTGAAGAAGCTGATTTTTTGTAGGTGCCATGCTCAATCCGTTCCTCTCATGAGTATGAGAGCTGAGGTCTTTGGTTACTGGGATGTGAGGCAAATTTTATATTGCATCATATACTCCAATATTAGGGTAAAGAAAAAGCGATTCGCTACCCAGCGAATCGCTCTTTTCTTAGATTAAGCTTGCTTTGACATCGCGATCAAAAGCCTTGACCAACCATAGAATGTTGATAACAACTAGAACCAGCTCCAGGATGCCCACGAGAATACCCAAGCCGCCGTTAAAGAGATTAAAAATACCAATCAACGCACCCAGAGTACCCAGGATGCAGAAAATAATACCGGTAATACGGCCCGCATTTTTTCCCTTTTTCAGTAAGAAGTAGACCAAAAAGTACAGCGCCAATGCAATGAGGAAGGAAATAACTCCACCAACAACGCCGAGGCTAGCTGCTGCAGATGAGGAGAGTTGCTGCTCTCCATTAACCTCTACACTCGCCTGTGGATTAACGGTGAATAGTGAAATGATATTCGCAAGTGCGTAAAGACCAGCTGAGGCAAGAGTCAGGTTCAACAGGCTCTTCAATTTAGGGTGAGCCACAGGGTTAGGACGGTTGCCGCCGGGGTACTGGCCGCCGAGGGAAATAGCTTGAGTATCATTCGGTGCGTTGTTGTATTCAGGGTTTTGACCATATTGTGGGGGGACTGACATTTTGGCTCCTCGAAATAGTGTGTGGGTTTCTGTCTAAAGAAATATCCCGTTATTTACCACGCTGACAAGCACAACAGTTGCCACAACTTCTTTGTTGTGATGTGAGACATGTTGTTCTTTATCATCTCAAAATACAGAAGATTCTGCTAATTTACGCAAAATATTTCTTCTTCTTTGAGTAATTCTTACTATTTTGTAAATAATCCCGATGCAATAAAATCATCGTCACTAGCGCAACCCGGTGGAATGGCAAACAAAGCGCTAGAAGTGTGACGTAAATATTCGCTCATTGCATCCGACTTCATCATTTTCTGCAAAATCGGCACAAAATGCGTCCGCGGGTCGCAGACATAAGCAATAAAGAACAAACCAGCATCCAGATGGCCCAGCCCGTCGGTACCGTCGGTGTAGTTGAATCCGCGACGAAGCATTTGAACCCCCTGATTATTGTCAGGGTGCATCAGTGCCACATGCGAGTCACTGGGAATGATAGGCCCATATTTACCCTGCATAGAGAAGTTTGGGGCGTCGAATTCGCCTCCACCAGATAGCGGTGCGCCGTCCTTTTTAGTACGACCCACCACGTTTTCTTGCTCTTTCAAAGACGCTCGGTCCCAGGTTTCAATCAACATCCGGATACGGCGTATCGCGCAATAGCTGCCGCCCTCCATCCAAGTGGGAGAATTCTTTGAGTTCGACGCGTTAGTCCATACGTGAGAGTTGACGGCGTCGGTCTCCTCTGTCTTCAAGTTTGCCGTGCCGTCCTTGAAACCAAAGAGATTTCGCGGGGTCACCTGCGACGTACTGGTAGAGGCGGTGCGACCAAACCCCAGCTGGCTCCAGGCGACCACGGCGCGCCCGTCGGCTATACGCACCAAGTTGCGAATAGCATGTACAGCCACCTGAGGATCATCGGCACACGCCTGAATGCACAGATCACCACCGCTACGCGCTTCTTCCAGCATGTCCCCACTCATTTTGGGAATCTCGATCAACGCTTCTGGCATGCGGTCTTTGAAGCCAAAGCGGTCTTTTCCGTTCTCGTCCACAAAGAGCGAGCGCCCCAGCCCAAATGTCAAGGTGAGGTGTGAGGCAGAAAGATCTAGAGCTTCACCGGTATCATCTGGTGGCGCCTGATAGTTGTTCTCCTCCCCCACCGGCTGGCCCGCCATGAGGCGTTTAGCGGCGTCCGTCCAATCGTGAAAGAGACTCTCTAGTTGCTCTACTTTCTCCGTTTTGACAGTCAGTCCCACAAAATGTAACCGGTCTTGCACAGGAGTCTCTATGCCTGATTGGTGCTGACCTACAAAGGAGTAAGAATCTTGTGCCGAACCTTCAGGTTCTTGTTCTTCATGTTTTTGGGAGCCCCAGGCGTACCCTCCACCGAGCGCACCCATAACCGCCGTTGTTGCCACGCCAGCACCTAGAAGCGCACGTCGGTTCAGCCCGTTATTACCACGCTCGGTTTCAGAAGTATTCATGAGATAGTCCTTGAGAGAAGTATTGAGGTTTATGCATTAGCCAACAACGACGCCAGTGAGCTTACTCAGCGGTTCGCTGAGGGCATCGATGGAGTCAGAGAGTTCGCGTACCTGATCTTTAGAGAGTTTTTGGTAGGACACAAAGCCGTCGCCGTCCTTGTGCTGATCAAGGAGCTTCTGAGTTTGATCAAAACGCTCATCGAGGGTTTTTGCCAGCTCGGGGTCTTTGGATTCAACGATGGGTCGCAGATCTTCGAACGCTACGCGAGCGCCGTCAACGTTTCCCTGGAAGTCCGAGAGGTCAGTGTGGGACCAAATCTCTTCTTCACCGGTCACCTTAGATTGGGTGACTTCATCAAGGAGTGACTTTGCACCGTTACCAATTTGGTCAACGGTGAGGTTCAAGTTGCGGGTTTGGTCGTAGAGTGATTGGGTGTCTTTTTGGAGCTTTTGGGCAACTTCTTTGCGTTGAGCATCGGTGAGCGGAGTGTACTTTTTGCCGTCATTTTCTTCTGCAGTGGGCTGCCACAAATCTTTTTCAATCATGTGCCAGCCGCTCCACTGCTGGCCTTCTTCAAGGTCAGCTTCGCGGGCGTCCAACTCGGGGTCCAAATCACCAAATGATTCTGCTACCGGTTCAATGCGCTCGTAGTGCAACCGGGCGGTAGGGTAAAGCTTTTTGGCGGTTTCGTCATCCCCAGCAAGGTACGCGGCGGCAAACTCATCGGTCTGTGTCTTGAGCTGCTCCACCTGGTCTTTCACGTAGGAGGCGTACTGGGTGACGGCAGTATCACGTAGTTTTTGCTCGTCCTGGGAAATTGAGGTGGCGTTGGGGTTTGCGGTCACGGTGAAATCACCCATGATGCCATCACCTACCATGCCGGGTTTACAGGAAGTCTTGTATTTACCTTCTGCAAGTTCCACGGTGAGGTCGCGAGAAATTCCCGGACCAATGTTTTCTACCTCTGAGAGAATACGCAGTCCATCCTCTGCAAGAACGTAGAATTCAGTCACTTGATTGCCGTCATTTTTTACCGAGAAAGTTACTTTGCCGGCTTTAATTTCGGTGGTAGAGAGCTTACACTCTGACGCCGTGGACGACACGGAGATGGTGCCGTCGCCATCACTCGCTTTGTTATTGGGAGTGCACCCGGTAAGCGCCATTGCTAGAACCGATGCCGTTACTCCGGTGAGTAAAAGAGATTTTTTCATGGGTTTTCCTTGGATGATACGAAAGGGTGTGAGAAGAAAAATTTAGGACGCCGCTTTAGCCAGACGCGCTGAACGCGCAGCGTTATTGGTGCGGTAGGAGCGCACAAAGAAAGTGAGGACTACAGCCACATACAGCACCCAGACGATTGCTTCGAGCCAGGTGGTAGCGGGTGAGAAGTTAAAAATGCCTTTGAGCAGGGAGCCAACAAGGGATGTGGGCGGGATGGTTTCAGAAACGTCAAAGGCGAGGTGATGAAGACCGGGCAAGATGCCTGCTTCTTGAAGGTCGTGGACCCCGTAGGCGAGCACGCCGGCCGCAACAAAAATCAGAAAAGCTCCGGTCCACGTGAAGAATTTGGAGAGATTCAGTTTGAGGACGCCGCGCATCAGCAACCATGCCAGCAATACTGCCAGCACAATACCAATCAGAGCACCCACCAGTGCCAAAGAGCCCGAACCTGCTGATTGGGACGCCGCCCAGAGAAACAGTGCGGTTTCTAGGCCCTCGCGGCCCACCGAGAGCGCAGCTAAGAGAATAACTCCCCAGGTGCTGGTCTGCACCGCGTCAATACGTTGCCCCAGCTCTTTGGAAAGATTGCGAGAGTTCTCTGCCATCCAGAAAATCATCCAGGTCACAAACCCCACCGCAATTATGGAGAGCGTTCCACCGATTGCTTCTTGCGCTTCGAAGGTGAGCCCGTTGGGCCCAAAGGTCAAGAATGCGCCGAATCCCAGCGAAAGAAGTACCGCGCAGGCTACGCCAATCCAGATTTTGGGGAGCAAAAATGCGCGATTAGTTTTACGAACGTAGGCAATGAGGATGCCTACAATGAGGGCAGCTTCAAGCCCTTCTCGCAGACCGATAAGGAAGTTCTGGAACACAGCAACATACTTTCTAGAGGACTACCAGATGAATAGGTTAGGCAATCCTATGTTACGGCTGTGTTCCACAAAACAAAAATTATTACGGCATAATTCTGTTTCCTTATTTTAATAGCTGTTTTTAACCAACCAATCCTCTGCCGAATGTTGCCAGGATTGCGCTAAATTCTCGCTCGCGCGTGCCAACAGCGCGACGTCGGCGCCCACATTCACAAAGTCAGCACCAGCCTGCAAATACTGCTGTGCTTGTTCGTGCACGAACGCGTTAACACCCACAATTTTGCCGTGTGCTTTCGCCGAAGCAATGACGCCGTGCACAGCCTCGACCACCTCGGGGTGGTTTTGCTGCCCCAAGTACCCCATGGACGCCGCCAAGTCAGATGGACCAATAAAGAGCGCATCTATGCCCTCCACCGCTAAAATCTGCTCGACGTTGGCGACACCGGACGCTGACTCGATTTGCAACACCAACGAGATGGAATCACGCGCTTTCTCCAAATAGTTCGGCACTCTGTTCCACCGGGCAGAGCGCGCCAGCGCGGAGCCCACTCCCCGAACCCCAGCGCCGGGGTACTGCACTGCAGCAGCTGCTGCCCGCGCATCGTCGGCAGTATCAACCATAGGAATCAGCAAAGATTGCGCGCCCAAATCGAGGTACTGCTTGATCAGCACTTCATCGTTGGAGGGCACGCGCACCAGAGCCAGCGTGGGATAAGCGGCAATAGTGCGCAACTGGTTTTGAATCGATGCCAGAGAAAGCGGCGAATGCTCACCGTCGATGAGCAGGTAATCGAAACCGGCACCGGCGCAGATTTCGGCGGTGCCGGCGTCGCCAGAGCACACAAACAAACCGGTAACCGGCGCATCTGCCCCGTTCTTAGCATTTTCGCTAAAGAGATCTTTGAAGCTCGGCGGTAGACCGGGGACAGCGTGGCTGCGCTCGTCAGCCAACATATTCTTTACTCGAAGCGACATGTGATTGCCCCCAAATCGCCATAATCTGCGTGCACGGTATCGCCGGGGTGAACCCACATGGGCTTGGTGAAAGAGCCGGCAAGAATGATTTCGCCGGCTTTAAGAAAGTCACCGTGTTCCGCCAATTTATTAGCCAGCCACACCACGCCCATTGCCGGGTGGTTCAAAACCGCAGCTGCCACACCGGTATCTTCGATCGTTTCGTTGCGATACAGCAACGCACTGATCCAACGCAGATCTCGGGAATCGACTGCAATAGGATTACCGCCGTAAACCATGGCACCTAGCGCCGCGTTATCGCTAATGGTGTCTACAATGGTGCGCCCCTCCATCTCAATGCGGGAGCTGAGAATCTCTAGCGCAGGAACCACATAATCGGTGGCTTTGAGTACATCAAAGATACTGACATTCGGACCCTTCACGTCTTCTTTGAGAACGAACGCAAGTTCTACCTCAATGCGCACATTGGAGAATTTGCTGTGCTCAATCACCGAACCGTTTTCATAGATTTGATCCGCAAAAATAGCGCCGTAATCGGGTTCGGTAATACCGGTGGCCTCTTGCATCACCTTCGAAGTCAACCCAATTTTGCGCCCCGCCAGACGCCGTCCAGCGGCCTCACCGCGAGCGCGCCAGGTGTTTTGCACCGCGTAGGAGTCTTCGACCGTCATATCTGGGTATTGAGCGGTGAGGCGCGGAATCATGGTGCGCGACTTCTCGGCTTCAGCGAGATCATCGGCTATTTGGGTGAGTTGTTCTTGGCTCAGCATGAAAAGTCCTTTGGTTGGTTACAGTTACGGCGCTGTTTGAAAGGTTGGCGGAGGGAGTGCTCCCTCCGCCTATCCACACACGAAATCGCCACTAGCGTCAAAGAATTAAAGCTGGTGACCCAACTTGTACTCGCCCTGCTTCCACTCGGGCATGGATTCTTCACCTTCGTCTTTGCGGGTGTAGGAGAAACCGTCGGCGCCAATGGTCTGTGCCATTTCTGAGTCGTCGGTACGCTCGGTCAGGGGCACGAGATTGCCGTCGAGGTCCAACACGCGCGAGGCGTCGGTGTACCACGAAGGCACAACCGGGGTGCCCCACCAGTCGCGGCGCTGGTTATCGTGAACATCCCAGGTCACGCGGGGGTTATCGGGGTCACCGGTGTAGTAATCCTGGGTGTAAATTTCTACGCGGTGACCGTCGGGATCGCGCAAGTAGAGGTAGTAGGCGTTAGATACACCGTGACGGCCGGGGCCGCGTTCGATGTGATCGGAGAGGCGAAGCGCGCCGAGCTTGTCGCAGATTGCAATAATGTTGTGCTTTTCGTGAGTTGCGAAAGCTACGTGGTGCATGCGGGGGCCGTCGCCGCCGGTCATAGCGGTGTCGTGAACGGTGGGCTTGCGGCGCATCCATGCAGCGTACGAGGTACCCTGCTCGTCCTGGATATCTTCGGTAACGCGGAATCCGAGGTCTTCCATGTAGGCAACTGCCTTGGGGACGTCGGGAGTCACCTGGTTGAAGTGGTCTAGGCGTACGAGCGCACCGGGGGTGTACACGTGGTAGTCCCAGCACAGGCGGTCAACGTGTTCAACGTCGTAGAAGA
>JAUMUA010000062.1:0-2726 GCA_030530925.1 Rothia sp. (in: high G+C Gram-positive bacteria) | reverse complement strand
ACGGAATCGCCCAAACCCTTGACGAAACCGTCCTTGTTACGGCGTACTTCGCAACCGCGTGCCGAGTAGAACTTTTCTGCTTTGTCGAGATCTTCGGGAGTGCGAACGCGGTACGAGAAGGCTGCAACTGCAGCGGTATCGCCCTTGCGCAGAACAAGGTTGTGGTGAATGAACTCTTCGAGCGAGCGCAAGTAAATGGCGTCGTCGTCTTCTTCGGTCACTACGAGTCCGAGTACGTCCACGTAGAAATCGCGGGAGCGATTGAGGTCGGTTACCACCAATTCCATGGAGGCACAGCGCAAAACATCGGGTGCATCCGTATCTGGGGTGAGGACGGGGTAGTCAACAAATTCTGGTGCCATGATAGTGCTTTCTGTGAGCGGTTCGGGCGCGGTCTGCGCGGGACTTCATTGCTCCGGCGTCAATGGGCCGAGCCCGAACCATGGTTGTTAATGCAGGACTTCCCTGCGGATAAAAACTTATTCAGCTTTGCCGAACACGGGGTTGTGCACTTCACCGAGGTTGATGTGTACAGCCTGCTGATCGGTGTAGAAATCGATGGAGCGGTAGCCACCTTCGTGACCCAGGCCAGAGGCTTTGACGCCGCCAAAGGGGGTGCGAAGATCGCGCACATTGTTGGAGTTCAACCACACCATGCCAGCTTCTACTGCCTGCGAGAAGTTGTGTGCACGCTGCAAGTTGGAGGTCCAAATGTAAGCTGCCAAACCGTACTTGGTGTTGTTTGCTAGTTCAAGTGCTTCTTCGTCGGTGTCGAAAGGAGTGATAGCGACGACGGGTCCGAAAATTTCTTCCTGGAAAATGCGGGCGTCGGGGGCGACGTCGGCGAACACGGTGGGCTGCACAAAGTTGCCTTCTTCAAAGCCTTCGGGACGGCCGCCACCGGCAACCAAACGTCCTTCTTCTTTACCGATTTCCACGTAGCTCATCACTTTTTCAAAGTGCTCGGGGTGTACCAACGCGCCCACTTCGGTGGCGGGATCGGAGGGCAAACCAACCTTGACGCGCTTTGCCTGAGCTGCGTAGCGTTCCACGAATTCGTCGTAGATTCCGCGCTGAACCAAAATACGAGAACCTGCGGTGCAACGCTCACCATTGAGTGAGAACACACCAAAGATGGTGGCGTTAATGGCGGTTTCCAAATCGGCGTCATCAAAAACGACGGCGGGTGACTTACCACCGAGCTCCATCGAAAGACCCTTCAAGAAGGGAGCGGAGTTCGCAAAGATAATCTGACCGGTCTTGGATTCACCGGTGAAGGAAATCAAGGGGACGTCGGGGTGCTTGACGAGCGAATCGCCAGCGGTTTCGCCCAGACCGTTCACCATGTTGAACACGCCCTTCGGAAGCCCAGCTTCTTCGAAGATTCCTGCCCAGAGCTGAGCTGAGAGCGGGGTAAATTCTGCGGGCTTAAGCACCACAGTATTACCGGTTGCCAGTGCAGGTGCAAGCTTCCATGACTCAAGCATGAACGGGGTGTTCCAGGGGGTAATCAAACCAGCAACACCAATGGGTTTGCGGTTCACGTAGTTGATTTGGCGGCCGGGAACTTTGAAGGTGTCATCTGACTGCGCCACAATCAAATCGGCAAAGAAACGGAAGTTTTCAGCTGCACGACGAGCCTGGCCCAGTGCCTGAGTAATAGGCAAACCGGAATCGTAGGATTCCATCTCTGCAAGTTGCTGATCGCGTGATTCCACGATGTCTGCGATTTTGGTGAGCACACGAGCGCGTTCGCGGGGCAACATGGTGGGCCAGGGGCCGTTGTTGAATGCTTCTTTAGCTGCTTCTACTGCAGCTTCAATATCGGCTTTTTTGCCCGAGGCTGCTTTCAGATAAGGCTGATTGGTTACGGGATCGAGCACATCAAAGGTGTCGCCGTCGATGGAATCAACGAACTCGCCATTGATGTAGTGCTGAATTTTCTCGGGTAGGTTAGCGGGCTTCGCGCCCTGGTTTTGGATGCTCACGATCAAACTCCTTCGTTTGGTTTGAGTTAGTAATTCCGGTGGGTTTTCCAGTGGTTAGCAAGATAGGTTTCAAGGGTTGCGGTGCGGTGTGCCCGCACGGCGTCTTCAATGTGTGAAGCGGTAGTGGTGGTCTCAATCAAATCAAGTAGCTGATAGTGCTCTTTGACGGATGCTTTGGCTCGTTCTGGCACAAAAGAAAACGACGAAGTTCTGATGTTGTTCAGCCGTTCCCATTCGGTATCAGCTAGTTCTGTGAGCCGTTGGTTAGGGCACTTGGAATAGAGAATTTGGTGAAATTCTTGATTTTTTTGGGTGAACGTTTTGGGGTCAAAATTTTCGAGGGATTCTTCCATCTCACGGTTGAGTGATCGAGCTGCGGCAAGGTCTCGATCGGTGAGGTATTTGAAGGCAAGGGACGTTGCAGCACCCTCTAAAACCCCCAGGGTTTCCATGGTGACGCGGTAGAGAGATTCATCGACCATGGCAACGCTAGCACCCACGTTGCGCTCAAAAATCACGCTGCCTTCGGCCTCCAACCGACGCACAGCCTCACGCACCGGAACCACCGACATATCTAAGTTCGCTGCGATGGTCGCTAAAACCAATCGATAGCCAGGGGTGAACTCGCCGCTGGAAATGCGTTCTTTGATCCAGAGGTAAGCGCGCTGAGCCTTAGATACATCAGGTACGGTTTCGGTGAGAGTCTGTGCGGGGCTGGGGGTCATGAGAACACTCTTT
>JAUMUA010000061.1 GCA_030530925.1 Rothia sp. (in: high G+C Gram-positive bacteria) | reverse complement strand
TTGGGATTCTCTTGTTTAATTTCGTAGCAAGATGCTGCGGCTTTGTCGCTGGAGCTACCGTCGTGAGCAGCTGTAGGAGCTGCCTGAGCTACAGTCATAGGAAGCAAAGATGCTCCCAGTGCGAGAGATGCTACGGATGCTGCAATGTTGCGTGCAAGTGATATTTTCTTCATAATACTTAGCAATCCGGATTGTTAGGGAAGTCGTGCGAAGCGATCTTCCAAGAGCCATTGTCTTCAACGAGTGTGAAGACATTAAGTGATCGTTTTGGTGCGTGAGAGTCTAACAGGTCGTTTCCGGCGCTATCTTTGACTTTCACCTTTGAGGAGTCGATGCAAACCTCAAGTATTTTGGCGGGCTGACCGCTGTATTGGGTATCAGCTAGTTTAGGTTGTCCAATAATGGTGGATTCGCCTTCTAGTTTCTTGCCGGCTGTCGCGTATTCGAGCGCCATGGAAGAGAACTCATCTCTAGCACTACCGGTTGAAACGTCATCAATCTTTTTTTGAGTGGCATCGTCAATGGTTTTTGACGGCATATCAGTGTTTTCACCACTGTTAGCTTTATCTTTTTCCTCCGTGGAACCGGGACGATCGATCGCTCCAACGTTTGCCAGGACACCCTCGTATGAGGAGTAAAGCTCTTGAGTCTTCTTTACCTGTTCTTGAGAAGTGTCTACCGTTTTTGCGCTAGCCAATTTGTCGGCGCCAGCAAAGTTTTCTGTAAGGTTGGAATCTTTAGATTCGGCAGTGGCAGAGCTCTGTGCGCCTTCGCTCGGGTTGTCATCATTATTCTTCGGCGATTGGCTGGATGAAGCACTAGCTTTGTTGTCTGCGCTAGCAGAATCTGAGGGCTTTGCAGAATCCGAAGGCTGTGCTGAATCATGCGAACTTGATGCTGAAGCGGAAGAAGATGCTGCTGCTGATGAATTATCGTCAGATGCGCTATCGGCGTTCTGTGAGCAACCGGTGGCGAGGAGCGCCAGCGCAAGAGATGCAGAGAGTACTTTGGTGCCAGAAACTATGTGGGCAAATTTAGTGTGCGATAGATGCATTAATACCTCAGGAGGGCTGTTAATGGAAACCGCCAAGAGAAAGTAGGCGGCCAAAAATTTTCAGTTTTTTGCGAGTGAGAAGTCAAAAGACTTCTCTTAAATACTAGGTAGGCACGGGGCAAACCGCATTGAAAATTTTGTAGACACATCTGTGTTCGGTTAGCGCGATTTATTAATTTCTCGTCCCTAGGTTTCCAATGGGTAACTTAACTACGAATGGTATTTTCTGTTGTTGAAGTTTAGTAATGCCCTGTGACTAGGGGATATGCATCTTCAGGTGGGGTGAGGCATTAAAAAAATCCTGGGAGGGATCTTTGCAGACCCCTTCCAGGATGGTGAGAAAAGTTTTTTTAGAATTCAACTAACTTTGCCGTTTAGGGGACAAGGTTTTGAGGTGGACTCGGCGAACCATAACTATTGGTTGACTTGGCGATCCACCAAACCTTGCGCGTTGAAAGCTATGGGACTGTTCTTCCAATTGGCATGAGTTTCCACCGAAATAACGTTGGTGCCCTCTTTCAACTGATTAGCTTCCACCTCTATGTTCAAAGGTTTCTGTTGAGCAGCTGCCCATGAGGGCGCTGCCGAAGCATACGTGTTAAACGACGGTTTAGTCACAGTGATGTTCTGCCGCCCCACTTCTTGACCATTCACATAAACCACAGCACCGTCGTCGGCAATAACGCTCAGAGTTAGCTTCTGCACCTTCTGAAGATCGCTAATTTGCACTTCTTTGCGGAAATACACGCTCAGCGGGGTAGAAGAACCTCGATCAATCGAAGTTGCCATGCCCGAGTTGCCCCAGCCCAAAGGTGAGGCGCCGGTTTGCCAATTGTCGACGGAAGTTGAAAGGGCATTCCAGGAGGAATCAATAGCAGAACTTCCCAATTTGTACTGCCATGAGTCACCGGTTGAAACTACCGGTTCTTGCACAATATTGATCACGGGATCGGCAGGTGCCACGGGGGCTACCGCTACCGGGGTAGATGCCGAAAGATTGCCAGCGGAGTCCATAGCACGGACAAAGTAACGGGCACCGTCCTGATGATCTACCGAATATTGCGTGTTGGTGGTGCTGGCAATCACCCGATTGTCGCGAATGATCTGATATGTAGAGCCGGCTACGCCCTTCCAGGAGAGCTGATCTTGATGATCTGCAAGGGTGAGATCTAAGGAGACCGGGGCGTCGGGGGCAATAACATCACGAGGGGCAAAGCGGGCAAAGCCCACCGTGTTCTGCACACCCTGGGCACCCAACGACGTTGCGATATCGCCACCTACCCACAAAGTGCCGGTTGAATCAGTAAACGATTCCCAAACACCATTCCCCAAGAACCCCTTGAGCTGAGGATTGAATTCAGGAAGGACCTTGCCCGTTTGCGCATCCCAGGCGCCAATCAGACGAATCTGCTGAATATCGTTGGCTTCGTCCCACGCACCCTTCCAGGTATCAGCACCCTGGTAGATAGCATCCCCGCAATGGCACGCGCCAAAGACGACACCGTCGTGATAACTCAAATCTTGGAAGTCACCACCATTTTTAGTAATAGAACTGCTCAGGCGGGCAAAAGTTGATTTGTTGTATTGAGCAATCAAATGCTCGGTGCCACCGGTCCACACCGAAGAACCGACATCTTGTACATCATGTTGGTAGGAGTACTCGGGGGTGCGAGCATCTTCAAAGCTGAGCTTCCAGTCCCACTGCGCAGTGCGCTGGGCATTGGTGGTATTCAGCGATGCCAAGCGGAACGCTTTTTCGTTGTTCACAGAAGAGAAGTAACCAGCAAAAAATACCTGAGTACCATCGTCTGAGGCATCTATACCGTTGACAGTACCGTTGAAAATAGGACGCCAATTCCAATCAACGCCACCGTTATCTAAACGGAAACGAGCGGCGTATTTTGAATAAGCTGCAACTGCAGAGGTATCACCTTTAGCGTGCGTGAAGGTTCCGCCCACATAAAGATAATTGCCTTGAACATCAAAAGTTTTGACCGCCACAGATTCACCGCTGTTACGGTTTTCAATCTTCCAATCCCACGTGTGATCGATTGCGCCGGTCACCGGATCAAGCACCACCAAACCGGTAGCCTCCTCACCATTGACCTGTGTGAACTCACCGCCAACTACTAGCTTGCCGTTCGGCAACGCTTTGACCGCTTTGATTTGTCCGTTGAATTGCGGGGTAAAGGAGCGCACCAATTCGCCAGAATTGACGTCGAACCCGGCAATAAAAGCCTGTTGCACGGTTTCGCCATCAGCGCTGACCACGTTCTTGAAGTCGCCTGCAGTGAATACGGTTTGCCCTACCTGATCAATCGCTTGAACCTGAGTGTTCAACTCGCCTTTAACACCGGTACCGGTTTCTGCCGACGTGCGCCAGCGCATCTTCTCGGAGTAACTATTAGGAAGCGCGCGGCGATTCTGAACCGGGGTACCGGAATCAGCAACAGCGGCAAACTGTAAATCTGCCTGAGTTACCTTGGGGCGTAGATAAACCTGCGCAAAAGGAATCGCGTTTCCTGCGGTGGTCGTTGCACCGTAAATATACGAGGTGCTATCTGGCGACCCCTTAGTGTTGGTACCAAAGGCGAACCCCAGATTCCAATTTTGTACTGCCTTGCCAGCAAACAAAATGGTATTGAGCGTGGAATTGTATTGAGCAATACGATCCATCGTGCCCGGATACGTTTTAGTCCAAGCGTTGCCTGCACCATTATCAAAAGAAATGTTGGACCAGTTGGACCACGCCGAAAGCGCCCAAGACCACGTTTGCACCTGATCGCGATGAGCATACGCCTCTTGCCAGGTTGTACCTGCCATATTTGTGGCGCGGCGGAACCGCACGCCGTCATCAAGCGCACTTGGGGCCGTGCCATTCAGGAGCGCATTAACAGTATTGGAGGAGAGCTGCGTGGGGGTAAAAGCATCGGTGCCGTCGGGATTTGAAGCTAAATCAGATTCGTTTCCCTTGCCCTCGAAAGTATCGCTCCACCCTTCTCTGCCTCGGCCAATCAGAACCCAACCGCCGCCATTGGTCTCTTGATCGCAATAGAACTGAGCGGGTGCGCTCATCTGCGGTGTGTACAACCAATACGCACCCGAGGTGGAGTTTGGGTTTTGTTGCTTGATTTCAAAACATGAGGCGGCAGCGGTTTCGCTGGAAAGCCCATCTTTTGCGGGGGAGGACGCCGGCTCAGCCTGCGCGGGGGCAGGGGCGAGCGTGAGTCCAATAGCCAGAGCGGCAGTAGTCGCAAATGTGCGACCAAAAAATGTTGACATGTGCCCTCAATAAAGACTGAAGTGAATAGTATGTGATGCATAAACGCCGTTGTGACGTGAGAAAACTCAAAAAATAATGCGCCTAAACACCGTCAGTTTACTGTAAATTTTCACAAAAACTCGTTTCTCGCGCAGTGGACTTGAGCCACTGAAAGGGAGATATGCTCGGGGGGGGGCAATAGAAACCGGGCCCGAAGCGAGTTACCGTAAAGTAACACTTCGAGCCCGGTTTAGTAGGACTTCAGAAATATCTGCAGAGCGTGCTTATTCCGCAGTGTTATTTCAGAGTGCTTATTTCGCAGTGCTTTGTGCCGCAAGATCAAACGAAAGACCCTGACGCTTACCTGAGCTGTGCACCTCCACTGCAATCACGTTCTTACCTTCACGTAATTTCTCTGCAGGAATAACTACCTGAACCGGCTTGGACTGTGCCCTGCGAGCAGAGACATTCGCCGTTGCTTTCTGGTTATACGCGAGCTTGCCCTGGGGCAAATTGGTGCGGGAAACTTCTTGACCATTCACATACACTGCAATGCCGTCGTCCGCGTAGGTTGAAAGGGTGAGGTTACTGATGCGGTCAAGGTTGGTAAGAGTAAATTCCTTGCGAGCATAGAGGCTCACTGCAGAATCATGTCTTCTCATATTGACAGCGGTAGCTAAACGCGGAGTGTCCCAGCCAAGAGCAGCTTTGCCGCTCTTCCAACCGGTGGACGTAGAATTCAACGCATTCCAATCGGTAGCAGGTGCTGCGGTTCCCAACGCATAGTTCCAGGTAGAGCCATGAGAAATGAAGCTTTCGTGCTTGGGTACGCTCACATTCTCAGCGTTCTTAGGCGCAGCGGGTGCGGTGGTAGCAGTTGGCTGAGCGGTGGGAGTTGCCGACGCCGATGGAGTGACAGCAACCGTGGGGATCGCAGTAGGCGACGCCGAAGCGCTGGGCGCTGCCGTGGGTGCTGCGGTAGCGCTCGCTGAAGCACTAGGTGTAGTAGTTGAACTGGTGCTTGCCTGCGCCACCGGGGTGGAGTCGGAGTAGTTACCGCTCGCATCGACCGTGCGCACAAAGTAGCGCGCGCCGTCCTGATGATCTACCGCAAAGTTTGGGGCTGTGGTGGTAGCAATGGGGTGATCATTGCGCAAGACCTGGTACTTGATCCCTGAACCGCTCACACCGTTCCAGGTGAGTTGATCTCTGCCGTTCTTAGTAGCCACCTTGAGGTTGGTGGGAGTAGCAGCGGGGGTAACATCGCGGGGAGCGAAGCGCGCAAAACCCACTGTGCGCTGGTTGCCGTTTTGGCCCATCGTGGAGTTGATTTCTCCACCCACCCATAGATTGCCCTTGGAATCAATGAACTGTTCCCACACGCCAAAGCCCTTAGCGCCAGAGATCTGGGGGTTGAATTCTGGGATGACGTTACCGGTTTTTTCGTCAAATGCTCCAACCAGACGAACCTGGTGGACATCGTTGGCATCAGTCCACGGTGCCATATAGTTAGAGGTGCCCTGGTAAATCGCATCGCCGCAGTGGCATGAGCCAAACGTGACGCCATCGTGCACCAAAATATCCTGGAAGTCGCCGCCGGTGCGCGTAATAGATGAGCTCGTGCGAGTAAGAGTAGCGGGATCGTATGAGTGAATGATGTGCTCAGCGCCACCGACCCACACATTGGTCTCACCAGCATCGATGGCAAGCTGAAAGTTGTTCTCTGGCTTGGTGGAATCTGATGAGGGTTGCCAGCTCCAGTTGCGAGCAAGCTTGCCGTCGGTGGTGTTCAAATCGGCAATGCGGAAGGCTGCTTGGCCTGCTACTTCACTGAAGTAGCCTGAGATGTACACATCGGTACCAGCGGCATTTGCAGAAATACCGGTGACAGTACCGTTGATAACGGGACGCCACGTGGAATCAATATTTCCGGTTTTTAGATTGATGCGAGCTGCGTTCTTTGAGTACGCAACAGATGGTGATTTTCCGTCTTTGACGTGCGTGAAAGTGCCGCCGAGGTAGAGGTAATCTCCCTGGACGTCCATGGATTTCACTTTAGCGGTACCGTTGGTGCCGCGGCTTTCGATACCCCAATTTTTGGAGGAATCTACAGCACCGGTAGCAGGATCAAGCACGACGATGCCCGCATGATCTTGACCGTTAACCTGCGTAAATTCGCCACCCACTGCGAGTTTGCCATCGGGCAGAGCTGCAAGTGATTTGATTTGGCCGTTGAAGGTCGGCATAAAGCTACGTACAAGTTCACCAGTGTTGACGTTGTAGCCTGCAATATAGGACTGATTCACCTTTTCACCGGTGGCGGCGTTTTCAACGTACTTGAAATCGCCGGCGGTAAATACGGTATCGCCTACCTGATCAATGGCTTGCACAAATGTATGCATTTCATTGCGTACCCCCGATGCGGTTTCTTCGCTGGTACGCCATTTCACAGGTTCAGAGTAGCTGTTAGGAAGTGCACGTCGGGTACTTGCTACTGTTCCCGAATCGGGAATTTTGGTGCTATTCACATCAGCTTGGGTGAGTTCAGGGCGCATAAACATTTGCGAAAACGGAATCGCACTGCCGCCGCCCTCGTTAGCTGACCACAGGTAAGAGCTTGCTAAGGTGCTTCCCTTCACGGTAGCGCCGTAACCAAACCCTTTATTCCAACCCTGGGAGTTACCGGCGCTAAAAATAATGTTGTCAAGAGAGTTTGCTGAAGCCTTGGCGATATTGTTCTGGAAAGGAGCCGCATAGGTGTATTTACTACCATCAGCCTTAGAAACTGAAAGATTGCTCCATGTGTTCATCATGGAGAGCTCCCACGACCAGTCATTTTGCTGAGCTCGCTTGATGCGAATTTCTTGTGACTGCGAACCGTCCTGGTTGCTGGCACGCTTAATGCGCAGAGCATCATTTGCTAAGTCTTTGGGAGCTTGGCCGCCCAATAGCTGATTGACGGTTTCAGAGGAAAGTTGGACGGGTGAAAACGCATCGGGACCGTCTGGATTTGAAGCTAACTCGCTTGCTTTGCCTTTACCGGTGTATTGGGTGCTCCAGCCTTCGCGGCCGCGGCCGATCATGACCCAGCCGCCGCCGTCGGTTTCTTGATCGCAATAAAACTGAGCTGGCGCGCTCATCTGTGAGGTGTAGAGCCAGTAGGAGCCAGATTTCGCAGAGGGGTTGTTTTTCTTGATTTCAAAGCAGGACGCCGCAGCGTTTTCGCTGGAGGTACCATCGGCTTTGGTGGTACTGGGGGTGGTTGACCCGTTAACGTTTTCTGCTGATGCGGGTAGCGCTGCAAATGACCCAAGTAGCATGAATGATCCGGCGATGCTGATCGCTTTTTTGTGAAGATGGCGCGACATAGTATTCCCCTATTTATATGGTGCAAGTTTTGTTGATGAACCAATTTCGGTTGCGAATCCGAATTCCCCTTGGTAAATCAATATTGCATTTAGTTTTGCATTAGAAAGAATGTAAAAGATAGCGAAAATGCCGTTTGTGGGCTGTACTGTGTTTTTGGGGGACAAGCGACGTTCTCCCTGTGATTTCAAGGAAAATATTGGGTGTGACGAGGGCGTTTAATTAAATAGTGCCCCGAAAATATGAATTTTTCCCCATGGGTTGCGCACAAAATAAAACAAAAGAATGACTCGACATTTACCAATGAATGAAGAGCATTAAAAGAATGTCAATAATTTGATTATTTGCCTATATCAGAGTGACATTAGGAGCTTTCGCTAGTGGAGAGATGCGCCCGGTAGCCCCAAGCACGGTTGACGAGCTGTGAGATAATAGGCGGGCACTTTTTCAGCGTTCATCTTTGCAGAAAGAAGCCCCCATGAGTCTTCGTGGCCTCACCGCATTGCTATCTCAAGAACCCAGCTTTCAGCGCATCTCGCAAGCTGCCGCCGAACCGGCAGCTTCGCGCCATGCCGAACTCATGATTGGGGCAGTGGACGGCGCCCGTCCGGCACTGTTGGCAGAGATTGCTCAGCAAAATCGCTCGGTAGGGGAATCGAATTCCACTGTGTTAGCGATTGCCGCAACGGAACGCGAAGCAGAGGACGTAGCGTCTGCGCTGGCTTCGTTTATGGACGCTGACGACGTTGCGGTCTTTCCGGCATGGGAGACTTTGCCGCATGAGCGCCTTTCACCGCGAAGCGACACCGTGGGGCAGCGTCTGACGGTCTTACGCCGACTCTCCTCTGGACCTGCACCCAAGATTGTGGTTGCCCCGATTCGCTCGGTGATTCAGCCGATGGTGGCGGGACTTGACCTCATGGAACCGGTGACGCTTACCGTGGGAGAAGAGCGCGATTTCGACCAAACCGTCAAAGCCCTATCGAACGCGGCGTATTCACGCGTTGATTTGGTGTCTAAGCGCGGTGAGTTCGCAGTGCGCGGCGGCATTTTGGATGTGTTCTCACCGGTTGCAGATCACCCGGTGCGTATTGAATTTTTTGGTGACGAAATCGAGAATATTCGCTTCTTCTCGGTAGCGGATCAGCGAACTATTAACTCGGGGGAGCCTCCTCAGCACATCGTAGCGCCACCGTGCCGCGAGCTCCTGATTACCCCCGCCGTCATGTCTAAAGCGGCGCGGCTCAAAAATGATTTCCCTGGCGCAGCTGCCATGCTCGAAAAAATTGCGGGCGGCATTTACACCGAGGGTATGGAATCGCTCACCCCACTACTCGTTGATCACATGGTCTGCTTGCACGAACTGTTGCCCGTCGGCTCCACCACCGTGGTACTTGAACCCGAAAAAGTGCGCTCGCGAGCTGCCGATTTAGCGGCAACCAACGAAGAGTTTTTGCTGGCTGCGTGGGAATCTGCCGCCGATAACAACAACGCCCCCATTGATTTGGGGCAAAACGCTTCGGGATTTGCCGCCGGTGCGTTCAGAAGCATTGCTGATATCCGCACTTTATGCCTAGAGCGTCAGCTTTCGTGGTGGGCAATGACGGCGTTCGGCGTGGATGACGCGATTGAAAACGACGTCCCCTCCCTCACCTTTGACGCCCGCATTCCGCACGCTTTTGCCGGCAACGTTTCAGAATTGCTGGAAGAAGTAGCGCAGAAAGTTAAGGCGAACTGGCACGTGGTGTGTGTGACCGATGGTCCCGGTCCGCTGACTCGCTTGCTCACCGTTTTTCAGGACGCCGAAATTCCGGCTGCCCGCACTGACGATTTGGTGCAGGAGCCGGACGCGGGAATTATCGAGCTCACCCAGGCAACCGCTGGCAAGGGCTTCGTCATGGACCACGCCAAGATTGCTTTCTTTACCGAAGCGGATATTTTGGGCAGAACCTCGGCGTATGTGAGTCGCGACGGTCACGCGAACAAGTTGCCGGTTCGTCGTCGTAAAAATGCGGTGGATCCGCTCGCGCTGAAAACCGGCGACTTTGTGGTGCATGAGCAGCACGGTATTGGTCAGTTTATTGAGCTGGTGCAGCGCCCGATTGCCGGGGCAACCATTCAGCCTGGGCAGCCCAAGCCGATGAAAGAATATCTGGTTCTTGAGTACGCCGCTTCTAAACGCGGGGGAGCAAAAGACCGCTTGTTTGTGCCCACTGATCAGCTCGATCAGGTCTCGAACTACGTGGGCGGCGATGCGCCGGTGCTCTCAAAAATGGGCGGTTCGGACTGGGCTAAGACCAAGTCTCGTGCGCGCAAAGCGGTTAAAGAAATCGCCGCTGACCTCATCAAACTCTATTCCGCACGCCAAGCTTCGCGAGGTCACGCCTTTGGCAACGACACTCCGTGGCAAAGCGAACTTGAAGAGGCATTTCCCTATAACGAAACTCCCGATCAGCTCTCGGCTATCAACGACGTCAAAGCGGACATGGAAAAAGAAATCCCCATGGATCGCTTGATTTCTGGCGATGTGGGTTACGGCAAAACTGAAATCGCGGTGCGCGCTGCGTTTAAGGCGGTGCAGGACGGCAAACAGGTGGCGGTACTGGTACCCACCACATTGCTTGCCCAGCAGCACTTAGAAACCTTCACCGAACGATTCTCGGGCTTTCCGGTGCGAGTTCGCGGGATGTCCCGTTTTCGATCCAAGTTAGTGTCCGTGGTCACCCTGGCTGGGCGACA
>JAUMUA010000060.1 GCA_030530925.1 Rothia sp. (in: high G+C Gram-positive bacteria) | reverse complement strand
TCTCCCAAGCACTACCAGGTTTCATTCTTTTAGGTCTGCCAGATACCGCACTCACAGAAGCCAAAGACCGCGTAAGATCAGCGGCAAAAAATACCGGCATAGCCTTAGCCCAGCGCAAACTCACCATCAATCTCACCCCCGCCACCCTCGCAAAACGAGGATCAGGATTCGACCTTTCCCTAGTCATGGCTGCACTACAAGCGGACCAAAAAATAAAGAGTAGCGGGAAAACCATCTTCTTAGGAGAGCTAGGCCTCGACGGCTCAATCCGACCCATTCCCGGCATTCTACCGGCGGTGCACTCCGCCGTCAGCGCAGGTTTTGAGCAAATCGTCGTCCCCGAAGAAAACCTCTCAGAAGCGCAACTTGTTCCCGGTGCCGACGTCCGTGGTTTTTCCAGCCTCGCAGAATTACTCGTGGCATCTGGTCTTGAACAACATGAGGTGCGTTTTCCCCACAAACCATCCGAAAAACAGCAAACTGCCACCACCAACACCCCCATCAATGTTCCAGATATGGCCGATGTTGCAGGACAAGCAGAAGGACGATACGCGCTAGAAATCGCAGCAGCCGGTGCACACCACATCATGTTCAAAGGTCCACCGGGAGCCGGAAAAACCATGCTAGCCGAAAGACTCGCCAGTATTTTGCCTAAGCTCTCAGACGAAGATGCCATGGACGTTACCGCCATTCATTCCCTGTGCGATGCCGGAAATCCACGAACCCAACTCATCCGACGACCACCTTTCGAATCACCTCACCACTCAGCATCTGCCCCTGCCATTCTCGGTGGTGGGAGCGGTGTCCCCAAACCCGGCGCTATCTCGCGCTCGCATCGCGGGGTCTTATTCTTAGACGAAGCGCCGGAGTTTAAGCGCACCGTGTTGGACTCACTGCGTCAGCCACTGGAATCAGGGCGAATCATCATCGATCGAGCTACCGCCTCCGCTGAGTACCCGGCACGATTTCAACTGGTGCTAGCTGCAAATCCGTGCCCCTGCGGAATGAACTTTGGTAGGGGGTTAGATTGCACCTGCTCCGCCAGAGAACGGCGCACGTACTTTAACAGGCTCTCCGGTCCCTTATTAGACCGAATAGATCTTCACATCACTGTTCCCCGAGTCAGCTCGGATGAACTCTCAAACATGACACCACAAGAATCGAGCGAGACCATTCGCCAGCGCGTCATCCAAGCACGGGGAGCTCAAAAAGAGCGACTCACTCCCTTTGGCGTAAGCACCAATACAGAAGCTAGCGGCAAACTGTTGCGCGGACCTCTCAAACTCGATGCATCACTGACCCAAGATCTCCGCAAAGCAATAGACCGCGGCAGTCTCACCGCTCGTGGATTTGACCGGGTACTCCGTACCGCGTGGACCATTGCAGATCTTGACGGCGCAACCGCACCCACCAAAGAGCATTTAGATTTAGCGCTCTATTTCAGAAACCTATCACTCGATCAACTGTAAAAAATAAGGACAGCCCTTTATGAACGCCCATAAGAGTCGCGCAGAAATTATGCGCATTGCAGAGCCCGAAGATTCCTTTATCAATCTTTGTATTGAGATTTGCGGAGTGGATGCCACCGCTGATTTTCTCACGTTACGTCAGCCTCTCACTCAGAACCGGTGGCTGGAAGAACTAGAAAATCATCCTGAGATTGATTTAGCGGACCCAGAAAAATATGCAGCGTTTACTGCGCTGACTGAGCGCATAGAGCGCTGGAAATCACGCGCCTGCATCGTGAGCTATGAGCAGGAGCGCCGTATGGCAGCCTCCCTCAACGCGTGGTTATGCGTACCCGAAGACGACGATTGGCCCACGGCTCTTGACGACCTAGGCTCTGGAAAACCCTATGGTCTGTGGGGACGAGGGGAGCGACATCGGCTCCAAGAACTGAACCAAGGAACGACTATTGCGGTGGTGGGCTCTCGCGACGTCACGGCTTATGGAAACTCAGCTACCGCTCACATCGTGGGGGAGCTGGCTGGCTCTGGCGCAACCATCATCTCGGGTGGAGCGCTGGGTATTGACGCCAACGCCCATCGAACAGCTCTGCACAGCTCAACCGCAGAGCTAAATACCGTAGCGCTTATGGCATGTGGGGTGGACCGTCTGTATCCCAAACACAACGAATTATTGTTACAAGAAATTGCCCGGACAGGACTTATTCTTAGCGAAGTCCCATTAGGTTTTTCCCCTACCCGATGGCGATTCCTACAGCGGAATAGGCTCATTGCTGCGCTGGCTCAGATGACCATTGTGGTTGAAGCCAGGTGGCGCTCTGGGGCGCTCAACACTGCACATCATGCACTTGAACTGGGACGAGAGTTGCGAGCTGTGCCCGGGTCAATCTTCAGTCCGTCGTCGGAGGGGTGCCACAAACTTTTCAAAGATGGATTGGCAACGGTAGCAACGGATGGCAAGGACCTACTGAAAGATTTGAGTAATAAACTTGCTCCAGAGCAGGAAGAGATTCACCTCTCGTTCGAAGACCGCCACCAGCAAGTGCTCAACACCTTAGATGAGGTGCAAAGCAGAGTGTGGGACGCGCTACCGGTCAGAAAACCTGCCACCATTGAAAATCTGAGTTCGATCAGCGGAGTACCCATGAGGGCAACTATGATGGCACTATCGCAACTTGCTACTGTGAACTTAGCTCTCAATAAAGATCATGGGTGGATTAAGTTGCGCTAATTCGTGGAAAGGTGATGAGGTTGACTCTAAAGAATGAAGCGGCAGAAGAACTGGCGCCCACTCTTCCTTTAACAGCTCAAGCACTCGATAAAGACTTAGTGTTCTCTAAAACGCTGGATGCGTTTTCACGCTATCTCACCTACGAAAAGTTCAGAGCTAAGAACACTATTGCAGCGTATTGTTCTGATATTTCGTCTCTGATGAGTTATGCATTACGCCACGGAGCAACAGAACTCGAAGACTTAGATATCAACATGATGCGCGCCTGGTTGGCATCAGAACATGCGCAAAACATCTCGCGTAACACGCTGAACCGGCAAAGCTCAAGCTTGCGAGTATTTTTTGCCTGGGCAGAAGAGGAAAATCTGGTTCCTCAAAATCCCACTCTCACCTTGGCTTCTCCTAAGAAAGAGAAGTATCTGCCTACGGTGCTGTCAAAACAACAAATGCAACAGCTCTTACAAGCACAAATGCAGAAGTTTCAGAAAAATCCGCAAGATATCAAGACTCTAAGACTCATCGCTGTCATAGAAATTTTGTATTCCAGCGGATTGCGTATTTCAGAGCTCTGCGGATTGGACTTGGCAGATGTAAATCGTGAGCAACGAACCCTGAAGGTGATAGGTAAAGGCAACAAGGAGCGAGTAGTACCTTTCGGCGTTCCTGCCCTGCGAGCCCTCAATATGTGGGTCAGCAGAGGAAGACCCCAGTGGTTTGCGCATAATCCCGAGGGAGCCATCGAAAAGGCACTTTTCATAGGCCCTCGGGGTAAAAGAGCGAACGCAAGACAAATCAGAGAAGATCTCACCCGCGCCATGCACGGACTAGAAGACACCACAGCCTCCGGTGCGCACGTCCTGAGACACACGGCGGCAACACACATGGTTGACGCCGGGGCAGATATTCGATCTGTCCAAGAACTTCTAGGGCATTCTTCACTTGCCACAACGCAGATCTATACGCATGTTTCGGTAGAACGTTTAGCGCAAACCTATAACAAAGCCCATCCGCGGGCCTAAAACAAAAACGCCGGGAGAGAAAGACCTAAGACTTTCTCTGCCGGCGCTTTGATAAACGTTTCGAACGACTATTCGGTTCGGAATGTTTTAGGAATGATCGTAGCTACGGAACGCAACCACAGCATTATGACCACCAAAACCGAAGGAGTTCGAGAGCGCTACAATCTCGCCCTCAGGGAGATCACGAGCGTCGGTAACGATATCCAAATCAATCTGAGGATCTTGGTTCTCAAGATTGATAGTGCAAGGCGCTTTGCGATCAGCAATAGCCTTGACCGTGAACACTGCTTCAAGTGCACCTGCGCCACCTAGTAGGTGACCAGTCATAGACTTGGTCGCAGAGACCGCAATGTTTTTAGTGTGCTCACCAAAAACCTCGTGCAAAGCTAGAGATTCAGGAATATCTCCAACTGGGGTCGAAGTAGCGTGCGCATTCACGTGAACTACCGACTCAGTCGAAATATTTCCATCCTTCAAAGCTTCGTTAAGCGCACGAGTAGCGCCCAATGCCTGGGGGTCAGGGGCGGTAATGTGGTAGCTATCTGCAGAAACACCAGTGCCAGCGAGCTCTGCGTAAATGCGAGCACCGCGAGCAGTAGCATGCTCTTCAGATTCAAGAATGAGCGCTGCAGCACCTTCACCCATCACAAAGCCATCACGGTCAGTATCGTAAGGACGCGACGCGCGCTCGGGCTCGTCGTTGCGGCTAGAAAGTGCTTGCATCTTGGCAAATGCAGCAAGGGGCATCGGGTGAATAGCGGCTTCGGCGCCGCCCACAACTACAACATCTGCTTTACCTGAACGAATCATGTCAAGACCTAGCTGCATTGCTTCGGTAGAAGAAGCACAGGCAGAGACTACGGTCTGCGCTGCCGCGCGAGCCTTTATAGTCATTGAAACGGCTGCCGCACAGCTGTTTGACATCAGCATAGGAACGGTCATTGGCAAGACTCGGCGAGGACCTTTTTCGCGCAGAGTATCCCACGCATTGAGGAGGGTCCAGACGCCGCCAATGCCGGTGCCAAAGACAACACCGGTACGTTCTGGGGTGGTTTCTGCGGCGTCCTCGGCATTATCGGCGGAGAATCCAGCGTCTTCCCATGCCTCACGTGCAGCCACGAGCGCAAGCATTCCTGAGGGATCTTGGCGTTTGGCTTCAACTTTAGTGAGCCGACCTGATTCAAGGGGGTCTTGGGCTACTCGTCCGGCAATATAAACCGGTAGCTGGTATTCCTGTACCCAAGAATCCTCGAGAACGCCGATACCCGAAACACCCTTAAGTGCGTTGTTCCAAGTAGTAGGGACGTCTCCACCGATGGGGGTGGTTGCACCTAGACCGGTCACCACAACTTTTTGAGACATGTTCAAAGCTTTCTGATTCGATAACGAGGGCTTGTAAGAGAAGGGCGCGATCAATGTACTGATCGCGCCCTCCTTTTTGCCCAAATTTAGCTAGCGTTTTCGATGAAGTTCACTGCATCACCAACAGTCTTGAGGTTCTTTACTTCTTCGTCAGGAATGGTCACGCCGAATTTTTCTTCAGCGTTCACAACGATGGTCATCATGGAGATTGAATCGATATCAAGATCTTCGGTGAATGACTTTTCGAGCTGTACGTCTTCGGTTTCTACACCGGTTTCTTCGTTGACGATTTCTGCCAAGCCTGCGAGGATTTCTTCTTTGTTAGCCATGATGGCTCCTTTTCATTCGTGAGCGATAAAATTTTTATCGATCAAAACTAGAGTCGGTCAAAATCTACGGTTACTTCTGAGAAGTGAAAATCAGTAGATTGCCTAGATATGAGTTTATCTGATGAATTATTTGCCAGACTCACCTTACCTAAATTTTGATATTTTCAGTCATATTTTTCAAATTAGGGGTGAGGGCGGAAAAACTTGACTAAGGGAGAACGACAACCTGAGCCGCATAAGCCAAGCCAGCACCGAAACCAATCTGCAATGCAAACTTGCCGGACAAATCGGGATTTTCCTGGAGCAAACGGTGCGCTGCAAGAGGTACCGAGGCAGCCGAAGTATTACCCGCTTCAACAATGTCACGAGCAACCTTGACTGATTCAGGAAGTTTCAACGTTTTGACCATCTGGTCAATAATTCGTTCATTGGCTTGGTGAGTAATGAGAGCACCGAGGTCATCTGTGGTAATGCCAGCAGCTTCAATGGCTTTCTGAGCAACTTTCGCCATTTCCCAGACAGCCCAACGATAAACGCTTGGGCCGTCCTGACGAAGAGTGGGCCAGATTTTTTCGTCTTCTTGCACGGGGTTCGCAACGAAATCTCGGTTGCGGATATCCAACATGGAGTGCGTCATACCCACTGTGTCCCAGCGGGCGCCATCAGATCCCCAAATGGTGGGGGCAATGCCGGGCTCATCAGAGGTTCCCACCACGACAGCGCCGGCGCCGTCGCCCAACAAAAAGCTGATGGAGCGCTCGGTGCCATCAATAAAGTCGGAGAGTTTTTCGACGCCGATTACCAGCACGTTGCGGGCGGTACCTGCGCGCACTAGCGCGTCAGCCTGGGCAACTCCGTAGCAAAACCCAGCACATGCGGCTGAAATATCGTAAGCTGCGCACTTGCTACCAATAGCTTCGGCAACAAGGGTTGCCAGTGAAGGCGTGGCATAGGGGTGCGAAATGGTCGCAACGATCACTGCTTCAATATCTGCGCCGTCGACGCCGCTTGCCTGGAGCGCATCGTGAGCGGCACCCACGGCAAGGTCGGTCACACTGATTTTTTCACTCGCACGCTGGCGGGTGACGATGCCGGTGCGCTGGCGGATCCACTCGTCAGAAGAATTGATGGGACCTGCGATGTCGTCGTTGGTCACCGACAAATCAGGACGCGCGGCCCCGTAGCCAAGGATTTTGGAGAATTGCTGTGGCGCGGGGGTCAAAAGGGTGGTCATAGTTTCCTCATGTCTGAGTCTAAAACTCGTGTCTAATTCTAAAAATGGAGAAGTCTAAAGAGAGTTAGAACTTTTCTGCTACCGCAGAAAGGTCTTCTGGTGTGTTGAGCGCCTGTGCGGGTACGCCTTTGAGACCGCGTTTTGCGAGCCCCACAAGGGTGCCGGCAGGTGCTAGCTCCACCAAGCCGGAAACGTTTTGTTCTGCCATAGATGCCATGCACAAATCCCAGCGGACGGGACGGGTAACTTGGGCAACCAGGGATTCTACGACGTCGTCGCCAGAGGTGAGTACGCTACCGTCAAAATTGGTGAGCAACGAAGTTGTCGGGTCCTGAGGTTGCAACGAATCAGCAAATTGTTGAAGAGGTGCTACCGCTGATTTCATGAAATCAGTGTGGAATGCACCGGCTACCTTGAGAGGGATAATTCTTGTTTTAGCCGGGGGATTTTGAGCAAAGTTCGCGAGGTTTTCCAACGAGCCAGCGGCTACGATTTGTCCGCCACCGTTTGAGTTCGCTGCGGTCAGACCAGCGTCGGCAATAGCTACACGGACGTTGTCCTCAACCCCGCCCAGAACAGCACTCATGCCCGAGGGCTGCGCTGCAGCTGCCTCTGCCATACCGTTCGCGCGAACGCGAATAAACTTCATAGCGTCGTTTGGACTGAGAACACCAGCTAGCGCTGCTGCGGTAATTTCACCCACCGAGTGGCCTGCAAATAAAACCTTGTTTTCTGCGGCGTCAAATTGTTTGAGCAACAAAGAGCCCGAAATAATGCCTGCGGCCACAATCAACGGCTGGGCAATAGCGGTATCTTTGATAGTTTCCTCATCAGCTTCGGTACCGAAGTGTAGAAGATCAATTTCTGCAGCTTTAGAAAGCGATTCGAGCTGCTGGCGCACACCTTCAATCTCCAGCCAGGGCTTCAAGAATCCGGGTTTTTGCGATCCCTGACCGGGGCACACTACTGCAATCATGAGGTTTTCCTTCAATACTTCGATGCGCTGATAAGCCTTCTTGTGAAATCTTACCTAATGAGACTTCCAAAAATTTTGGGTTTATGGCTGTACCACGGGTTAGTTTCATAAAAATCAGGTGCGTGAGCATGCAATTTAGACCCACGATGTAATTCACCGCTTAAAACAAGTGTGGGGTGAGCTTTACGCCCACCCCACACTTAGTTGATTACCTCAACGATTTATTCTTCACCGTTTGGCTTCGTAGCAGGTAGATTTTCATCTAGCTTGTACTTGGCATGAGCCTTGGCGGGAATATCAGCAGAAATTTCCCCGCGAGTTGCCAGCATCTGCAATGCACGAACCGTAATTGATTCTGCATCGATGTTGAAGAAACGACGTGCGCCTGCACGGGTATCGGCAAAGCCGAAGCCGTCTGCACCTAGAGTTGCGTACTCATTAGGTACGTACTGGCGGATGCCGTCCATCAATGCTGAGTCATAGTCAGAAACTGCAACAATCGGACCGGTTGCACCTTCGAGCTGCTTGGTCACGAAGGGAACGCGCTTTTCTTTACCATCGGAGAGGAAAGATTCACGTTCAGCTTCAATGCCGTCGCGGCGTAGGTTGGTCCATGAGGTGACGGACCATACGTCGGCAGATACGCCCCAGTCTTCAGCGAGCAATTCTGCTGCCTTCATTGCCCAGGTAACGCCAATGCCGGAGGCAAGGAGCTGGGTGCGAGGACCATCTAGCTCTGATTCCTTAATGCGGTGGATACCACCAACAATGCCTTCAACATCTGCGTTCTCAGGTTCTGCAGGCTGCAAGATGGGTTCGTTGTACACCGTGAGGTAGTACATGACGTCGTGGTTTTCGTCCTTCTGACCGTACATGTGCTCGATGCCGCGCTCCACAATGTGCGCAATTTCGTAGCCGTATGCGGGGTCGTACTGAAGAACTGCAGGGTTTTGCGCCGCCAAAATGGGGGAGTGGCCGTCCATGTGCTGGAAGCCCTCACCTGTGAGGGTGGTGCGACCTGCGGTACCGCCCACGATGAAGCCGCGAACCATTTGGTCTGCTGCTGCCCAGAAAGCGTCACCAGTGCGCTGGAAACCGAACATCGAGTAGTAGATGTAGATGGGCAACATGGGCTCACCCTGAGTTGCATACGATGAACCTGCGGCGGTCATTGCTGCCACGCCACCGGCTTCGTTAATACCCACGTGCTGAATCTGACCAGCAGGTGATTCCTTGTATGCCAACATGAGTTCGCGGTCCACTGCCAAGTAGTTCTGACCCAAGGGGTTGTAAATCTTAGCGGTGGGGAAGAGCGAGTCCATACCAAAGGTACGTGCCTCATCGGGAACGATGGGAACAATACGCTTACCGAAGTCTTTCTCACGCATGAGATCCTTCATCAAGCGAACGAATGCCATGGTGGTGGCAGCCATCTGCTTGCCAGAACCCTTCTTCGCACCCTTGTATGCTTTTTCGCCGGGGAGCTCAATTTCTTTTTGCTCGTGACGGCGTTCAGGCAAGAAACCGCCCAGTTTTTGACGACGTTCCATCATGTACTTGATTTCAGGGGCGTCCATACCGGGGTGGTAGTACGGAGGGTTGTACAGATCCTTCTCAAGTTCTTCATCTGAGATAGGAATACGAAGGTGATCACGGAATGCCTTGAGGTCTTCCATGGTGAGCTTCTTCATCTGGTGGGTTGCGTTGCGACCCTCAAAGTGGGTGCCCAAACCGTAGCCCTTGATGCCTTGAGCCAAAATGACGGTGGGCTGACCCTTGGTTTCGAGTGCAGCCTTGTAAGCTGCGTAAACCTTCTGGTAGTCGTGAGCGCCGCGCTTGAGTGCCCAGATTTCGTCGTCAGACATGTCTGCAACGAGCTCTTTGGTCTCAGGTGACTTGCCAAAGAAGTGCTCGCGAACGAATCCGCCGTCCTCAGCCTTGAATGTCTGGTAATCACCGTCGAGGGTTTCGTTCATGATGCGAACGAGCTCGCCTGACTTATCTTTTTCAAGGAGGGAATCCCATTCGCGACCCCAAATAACCTTGATAACGTTCCAGCCTGCACCGCGGAAGAATGATTCCAGTTCCTGAATGATTTTGCCGTTGCCGCGAACAGGGCCGTCGAGACGCTGAAGGTTGCAGTTGACCACGAAGGTGAGGTTATCGAGCTTGTTGTTAGCAGCTACCTGAAGCGCGCCGCGTGACTCGACTTCGTCAAGCTCGCCGTCGCCCAAGAAAGCCCAAACGTGCTGATCTGAGGTGTCTTTGATACCGCGATCTAACAAGTAGCGGTTGAACTGTGCCTGCCAAATAGCGTTGATGGGTCCAATACCGAGCGAAACGGTAGGGAACTGCCAGAACTCAGGCATGCAACGGGGGTGAGGGTATGAAGGCATACCGTTCTCGCCCTTTGTTTTTTCCTGACGGAAGCCATCGAGCTGATCTTCGGTGAGGCGACCTTCAAGGTATCCGCGGGCGTAGTTGCCGGGAGAAGAGTGACCCTGCCAGAAAATCTGGTCGCCGCCACCGGGATGGTCTGGTCCGCGGAAGAAGTTGTTGAGACCTACTTCGTAGAGAGTTGCGATACCAGCGTAAGAAGAAATATGACCGCCGACGCCAATGGTTGCCTTCTGCGCACGCTGCACCATAATGGCAGCATTCCAACGCAAGTAAGCACGGTAGCGGCGTTCCATCTGTTCATCGCCGGGGTATTCCGGTTCCTGATCAACAGGAATGGTGTTGACGTAATCGGTAGTGGTCACCATAGGTACCTGAACGCTACGGCTACCAGCACGCTGCAACAAGGAGCGAACAATGAACTGAGCACGTTCGGTTCCCTGGGTGTCAACCAGCTCATCAAAAGACTGAATCCATTCGTTGGTCTCTTCAACGTCTTTATCTGTAAATTCGTTGGTCAAGCCACTCAGGATGTTGTGTGCGTTTTTATCGGAGGATTCCACTAGTCAACCTCTCTTGT
>JAUMUA010000059.1:6175-10691 GCA_030530925.1 Rothia sp. (in: high G+C Gram-positive bacteria) | reverse complement strand
TGAAGTTCTTTCAGTACCTGTTGGCGAAGGCTACCTTGGTCGCGTTGTCGATCCGCTAGGTCAGCCTATCGATGATCTTGGTGAAATTGCTACTGACGGACGCCGTGCGCTGGAGCTTCAGGCTCCTGGCGTTACCATGCGTAAGTCAGTGCACGAACCACTCCAGACGGGTATCAAAGCGATTGACGCTATGATTCCGATTGGTCGTGGACAGCGCCAGCTTATTATTGGTGACCGCCAGACCGGTAAGACTGCTATTGCAGTTGACTCCATCATCAACCAGAAGGCCAACTGGGCAACCGGTGATCCTTCAAAGCAGGTTCGTTGCATCTATGTGGCTGTTGGACAGAAAGCATCAACCATTGCTGCTGTTCGCCAGACTCTCGAGGACAACGGTGCTCTCGAGTACACCACGATTGTCGCTGCTCCTGCATCTGACTCTGCAGGCTTCAAGTACCTCGCTCCTTACACCGGTTCGGCTATTGGCCAGCACTGGATGTACGGTGGCAAGCACGTTTTGATTATCTTTGATGATCTTTCAAAGCAGGCAGAAGCTTACCGCTCAGTTTCACTCTTGCTACGCCGTCCTCCAGGACGCGAAGCATACCCCGGCGATGTGTTCTACCTACACTCCCGCTTGCTCGAACGTTGTGCAAAGCTCTCTGATGAGCTCGGTGCAGGTTCAATGACCGGCTTCCCGATCATTGAAACTAAAGCTAACGACGTTTCTGCGTTTATTCCTACCAACGTTATTTCGATTACCGATGGTCAGATTTTCTTGCAGTCTGACTTGTTCAACGCCAACCAGCGTCCTGCTGTTGACGTAGGTATCTCGGTTTCACGTGTGGGTGGCGCGGCACAGACTAAGGCTATGAAGAAGGTCTCCGGTACCCTCAAGCTTGACTTGGCTCAGTACCGTGCAATGGAAGCGTTCGCTATGTTCGCATCTGACTTGGACGACGCTTCAAAGCAGCAGTTGACCCGCGGTGCTCGTTTGACCGAGCTCCTTCGTCAGCCCCAGTACTCGCCCTATTCCGTAGAGGAACAGGTTGCATCAATCTGGGCTGGTACCAAGGGCTACCTCGATGACATTGAGGTTTCCGATGTTCTTCGTTTTGAGAAGGAATACATCGATTACCTGCGTCGTCACGGCAATGTTCTTTCAGCTATTGCTGAGACTGGCAAGCTTGAAGACGATACCGTTGCAGGTCTCAAGTCAGGTGTTGAAGCCGTCAAGCGCGACTTCCACTCACGTGGTTCAAGCCATCTTGTAGAAGTTGGACACGAACAGCATCAGCCTGTTTCTGATTCAGACGTCTCTCAAGAAACCATCGGTTAGCGATTAATCCTCGACGGTGCTCTTCAAGAAATTGGAGAGCACCGGTCAAGGAGTGAAAGGAAGCTCTATGGGAGCCCAGATTAGGGTTTACCGCCAAAAGATTGCTTCGACGTCGTCCATGAAGAAAATCTTCAAGGCGATGGAGATGATCGCGACCTCTCGTATCAATAAAGCACGAAATAGCGTAGCCGCTGCTAGCCCTTATGCAGATGCTTTGACTAAAGCAGTTTCAGCCATTGCATCTCAGGGACCAATTCAGCACCCCTTGTTGACTGATAAGAACGCTCAGCACCGCCGTTCGGCAGTTCTAGTTCTTACCAGCGATCGTGGTCTTGCAGGTTCATATTCTTCATCCGTTTTGAAGAAGACTGAAGGACTCATCGAAAAACTACGCGGTGAAGGTCGTGAAGTTCAGCTGTTCCTGATGGGACGTAAAGCGAAGTCATACTTTGATTTCCGTGAGCGTTCTTACGAGAAATCGTGGGAAGGCAATACCGACAATCCCAACGTTGAGATGGCTGTAGAGATTCGTGAAGCGTTGCTTGAGGCTTTCTCTCGTCCATACGAACAAGGTGGCGTAGATGATTTGCATATCGTTTACACCGAATTCGTATCGATGGTTACTCAAGAAACCAAGATCTTGCGTCTCTTGCCTTTGGCAGTAGCAGATGCTCGCCACATTGGTGAAGAAATCGTTCCTGGCCAGGAACTCGATAACGATCATTTTGAACAAAATGCTGTTTTCGAATTCGAGCCAAGTGCGGTTGAAGTACTTGATGAACTCTTGCCTCGCTATATCGCATCACGAATTTACGCGTGCTTGCTTGAAGCTTCGGCTAGTGAATTGGCGTCACGTCAGCGAGCTATGAAGTCCGCAGGCGATAACGCAGATGAGCTCGTCAAGAAATACACCCGTCTCATGAACAATGCACGTCAGGCCGAAATTACTAACGAAATTTCGGAAATTGTGGGTGGCGCAGACGCCCTCGCAGCTTCGTAGTATTGATTATCAACTCCAAACTTTTCTAAACAGGTAAGTGAGAACAATGACCTCCACTCTGAATGAATCGGCAACCGCGCCGACTCAGGGCGCTACTGGCCGCATCGCGCGCGTCATCGGCCCTGTGGTCGACGTTGAGTTCCCTGCCGGTCAGGTACCGGACATTTACAACGCTCTTACCGCTGAATTTACTATCGGCGGAAAGACCCAGAGCATCACCTTTGAGACTGCACAGCACCTTGGTGATTCTTTGGTTCGTGCAATTTCTTTGAAGGCTACCGACGGACTCGTTCGCGGTCAGGCTGTTCAAGACACTGGTCGCCCCATCACCGTTCCCGTAGGCGACGGCGTGAAGGGTCACATCTTCAACGTTTTGGGCGAAGCACTTGATACTGATAACTCCAACATTCATGCAGATGAATACTGGGGAATTCACCGCAAGGCTCCTAACTTTGCTCAGCTCGAGGGCTCCACTGAGATGCTCGAGACCGGCATTAAGTCCATCGACCTTCTGACCCCCTACATCAAGGGCGGTAAGATTGGTTTGTTCGGTGGCGCTGGTGTTGGTAAGACCGTTCTGATTCAGGAAATGATTACCCGTGTTGCTCGTAACTTCGGTGGTACTTCGGTATTCACCGGTGTGGGTGAGCGTACCCGTGAAGGTAACGACCTCTGGGTTGAAATGGAAGAAGCAGGTGTTCTTAAAGACACCGCACTCGTTTTCGGTCAGATGGATGAACCCCCAGGAACTCGTCTTCGCGTAGCGTTGACTGGTTTGACCATGGCGGAATATTTCCGCGATGTAAAGAACCAGGACGTTTTGTTGTTCATCGACAACATCTTCCGCTTTACTCAGGCAGGTTCAGAGGTTTCAACCCTTCTTGGCCGCATGCCTTCCGCAGTGGGCTACCAGCCTAACCTTGCTGATGAAATGGGCTTGTTGCAGGAACGCATTACCTCAACCCGTGGTCACTCCATTACTTCTATGCAGGCAATTTACGTTCCTGCGGATGACTACACCGACCCCGCACCTGCAACTACCTTCGCACACCTCGACGCAACTACTGAGTTGAACCGTGCGATTGCTGCTCGTGGTTTGTACCCTGCAATCGACCCGCTGACTTCCACTTCTCGTATTATGGATCCTCAGTACCTCGGTCAGGAACACTATGACACCGCAATCCAGGTGAAGGCAATCCTTCAGGAAAACAAGGAACTTCAGGACATCATCGCGATTCTTGGTGTTGACGAACTTTCTGAAGAACAGAAGATTGTTGTTTCCCGTGCACGTCGTATTGAGCAGTTCCTCTCACAGAACACCTACACTGCTAAGCAGTTCACCGGTGTTGAAGGTTCGACCGTTCCGATCAAGGACACCATCGAATCCTTCCAGATGATCTGCCGTGGCGATGTTGACCACATCCCTGAGCAGGCTTTCTACAACATTGGTGGTATGGACGACGTTTACCGTCAGTACGAGGAACTCAAGGCACAGACTGGAGCCAAGTAATCATGGCACTCAAAGTCGAAGTAGTCTCGCGTGAAAAGAAAGTCTGGGAAGGCGAAGCGAAGTACATTCGTGCTCGTACTCTCAGCGGTGACCTAGGCATTATGCCCGGGCACATTCCCACGATGGCATTGCTTGCTGACGACGGAGAGCTCGTGATTGAGCCTACCTCCGGCGAAAAGATTGTTACCCGTTTGAGCGAAGGATTCCTGACGGTTTCCAACGATCGTGTGGTTATCGCAGCTAAGCACGCTAAAGTCTAACGAGACTCCATAAGAAAGAACCCCCACTCACTTCAAGTGAGTGGGGGTTCTTTCTATGTTTTTTGTTTTACCGCTATGGGGGAGGCCTAGAAGAGCCGCGAGTCGACGTCGTCAACGCCTCGCATGACGTCGTAGTCTAGCGAGATGCAACGGATACCGCGGTCCTCGGCGAGAACTCGGGCTTGAGGTTTGATGCGCTGGGCGGCAAATACACCTTTGACCGGCGCCAAGAGAGGATCACGGTTGAGTAGCTCAAGGTAGCGGGTAAGCTGCTCGACGCCGTCAATATCACCCACGCGCTTGAGCTCAACAGCAATGGCGGCACCATTGGCGTCGCGCGCCATGATATCGACCGGACCAATGGCGGTAGGGTACTCACGGCGTACTAATCGATAGCCAGCGCCGAG
>JAUMUA010000059.1:1037-6165 GCA_030530925.1 Rothia sp. (in: high G+C Gram-positive bacteria) | reverse complement strand
ATCTGTTCAGCCAAAAGACGCTGCAAATCAGCTTCTACGCCGTCCTTGACCAATCCGGGGTCAACCCCAAGATCGTGGGAGAGTTCGCCCACGACGTCAAAAATACGGATCAAAAGATAATCATCAGATTTAGTAGCTTGAACACGCCAGAGCTGCTGAATATCGGGATCATCAGAAATTTCAAAAGTGGTGGAATTTTCCAGTTCTTCACGGTCAGATATGTGCATGGTGGCAGGGGGACTCATCCAGTTCAACGGTTTATAGGAACCGCCATCAGAGTGAATGAGCACAGAGCCATCATTTTTAACCATGAGCAAACGGGTTGCTCGCGGCAGATGAGCTCGAAGCCGGCCAACATAATCTACAGAACATTCAGCTATTACAAGTCGCACTCAATCAACTCTAACAGCTCTTATTCTCAGGGTGCGGGAGAGCTTTAGCCTAGTTGACCACCTGTGCCACAATAGAAACCATGCCACGTCGTTCCCGTCCACCCCGCCGTCCGTCCAACTCTGGCTCTGCCTCCAGTAAATGGCAGCGGTCGATGCCTGCGGGGCGAGATATTTCTCGAATTTTAGACCCGGCCCCGCGAATTGAACATAGCTTTGACGGCGATTGGTTTGTGCAGTTTATGCCCGCCGTCAATGCTAAGAAGACGTACAAGTGCCCCGAATGCGGACGAAACATCAACCCCGGCATTGCGCATTTAGTGATTTGGCAAGAAGACCATCTATTTGGCAAAGACCGGGCAGTTGAAGAGCGTCGTCATTGGCACAGCAAATGCTGGCAGACACGGCGAAAATGGTAGTGCACCGCGTTTTCTGAACTCAGAATTTTTAGTGCTGATCTTGACGCGGAACGAGAACCTCTTGCACCAAAATGAGCAGTGAAGCGGCAACAGGGATTGCAATGAGTGCGCCGAGTACCCCCCACAGTGAGCCACCGGCGGCAACGGCGATGATGGCAATACCGCCAGGAACCGCAACCGCTTTGGACATAATGCGCGGCGAGATAAAGTACGCCTCAACCTGTAGATAAATGAAATAGGGGATACCGAAGCCAGCAGCTTCGCGCCAGCCACTCATCAGTGCGACGAGCGTGACAAGAGTACCTGCACACACTCCACCAATGAGCGGGATAAAAGCAAGAATAACGACGAAAAGCGTGAGCAACTGGGGGAATGGCACTCCCACAATGAGCATCACGATGCACGCAAAAGTACCGTTGAGAAGGGCCACGATTGCCTGCCCCATGACATAGTTACCCACGGACTGAGTAATTTTCTCGGTGAGGGTGCTCACGCGCTGACGGCGAGAGGCGGGAGTCAACCGCACAAACCAGGCTTTCATCAGTGGCAACGAAGCTAGAAAATATAGCGAGAGAATCAAAACAATGAGGGTGCCGGTAATGATATTGGCAACTGCAGACCCAGCATTGACCAGGTTATTGAGAAAGCCACCGACAATATTGGAATCCGGTTTGAACTGACCGGTGAGGTTGTTCATTCCCTGATCTACCGCTTGGCGAATACCCCATTGGCGATCAAGGCTCGTGAAGAACTCAGAATTCAAGAACTGGTCAAATTCTTGGGGAAAATTATTGATGAATTGCACCGTCTGATTGGCAATTTTGGGAATGACCCACGAGAGCAGACCAACTACCACAAGAGCCAACACCGCAACCACCGTTACCACGCTGGCGATACGCGGTAACCCACGTTTTTCTAATTGGCGAACCGCGGGATCAAGACCTAACGCAATGAACATTGCGCCCACAATCCACCCAGAAAGCGCCCCGACGTTCGTCAAAATGTACCAGGCCAGCAGGGCCACGCCCACACCCACGGTAAGCATAAAACCTACTCGCACCGGGTTTGCAACCGAAATATAGGCAGAGCTGCTCTCAACTTCACCCATGGCGGCATGAGGGGTGGTCATGTTCGAATCAGCCTTGATACTTCCTGAAGAATCAGTAGAGGGAGGATTGAACCTCGGGCGTGGTTGAGCGCCAGGTATAGCGGTATAGCGTTGGTACTTTTCTCTTTGGGATTTAGCCAAAGTGGTCAGTTGCTTGAGCAACCCTGACTCTGGTGAGCTATCAGCTGGCATGAATAACCTTGGTTTCTGCGATTAAGATGTTGAACGTAACTTGGTGGTGGAATTTCAGCCTATGGCAAGATACGTCGTGAACGTTCCATAACATGATAAATATTTGGCAAGATTTATGACAAAGATTCCACGAATTTCAAGGAGATCGAGATGACTTCATCTAGCCCTGACAACATGAACATTCCAGCCTCGGTTCGCAATGCGCCCGATCTAACGGAACTGAAGCAGTCCACAGATGCGCAGACAACCCCTACTAACGATTCTTCAACAGAACCTACGTGGCGTTATGACGTTGAGAGCACCGAAGATTTTCAACAGCTCATCCAGCAATCTAGCCGCGGCGCCGTCGTCTTTGCGATGTATGCAGAGCACTCACCAGCGTCATTAGAAACGCTGGAGCACCTTGAAAAGCTTATTAACTCAGCCCAGGGTAGTTTGTTGCTCGCCGCCGTGGATATCACCAAACAACCTGAAATTGCTCAGGCGTTCCAGGTTCAAGGAGTGCCTGCGGCTGTGGCTGTTATTGCGGGCCAGCCTGCGCCAATGTTCAACTCGCAGGTTACCTTAGAGCAGCTCACCGATTTGTTGCAGCAGCTCTTGCAAATTTCTGCTCAGCAACAGTTGCCCGGTGGTTTTGAGCCCAAGCAACCCGTTGAAGAGAAGCCGTTGCCTCCACTGCATCAAGAAGCGGTCGACGCTATTGACCGCGGAGATTTTGACGCAGCAACCGCCGCATACCGCAAGGCTCTGAATGAGAACCCCGGTGACGCCGATGCCAAGATTGGTTTGGCGCAGGTGGGATTGCTCTCTCGCGTGCAGGGGTTTAACCTTGCAGAAGAGCGAGAGCGTGCTGCCCAAGATCCTCGCAATGTTGAGGCAGCTTTCAACGTTGCCGATTTGGACGTGAGCGGGGGACACGTTGAAGATGCGTTTAACCGTTTGATTAATCTTTTCAAAGCCGTTGATGCAGAGCAGAAGAACGCGGTGCGCGAGCGATTGTTGGAACTCTTTGAGGTGGTAGGTGCGCATGATCCTCGAGTGAGTAAGGCTCGCGCTGATTTGATGATGGCGCTGTTCTAATACCGGTGTAGCGCACCCTCAGGTGCGCTTCCATACCGTTGCGCAGTTATTTGGGCTGATTCCGTGATTTTCAAGAGCCTGGTTTCTTCTGCGGAGCCAGGCTCTTGATATATCGCTCGCAGGGATGATGTACAACACAGCGCACTGTTTTAGGGTTGAAGCATGACGGAATCCACACATTCTTCACACCCTTCACCCACAGTGAGCCCCGAACATCTCGTTGACGCGCATGTTCCTGCGGCTGCACAGCACCACCCAGCACTGCACATTGAGGGGCTGGTGAAAACGTACAGCGATAAAGTTGCCGTCGATGGTATCAACCTCACCATTCCCCGGGGATCATTTTATGGACTCGTGGGCCGCAATGGCGCGGGCAAAACAACCACACTGTCAATGGCTACAGGAATGCTCAAGCCCACTGCTGGGTCTGCGTGGGTTGACGGCGTCGACGTCTGGAAAACCCCGCGCGAAGCCAAATCTAAATTGGGCGTGCTACCGGATGGTGTCTATCTCTTTGACAAGCTCACCGGTGAGCAACTGATTACTTACGCCGGTTTACTGCACGGTCTGGATAAAAACGTGGTGAGGGAGCGGACCGCTGATCTGCTTACCGCCTTTGACTTAGGTGATGCTGCCGGTCGGCGCGTGAGTGACTATTCCGCTGGCATGACGAAAAAAGTGGCTCTGGCAGCTGCCATGATTCATGCGCCGTCGCTCTTAGTGCTCGATGAACCGTTTGAGGCAGTTGACCCTGTCTCTGCTTCCAACATTCAAGACATTCTCTTAGCCTATGTTGCCGGCGGCGGCACCGTGATTCTTTCTTCGCACGTGATGGAACTCGTGGAACGCCTCTGCGACCATGTGGCAATTATGAATGATGGGAGGATTCTCTCTGCGGGCACATTGGATGAGGTTCGCGCCGGTGCTACCTTGCAAGATACGTTTGTGGAATTGGTGGGCGGCCGAAAAGTCAGTGAGGGTATCTCATGGTTAAAGTCCTCTTAAGCCTCAAATGGCGGTATTTTCTGGCGTCTTTCAAACGCAACCCGTGGGTGATTATTGGTTTTAGCTTTGGTGCGCTCTATGCCCTAGGGGCGCTCATTGGCTGGGCGTTATTTGCCTGGAACATGGGCAGCGCCGACTCATCGTCTCCAGTGATTCCTCTGATTCTGGTGGGTTTTGGCGTGATATTGAGCGTGCTGTGGTGGGTTGTTCCGCTATTGACGAGCGGTGCCGACGCCACCTTAGACCCGGACCACCTTGCACCCTATCCGTTGCGCACTCAGGATCTTCAATCAGGTCAACTCTTAGGGGCGTTCATTGGTCTGCCCGGCATCGTCACGGTGCTATTTACTGTGGTGAGCGCCTTAGTTCTGCACCGGCACCCCCTTGCGCTTTGTGGGTATCTCATCTGTGCCCCTGCGGGGTTATTACTAATGATGTGCGTATCGCGCATTTTCTCACTCCTGGCTATTGAACTAAATTCTTTGCCGGGAATGCGCCAGACTCTTACCGTCATCGGATTTCTGTGTCTGATGGGTCTAGGGCCACTCATTATGGCAGTAATTCAAGGAATCAGCTCAGCGTGGGAACAATTACCTGGCTTAGTGTCTGCGCTGTCGTGGACGCCGCTCGGCGCCCCGTGGGGCGTCGTCGCTGCAATCTATGCGGGCAACTGGCTCACTGCTTTAGCGCTAATCGCGCTGAGCTGTGGATACTTTGCCCTCGCATGGGTGCTTTGGCGCAAACTACTTGAACGCGCCATGTCTAAGATTGGTGAGCTGATGGGATCGCCGTCGTCCAAGTCTAAACAAGCCGGCAACCTTGGCATTTTCAAGTACTTTCCCCACACCGCACGCGGAGCAATCGCTGCTCGCACCGTTGATACTTTATTGCGAGATAATCGAGCCAGCCTCAACACCATTATGATTCCCGCGCTG
>JAUMUA010000059.1:0-1027 GCA_030530925.1 Rothia sp. (in: high G+C Gram-positive bacteria) | reverse complement strand
TTGGGTTTGTGGCAAATATTAGCGCTTCCAATGGTGAGAGCTCATCGAGCTTTAGCATGAACCTGTTTGCAATAGTGTTCGTACCCATGATGGCGGGATACGTTTATGCTTACCTCGTGTCTTACGATAATTCGGCGTTTTCTCTGCACGTATTGGCACCTATTCGCGGCACTGACGATCGCTGGGGACGAGCAATAGGGTTACTAGTGGTGATGCTGCCGCTCGTCGTCCTTGGCTCCCTTTTTTTGAGCTATCGGGCAGATCATTTTGCCACTGCACCATTGATGGTGGCGATGGCAGTGGGCATGTTACTCAACGGTATTGGGGTCTCTGCTTTTGTAGATATGGTGATTTCGGTGCCTGCACCACCACCAGGAGCTAATCCGTTCAAGACTCCGCAGCAATCAGACATGTTCTCCAAAGGATTGGTGCGGATGCTGATTATTTTGATCTTGCTGGCAACATCGATTCCCGCTGGAATATTTTGGATTGTTTTTGCCATCACGCAGTCGCACCTGTGGATGTGGGTATCAGTTGCTGTGGCGCTGACCGTGGGTATAACTCTCTTCTGGTTAGGACTTCACCTTGGTTCGCGCCGCTATGATCGATACGCGGCAGATACCCTCCAGCGAGTGAGCGCATTTCGATAAGAAGGTGGCAACATCAGGCGCTTTCAGAGGTAGAATAGGCAAAAATATCACAGGAGAGAATTCTTATGTCATCCATTCCCGGAATTGAAGATCCCTTTGCCCCCGCCACTCAAGGCGGCACCGGACTACTCGAACGTGAAGAAACCCAGAACGTTGAGCCCGGCGATCACGAACGCTTCAGCCACTACGTGCGCAAAGAAAAAATCATGGAGTCGGCGCTGACCGGAAACCCCGTACGCGCGCTCTGCGGCAAAGTATGGACGCCCGGGCGAGATCCCGAAAAGTTCCCCGTCTGCCCCCAGTGCAAAGAAGTTTACGACGGACTGCGCCCCGGCAAAGACAACGACGACGATCAGTAGTCTCCTCAGCTAGAAGTA
>JAUMUA010000058.1 GCA_030530925.1 Rothia sp. (in: high G+C Gram-positive bacteria) | reverse complement strand
TCGATGCCCAAGAAATTCGTAAAAGTGAACAGTCCAAAATCGCCATGTCAGATCGACTCGCAGGGCAGATTGGCTCCGAACTCAAAGTGATGTCAGGTCATTCCATGTATTGGTCGGGGACGCTCACCAGCGTTGGCCAGGGGTGGATTCAGCTTTCATCGAATGCGGAAAATATTCTGATTCCCCAACATGCGTTGTGTTGGTGGGAAGGGAAAACTTCGTTTTCAGTTACTGACGAGCGTCCCTTAACTCGAAAATTATCGTTAGGTTACGCGCTCAGAGCCCTAGCTACCGCAAGGTGGCCGTTGAGGTTTTTCCATATGGTGGGGGAGACAACCACTGAGGGAACAATTGAGCGGGTGGGGCTCGATTTCTGTGAAATCGCGCTCCACCCGCTCGAAGGAAATTTTAGATCTAAGGAGATAACAGGTTATCGAATTGTGCCGGTGCAAAACATCAGCGCAGTGTGTTCTTTGAACGTTTAGCTCTGAGTTGCACTTTGCAGTGTTGAGTTTTTTTGAGTTTCTTCTTGCTGACGTTCATAACCGTCTTGAATGTATTGCTCAAGCTTGGAAATTTCTACGCGCCATTGTCCACGACCCCCTACCTGAATCGCGGGGAGTTCGCCGTTGCGCACGAGGGAGCGCGCTTGGCTCATCGAAATATTGAGCACTTCGCACACATCGCTTAATGTGTAGAAACGTTGCGTAACCATATGCGTCCTCTTTGATGAAGTTTAATGACTTTAAATGTACTTCTAACTCTTCTACATATATTTGACATGGTCAAATGCTCTTGTGCATAACTTTTCCTATTTTGGGGTGTTATCCACAGTTTGGTGAAAATGGTACAAATCTCAATTCTCAGATTTCTCAACAAGTATTGTGACCTTGAAGACTATATATCTGATGAATTTAGCGGGGAATCCTCATGAGTCAAGCTCAATCGACATCGCGACTAATGAGCGAGAGATTACAAAAACCAGGTTGGAAAGACCCAAAACTTTTACTGGGACTACTCCTCATACTTGCTTCTATCGTTGCAGTAGTGGGAATCATTAAAGTCACTAATCAAACTGAAGAATTTTTTGTGGCAAAACATGATATTGCGGTGGGGGATACTGTGAGCGCTGAAGATTTTTCGGTGAAGAAAGTTCGCTTAGGAGAGGCAAATCATTTGTATCTTCCTGCAAGCGCACAGATTCCAGAACATGCGGTTTCACACCAGCACCTGGTTTCAGGGCAGCTGATTGAAACTAATGCCCTGAATGAGCAGAAAAAAGATGGTCGGCGGGAAGTGACCGTGACGCTCGATTCAACAGTTGCTTCCACCCTAAAATCCGGCGATTTAGTGGATGTTTGGGTGTCACACAAAGAAGATAACGGCACTAAATATTCTGAACCCAAAAGCGTTATGAATGGCGCTGAGATCAACAAGATTTCAACCGAAGAGTCAATGATTGGCAGCACTGGAAAATCTGCAGTACAACTTTTAGTCAGCGAAGACTCTCTGACCGACGTCCTCGATGCCAATAATAACGAAAGCAGAATCAGTCTTATCCCTACAACCTTTACCCGGAGTCGATAATGACCAGTATTCCTGTGATTGTGATGGGCGATTACTCAGGACGATACATTCAATATATTGAAAGTACTCGCGGGGATGTTAGCGTGGTGCGCCACGTTCATGAACTCACAGAAGTTTTGGGAATTGCTCATACGGGGATAGCTCGAGCGGTATTGTTGGTCAGCGACTTTGAAGATCTCACGCAATCCCTTGTTGCCCAGATGCAAGAAGCACAACTTGGGGTTGTGCTTATTAGCGATCCCGGTATCGCGCCACCGGTGAGAAATGTGTCAGTGATCAGTTCCCTAGCTGAGCCGCAAGAGGTACTAGAAGCCCTCGAACGCTCTATCGAAGCGTCAAATGGTGCAGACATAGGGAACTCAATAGTTTATGAGGAACCGAGCGCCCCTGAGCACCCACAGCAGAATCCAAACTCCGATCTTTCGACTGAACGCTCAGCTAAAACTAGTAAGAACGGTCAAGTAATCGCGGTATGGGGACCAGCTGGGGCACCAGGACGTAGCACCGTAGCAACCAATCTAGCGGCAATTTATACACAAACCTATGAGAAGATCTGCCTCATTGACGCTGATACATATGCACCTTCAATTAGCGCTCAATTAGGACTGCTCGATGATTATTCCACTCTTTCGCAACTTTGCCATTTAGCGGAGAGAGGTCAGCTCGATGAGGCAAAACTTTTAGAAGTTATCAATACTGTAAAAATTATGGGCAAGGAATTGGATCTAGCTACGGGAATCACTCGTGCTGATCGGTGGCCCGAAATACGATCCATTGCCTTAGAAATAGTCCTCAACGTGGCACGCTCAATTTATGACGTGATTATCGTCGATTGCGGTTTTTCGGTGGAAGCTGACGAAGAAATCAGCTTCGATGGTATTGCCCCGCGCCGCAATGGCGCTACACTCTGCGCGCTAGAATCAGCCGATCAGATCGTCGTCCTAGGGAATGCGGACGTCGTGGGAACTCCCCGGCTTATTCATGCCGTCAACGACCTCATCAGTTCTCCCATACTAGAAATTGATAAAAACCGGCTTCATGTATGGTTCAACAAGGTGCGAAGCCATGCCGTTGGAAAGTCTCCAACTGAACATCTGTTGCAATCCTGGCAGCGATTTGGTCCCGAAGTTTCTTTGGAGGGCTTTTTACCGTTCTCTTCTGAAGATATAGATAAAGCCTGGTTGAGCGGACAAACGCTCATAGAATGTGCAGCAAAAGCCCCTATTGTCGACGAGCTACGTAGTATGAGTGAAATGTTGCTCAGCCCAGAGAAAGTAAGTGGTGAAAAGGGGGTGGCTCAAGAGATAGCTGTTCACCGCAGAGATCACCAAACTGCAGAACCTCAAGGGCGTGCTACATCGCTATTTGCTTCTTGGCGGCGTCGCAAAGACGCTTCGTGAACTGATAACGCCTCATACTAAACTGAGAGTACTTCAAAGAGTAGAGGTGAAGAGATGCCGTTCAATAGGTCGGTCATGAGTGCTGCTGCGTTAGGGCCAGGGGATATCGAGTGGTTGCATTTGCTGATTGGTGATTGGCAAATCATTGCTGATACCGCGCATGCAGACATTATTCTGTGGGTGCCACAATTTTTGGAAGAATCACCATTTGAACGTCCGGTGATGCGAAATTCTATGATTCCTGCTTCCTTTTCTAGCGTTGCTCAGGTGCGCCCTTCAACCATGAATACCGTCTTCCATCGGGACATGGTTGATCAAGGCATGCGCCCGCTCATGTATGGCAAAGCTGAAAAGTCTTGGTCCCAGCAGGCGGTGGTGAATTATCACGACGAAGAAAGCGTGGAAGAGCTTTCCTTAGACACCAAATTGATACCGCTGGTACGGCACGGACGCACGGTGGCACTGTTATCTTTGCACTCAGAAGAGCTAGGTACCAGAACTCCTCCTCGAATTGAAGTTGTCTATAAAGAGGTTGCCCGGCATCTCTTGCAAATGGTGCGTAGAGGCTCCTGGCCAGAATTCAGCGCAGCTGTGGGAACTTCGCGAGGTAATCCGCGCGTCAGCGATGGTCTAGTAACCCTTGATGCTGAAGGTAACGTCATTTTTGCCTCCCCGAATGCCGCATCCATTTATAAACGACTAGGTCTCAAGAAAGATCTTGAAGGGCAAAGGCTCGCTGAAATCACGCGAGAACTCAGCTCATCGCAAGAAAAAGCCGACGAAACGTTGCCATTAGTTCTCACGGGAAGAATGCCATGGCGCGGGGAAGCTCGCGTGCGAAACACCAGCGTGACTTTTAGATCAATCCCGTTGAGAAACGTTACTCCATTAGGGGAGGAGCGATTCGGCGCGGTTTTGCTGTGTAGAGACGTCAGCGAGTTGCGCCGTCGTGAACTCGAACTGATGACGAAAGATGCCACTATTCGCGAAATTCACCATCGTGTGAAGAACAACCTGCAAACGGTTTCCGCTTTGCTGCGACTTCAATCTCGCAGAATGTCCACTGACGAAGCTAAACAGGGGCTCGCTCAAGCTATGCGGCGAGTGTCTACCATTGCCATGGTGCATGAGGCTCTTTCTCAGGGACTCACCCAAAACGTTGATTTTGATGACTTGATTCAACGACAATTTCATTTAGCTGCCGAGCTTGCTTCGCCAGGGCAACATATTAGTACCACCTTGAACGGGTCTTTTGGCGAGATGCCTAGCCAGTTTGCGACTCCACTTGCCTTGGTAATCAACGAGATTGTGGCAAACGCTGTAGAGCATGGACTTCGGACAGAAACCGGTGAAGTCACGCTGACTGCGCAGCGTACTACCAATGTGGACGGCGATCCCATACTTACCGTGCAGATTCAAGACAACGGTCGCGGAATGGTCAAAATGCCCATTGAAGAAACTGGTTCTGCGGCATACCGAGAAAACCGTGGCAAAGAGGGGCTGGGGATGCAAATCGTTCGTACCCTCGTAGCTAGCGAGCTCAACGGATCAATTCGGTGGGAGCCTGCGCAACCGCACGGCACCTTGGTGACTATCCATGCTTCACTCACCACCTCATAGATCGTGATGAACGCATGAAAAAGGGGCGGGATTCACTCAAGAATCCTGCCCCTTTCAATTGCATGAAGGTGATTATCGTACGATGTAAAAATTATGACGCACGACGGGCACGAGCAGCACGTCGCTTCATAGCTCGACGCTCGTCCTCACTCATTCCACCCCAAACACCGGAGTCTTGAGATGTTTCGATAGCCCACTGCAGGCAGGTGTCCATGACCGTGCAGTTACGGCATACCGTTTTTGCTTCTTCGATCTGAAGTAATGCTGGCCCGGTGTTTCCTACAGGGAAAAACAGTTCGGGATCTTTCTCCAGGCAAGCAGCACGGCTACGCCAATCCATCAGCACGTTCTCCTTCTTAGAGGCTAACTCAATCAGTATTTTCTAGAATCAAAAATACTCATACAAACAAACAAGGCCCCTATCAGTAGAGGCCTTTCTAAACCTCAATAACTTTCGCACGTAAAGATTGCGTAAACAAGAGGTTTCAGAAAGAAAATTGCTATAAGCGCTGAGTTATATCTCACAGCAGGACTGTACGCAAATTGTGCTTATGTTCTGGTCTTCCCCTCAGCTATTATGTGAGAGATTATGTGTCTACCAAGAACTCGAAGCTAATGAACGAAACACCCAAAGCTACTGCTCCTGCTCCTGCTAAGATCGCCGCCGCCCTTGCAGCACTTGAAAGTCTCTTGATTGCGGTGTACGCGATTCTCTTGCTGGTGGCCTCAGTGCATTCCTCACTGGGGATTGCATCCATCGCGATGCTAGCAATATTCTTTTTGCTTGTGGCGGGGATTATTGGATTTTCTGCGGTCAAATTGTTGCAGGGGAAATCATTTGGTCGATCGATGTTATTAGTGTGGCAACTTTTCTTTGTGATTCTCGGTGTGCAGACTATTTGGGGAGGGCAATTACTTGCTGGAATCCTTGCCACAGTGCTCGGTGGCGCAATTCTGATCTTGCTCTTTACTAAGTCTGTCAATAATTTTTTGGTTGGCACCGCTACGCCTCGTCTGAAGTAGCTATTTGCACCGTAGAGCATTCTCCGTTTTGCACGATGATTGCTCGACCTGCTGGAACAGATCCTTCCGTTTTGAAATCTAAGGGAATCATCCCTGGGGTAAAGAATTCCGCATCTCTATCTGTTGTAGGGCATAGGTAGATTCCCCGTGTTGCTCCGTTATGTTCTGAGAGTAGAGGCATAGCAAAAGCTTTTGGAGTTGCTACGGAGTTACACAAAACGTGCTGGAATTGCTGAGCGCATTGGATTACCACTTTTTGAGCTTCATAGGTGAGGTAATGCGCATCGTCGATACAAACAACGGTGTTTGTGGGGTCATCAATTCGGGTGAGAATACGGTTGATTTCTTCACCTGATGGGGTTTTTATGCCCTGGATGATGTGGAACTTTAGCGTGGGATTGAGTTCTTGAAGGGTATGGAAAAGTTGGCTTTTGCCACTCAATCTTGCGCCCAGAATGATAGTTTGGGAACGAGGCGGGAGCACCATGGATTGGGGTTCTTTGCGCGCGCCTAAACCCAAAAGGACAGAGCGAGAACGAGGAAAATCCCCGAAGAGCGAAGTATTTTCTTTACCAGTTGCGATAAATCTGCTCATTTCTTGGTAAGTAACTCGCAGCGGTACTTGCTCCATGAAATATGGATTGACTCGAGCCTCTGAAATTAAAGTACCAGGATGTGCTACCAAGGTCAGCTCACCTGCGTGAATCTCTTGAGCTGGGAACATTTTTCGCACGATTTCCCCTTCTGCATAACACTTTTGGTGAGCAGGGGTGAGAGTATTTCGCGAAGCAGATAAGAGTGGATCTTGTAGAAAAGATGATCTGCTCCAAACCTTGCTCATAAACAGCTGACCGAACTTTCCTCGGAGGCTTTGGCTTGAAAGCGCTATCACTAGAGTGTTATTAGATTCGGCCTGAGTAATAAACTGAGTGAGCTGATTAATCGCTCCAAAATTTTTCTGATTCTCTTCCAGCCATAAATCAATGGCATCTAATATCAACAAATTTTCAGTGTTGCTATTAATTTGTTGAAGAACCTGAATCAAGAAGTCTGCGTCAAAAGGGCTAATGAGTGCATTGGGTGCAGGGTCGCCTTCCCGCGGTGCCTGTTGAATCTGCCTATAACTTGAGAAATCACCTGTTGCAACAAAGACATTGAACCCGCTTTCAATTCCCCGTAGATACAAATTTTGAGACAGTGCAAAACAATCTGATCGTGTTGCAACCACGTTAATGGGTGATGTTTTTGAATCCACGTAGAGGCGCTGAAGTTCTCCTTTTTGAGCGACTTCTAGTATGCCAAGAGGCAGGCTGTGGGGTTTTGCTGGTAACTGAGCGATTTCCGGACGCGGTGGAACCGGGTGATATTCCGGAGGGATGGTGATATCTGGTAGAGCTGAAATAAAGCTCAAGAGCACCTCGTCTTCTTGAGCGTGAGGTGATTCGACATCGTGTTGGGTTGTTCTATGACCCGTGGCCAGTCGCGTGAGAGTAAAGGAAGCCTGTCGCTCATCCTCTCGCTGTTTATCAATGTGCAGGGCTTGAAATGGGAATAGCTCTGCATCTGCAGATTTAATAAAACCTGAACCTGGGTGATAGGGAGAAATTTTTGCAGCGTCGGTAGTGCCTAAAAGAATAGTTGATTCAAGCTCTGAGGCTACCCTCAAACAAATGGTAGTGCCGATATTTGAGGTGATATCAGAAGAAACTGTGCCCTGTGGCCGCTGAGTGGAAAGTATGAGATGGATGCCTAAAGATCTGCCCACAGTAGCTATTTTGATGAGCTTTGCCATTGCTGAGGGAAATTTATCAATGAGCATCTTGAACTCGTCTACTACCACCAACAATTCGGGCACCTCTAATGGTTCTTGGGTACGGCGTCGAAGCTCCACTAAATCTTTATATGAGCTAATACCTAAGTTCTTGAACATGAGCTCACGCTGGGTGAGATCCGCTTGCAAGAACAGCATTGTTCTTTCGAAATCGCTTTCTTCGAGATCTGAGATGAGAGCCTTGCAATGAGGGCTGCGGGAGAAAGGTCCTAACCCCGCTTCACCTTTGAAATCAATAATGATGACAGCAAGTCTTTGGGGAGAATAACTGTAAATCAGAGAGAGTAAGAGCGTACGCAGAAGTTGCGATTTGCCCGAGCCTGTAGTGCCTGCAATCAAAAAGTGAGGTCCGTGATGCGACAAATCTAGGTGGAATTCTGTTCCACGAGTAGTGCCTATCAACGCTTGAAGCGCAGTGTCATAAATCTGTTGGTTCCACTGTTGCATTACAGCGGCTGCGTTAAAATGGGGGTGGATTGAGGCTTGTAGCGTGAAATGCTGCGGCAACTGGCGAAATTTGGTTTGTTGAGCTGGGACATCATGAATTTCAACAATTTTTTGTAAATATTGACGCTGTGACATCCCATCGGGTGTTACCAAGTGAGCTGGCAGGAGCTGATGCGCCATAGCATTGCTGATGGTCTGTGAGGTGTGAATTTCCCACGTCGTGGGGGAGCTGTGGGGGGACTTGAGAATTTTTACCCAGGAAGCATCGGAGGGGAAAATAACTTGATGATTGGGAGCGCCCACATTGAGGATGACGGTCGTAACTGTGCCCCGGTGCATCTGGGCTACGTCGAAACGCTCTACTAACAAAACGTCCCCCAAACAAGATTCTTGCTTGAGCGTGAGAACCGGTGCGCAACGGACGGTGGGAAAAATCAATAGAGGTTGAAAAAGGTCCGGAAACTGAGCAACCAAAATATCTGAAACCAAGAGGTACCTTGAGGTTTTGGCAACGAGTTGCAGCAGAAGTTGTCGTAAAGACGCAATCTCGGTTTCAACGTACAAAAAATTAGCTTGCGATGTATCTAGGGGAATGTGTAGCGGCACATTTTCTAAGAGGGGGATCTTATCCTCGGGTAAATTTTTACACTTGAGATGAGCTGCACGAGATCCCGTTCCTAACACCAAGATTCCTGCTTGAGGTTCCTCCCCAAAGCCTGCGCAGGATGCAGTGTGCACATGAGAAATCCTTCGAGCATCCTCAGCTACGGCGTCGGAAATCTTTCGGCGAGCTTGCCGAGAGAGCCCTTGAGCGCTCCACAGATTTGCTCCCATCATCAAAGACGACCCCAATGCCATCAGTAAAAAGAACCAAGTGTGGGTGAACAGGGCTATACTTACCCCGATCAGCAGAGGCATACCCACCATGAGTGCTATCTGAACTTTATTTCTTGGTGGTTGCATTTCAATTTCGAGCGGTTGATACAAGCTGCTAACGGTAGCTCTGTGAGTGCACGAAGACGTATGGGAGATGCGGACCGTTGAATTTGCCCAGCGGTAGGGTGTATCTAATGTCAATTCTTCAACGCAATGATCTTCACGCAACGTGAGTCCAGTAGAAGTGATTTCTAATGTTGCCCAGTGTGCAGGTAACGACGGGTCATTTATTGCTATATCCTGACCCGCACGTCCGATGGATAGCTCGTGGAATCTACGAAGGGGGAAACGTCGTCCACAATCAGGGCCAGTGATAATCTCCAGAAATAATTCTGCTGAGCTACTCTGCGTTTGCTCTTGATCGGGCGATGAAGGTATAAATGCTCCTTCCCCTAGATCTTCCACAGTGGAAATTTCAGCCAGCGGACGGTCCGAACTCGTTCTCAACGGATAGGGTTGTTCAGTAGCACCGCAAATATGGCGCTCAAGATCAGCCCCAGAGCTGAGCGCAGATCCTTTGAAATGCACGACCTCATGATGCTCAGAATTATCGCTCAGAACAAGAAAATATCTCTCCATAGTCATTAGAGAAGTCTTTCTTGGCTCTAAATTCAATATGGACGAACCCGCTACTGTGGATAACGTGAAATATGACGTCGATTCAGGAATATATAACCTGCGGTGTCCACAGTCTGATGCTTTATCGCAATCAGAACCAAAAACTTTTAAGACACCAAGAATCGCCATTCAAGGTAGGCGATACAATAAAACTTCGGGTAGTTTTGAATGGAGAAGTTTTCTTAGACATTTAAGAAAGCTACTAGCTAGTGGTTGCTAGTTCTCTGAAATTAGAATGTAAGAAGAATATTTGCTCTTAGCCTCATGCTAGGAATCCAGAAGTACAGGAGTATTTGTGAACGCTGATCTCGTAGTCGTAGGTTCTGGCCTATTCGGCCTAACTATTGCAGAGCAGGCTGCTACCGAACTGGGGCTCAAAGTTGCGCTTCTGGATCGTCGTCATCATATTGGCGGCAACGCATACAGCGAAAACGAAGAGCAGACCGGCATTGAAGTCCATAAGTACGGTGCACACCTCTTCCATACCTCAAACGAGCGTGTGTGGGAGTACGTAAACCGCTTTACCAGTTTCACCAATTACGTGCACAAGGTTTATACAAACCACAACAACATCGTGTACCCCATGCCTATTAACTTGGGTACCATCAATCAGTTTTTTAACGCTGCTTATTCGCCTGCAGAAGCAAAAGCTCTCATTGCAGAGCAGGCCGGGGAGCTTGCTGGCACTGATCCTCAGAACCTGAACGATAAAGGTATCTCGCTAATCGGTCGTCCTCTTTATGAAGCCTTTATTAAGCATTACACCGCAAAACAGTGGCAGACTGACCCCGCTGACTTGCCAGCGTCCATTATTTCTCGCCTTCCAGTTCGCTATAACTACGACAACCGGTATTTCAACGATACCCACGAGGGTTTACCTGTGGACGGTTACGCTGCCTGGCTCGAGCGCATGGCCGCCCATCCGAACATTGATGTTCGTTTGAACACTGACTTTTTTGAAGATGGTCATGAATACTCTCGCGCACAGGTTATCGGTCAGGTTCCTGTGATTTACACGGGTCCTGTTGACCGCTACTTCGATTATGCAGAGGGGGACCTCTCCTGGCGCACTATCGACCTTGAAAAAGAAGTACTTCCTATTGAAGATTTCCAAGGTTGCGCCGTTATGAACTACCCAGATGAACAGTACCCCTACACCCGAATTCACGAATTCCGTCACTTCCACCCCGAGCGCGATTACACCAAGGACGCCACGGTCATTATGCGTGAATATTCTC
>JAUMUA010000057.1:4928-11131 GCA_030530925.1 Rothia sp. (in: high G+C Gram-positive bacteria) | reverse complement strand
CACTTTCAATATAGGTGCCATTTTCACCACGACGAAGCACAGCGGAGAGCTGTAAATGCGCTACAGCATTGTAGCCAGAAGCGACGACACGCGAAATAGCTTTCCAATATTGGGCGGAATCTTCAGTTGAAAATCGGCCAATTTTAATGGTGTCTACATAGACCGCGATACTCTGAGGCTCATAGGGGTTATCTGGTTCTGGAACCAAATATGCTTCGCCATTCCAGATTTTTTCGCGATCAATTTGGAGCTCTTCAAAGACCTGCAAAATTTCGGCATCATAGTAATCGTTCGTAATTACTGTGAGAGTGCCACGATCACCGAGTGCATAATCGGTCAAGGTGTGCTCCTTTACTTTCTCGCATTTTCTCAACTTATAGCTTCTCACGAAAAACCGGTTTGGCACCGTTAATCGATGCCAAACCGGTCTTTTGATTTAGTAAATTTTCTCAGCAATTATCATCAAAAATCGCTGAGAATAAATGCTACTTACTGATTGAACGCTTGGGCTCTTAATGAGCGCTGTGCATCATCGAGTTCTTCGATGATTAGTCGACGCAGCGCAGTGGGAGCTTCAGGATTTTGTTTTAGCCAAGCAGATGCACGCAGTACCACCGGGTGGGTTTCGGCGTCGCCCTGGGCAATCGAAGCATGGGGGAATAGACCCAACACAACTCGTGATGCCATACCGATGGAGCGTTTCTGCCACGTCCCCAAAAGAGCTTCAAAGTAGGGATCAAGGAACTCAGTATGTAACCCTACGGAGCCTGCTTGGAAACCTCGAGCAGTGGCAGTGAGTAAATCATTGGAAATTTCCACCGACTCCAGAACAGTCTCAAAAGCTTTTTTCTTTGCTTCTGCAGTGGGCAACGCCGCGAGCGCTTGAGCGTGACCACGCTCAGTGGTGGCACTGGAGTGAACGTTGCGTGCGGAATCAATATCAGCTGCTGTGATCTTGCCTTGAGACGCCAACGCAATGAGCGCAGACCAACCCAGTGCTGGGTGGTTAGCTACGCCGTCCACCCCTGCAATGTCTTGTGAAGTATCAGTGGTTGCCCCCTGGGATACTTCCTGGGCCAAAGGCAAGGTGGTTTCGCTGTGCGCTGCCACTCCTAAAGCGTTGCGTAGCATGATGAGCTGAGCATCTCCGCCCGCTTCTGCGTCGTGAAGAGCATCAAGTAGTGCACCACCCAAGGAATCCCACAAGTCTTGTTGCTTGTCTTCGGGGGTGTAATGCTGAATCGCAATTTGAGCTTGAGCCGCAATCGTTGAGAGCAAAGTAGCTGACTTTTCGCGTGGAATATTGTGTTCGACGGCGTGCACAAAGGTTTCGGAGGTAAGAGAAGCGTCTCGTACCTGATTCCAGAGGCTACCCCAAATCAAGCCACGAGTGAGTGGGTTATCGATGGTGGAAACCAATTGAGTGGCGATTTCTTGACCATCTTCGGTGCCCAAAATAACTTTTGCGTAGGTCAAATCTTCGGCATTGAGGACTAATAGATCTGCTGAAGCTACCTGCTCTTGTTCGTTTTCGCTCAGAGGAACGCGAACTGAGCTCGAATCACCTTGAGGAATGGTTAAAGAAACCAAGCCGGTTGAACTCAACGCATCGTTTTTTACGATAAAAGTTTCAAGTTTGAGCTGGTGTGGGCGTCCTAGCTCTGCAGGGGTGCCCTCAGGGAGATGCTGAGAAACGATAAGTTCAGCTAGCTGAGACTCATCGTCAAAGACTCGCTCGGTAGCAAGCGAGCTGAGTCCTTGAGTCTGCAACCATGCGGCAGACCAGGTAAGGACGTCGCGGTTAGAAACCTCATCAAGCACGCCCAGAAAATCGTCCAGGGTAGTGTTTCCCCAGGCGAAACGCTTAAAGTAAACTCGCGCCGCGTCAATGAACGTCTCAAATCCCACGTAAGCAACTAACTGCTTAAGCACCGAAGATCCCTTGGCATAGGTGATGCCATCAAAGTTTTGGCGCGCCGCCTCAAGATGCGGAATGTCAGCAACAATTGGATGCGTGCTGGGTAGCTGGTCTTGCTCGTAAGCCCATGCTTTGCGGTTGTTGGCAAAAGTTACCCACGCTTCTTGGTAGCCCGCAGCTTCTTGCGCTCCTAGAGTTCCCATAAATTCTGCAAAGGATTCTTTAAGCCAGAGATCATTCCACCATTTCATGGTGACTAGATCGCCGAACCACATGTGACTCATCTCGTGGCAGATCACATTGGCGCGGCCTTCAAGCTGAGCTTGGGTAGCACCAGATTCAAACAGGTAGCTTTCGGTGAAAGTTACCATGCCGGGGTTTTCCATGGCACCCAAGTTGTATTCGGGAACAAATGCCTGTTCGTATTTGGGGTAGGGGTAAGCGAAGTCGAAGAGATCTTGGAAGAAATCTAGTCCTGCCTTGGTGACCGCAAAAATGTCTTCATAGTCAAAATGTTCTTTCAGCGACTGGCGGCAGTATGCCACCAGCGGGAATGACCCGGAGTTGATCTTTGATTTCGGTTCGTAGAAATCTTGTGCCACAAAATATTCACCGGCAAGAATTGTGGTGATGTACGTGGAAATCTTTTCAGTGCTCTTGAAGACTCGCTTTGAAATGCCGGAATTTGAGGGGTCTTCAATTTCACGTTCTAGTTCCGCGTTGGAGCTGACCACCCAATTTTTGGGGGCGGTAATTCTGAAGTTGAAAATCGCCTTAAGATCAGGCTGTTCAAAGTTGGGGAACACCCGACGGGCGTCGGCAGGTTCGTATTGCGTGTAGAGATAAACTTTTTGATCGCTGGGGTCGACATAGCGGTGCATGCCTTCACCTGAGCGGGAAAAGTAGGAGCGACCGTGAATGGTCAGAATGTTTTCAGCTTGCAAGTTGCCTAGCAGAATTCTTGACCCCTCAACAGCGTCGTTGATGTTGAGGTTCGCACCGTTTAGCTTGATGGAATCAATTGACTGGTGGATGTAGTCAATAAAAGTTTCACTATTGGGTTGAGCTGAAAAGCGCACTGTAGTTGCAGTGGGGTAAGCATCAAAGGATGTATCTGAGGCGTTGGTGAGGTCCACGTGTACGTCGTAACTCTCGACAGTCAGGAGTTCGGAGCGTCGCTGCGCTTCTTCTTGAGTCAAATTTTCATTATTCACAGCCTCTATTTAACCGTAGAACTTTCCAAAATATGTCATGAGCCACAATTTTCAACAAAATAGGGGATTCAGCCTCTGTTGACACAAGATTCACGCTGGTGATGTTGATATTTAACTAAGTGTGTTGTGAAACACGGAAAATTCAGCTTTTTCGATTTGCGCAGGCGTGCAGGGGCGTGTAAATTGTTACCTGTTGCCGCGAGAGGTTTTAGAAAGAAACAACTCGTATATCACCTGCGCGGGTGGCGGAATAGGCAGACGCGCTAGCTTGAGGTGCTAGTCCTCATATATCGAGGGTGGGGGTTCAAGTCCCCCTCCGCGCACAGAGCATCACTTGTAGAAGTGAAAAAGCCCGGAAGAAACATCATGTTTCTTCCGGGCTTTTGTATTTAAACATTTCCCTAAAAAACGTAGGGTTCCCGCCGAATCATGGGAACCCCTACGTTTCAATAGATGAGTAAATAGTGGTTGCGCTTAGAGGACTACTGCCAGAACAAACACCCAAAGACAGGTCCACAGCAAAAGCGCCAAGCTGTACTTAATAGCAGCGTTGGTAATGATTGATTCCTCACCGGATTTGTTAACCGCCGCCGCAGCAATCGCAATGGACTGAGGCGATACGATTTTCGCCATGACGCCGCCGGCGGTGTTAGAGGCAACCAGCAGCGTCTGGCTGGCGCCAATCTGCTGAGCGGTGGTAGCTTGTAACGCGGCAAAGAGAGTGTTGTTGTTGACTACCGAGCCGGTGACGAATACGCCGATCCAGCCAATAACCGGAGAAAGCAACGGGAAAACAGTGCCGGTGGCGGCAACTGCCAGGGCAATGGACGAGCTGAGACCGCCAAAATTCATCACATTTGCTACGCCCATCACCAGACAAATCAGGACAATAGGTTTCCACAACTGAAGAACGGCTCCTTTCAGTTCTTCTGTTGCTTCTTTCCATGTGATGCGAGAAATCAAAATGGTGATAATCGCTGCAATCAAAATTGCCGTACCCGAGGCGCCAATAATTGACCAGTTGAATACTGCGGTTACAGGCATGGGAGACTTGACGATGGGTGCTACTTGCTCAATGGCTTGATGTAGTGCCGGCATGGGGATCTTGACGTTGCTCCAGCCAAGGAGTCCGCCGTCGGCCCACAAAACCTTCATAAAGGGGAGTGACCATAGCAAAATGACGATCGACAAGATGTAGAAAGGGCTCCATGCTTTGATAACGGCACTTGCCGAAAATTTTTCTTGCTGAGCTAGTTCTTCGGTACTTGGTGCGTTAGCTTCGCGATAGATAAATTTAGGCTGCCATTTAGCGCAGATCAGAGCAAGCAGCACGAGACCTACGAGGGGAGGAATAATATCGACCAGTTCAGGTCCCACAAAAATCAACAGCAATGACTGCAACACCGAAACAGTCGCACCTAAGATCAGAGCCACGAGACCAATCTGACGCACACCCCGCATGCCGTCTTGAACAAACACAATAAGTAAGGGGATAAATACTGTGGTGAGCTGTAGAACCGGAATCATTTCTGCGTTTAGGGCAGAGAGCTCTACTCCACCCTGCTTTGCGCCAACGATCACGGGAATGCCGATTGCGCCGTAGGCGCCCGACGCCGCATTGGCTAGTAAGGCGTAGAGGGCGGCTTTGATGGGATCAAAGCCAAGGGTTACTAACAATGCTGCGCAAATTGCGATAGGGATGCCGAAGCCGGCAGCGCCTTCGAGGAAGCCGCCAAAGCAAAACGCAATAAGAAGTACCTGTAACCGCTGGTCATTGGTGATGGCTGAAATTGAACCCTTAATGACGGTGAAATTTCCTGCTCGCACGCTAATGCGGTAGAGCCATACTGCCATCAGCACGATCCAGCCAATAGGCCACAGACCATTAAGAACGCCAAAGCCTACTGCTGAAATCGAGGAGGCGAGGGGCATGCCAAAGACGAGAACTGCTATCAAGATGGTGACAACGAGGGAAACGATGCCAGATTTTAGCCCGGACCATTTCAGAACGGTCAGAGCAATAAGAAAGAGCAACACGGGGATTGCTGCAACGAGTGATGAGAGAAGTTGTGATCCTAGCGGATCATAAACTTGCTGCCACATGAGCGTTAAATCCTTTTCTGAGCGCTAAATGCTATGGATATTTGTGGTGTTAACGCCAAAATATCACTCCCACATGAAGGCAATAGCGAGCAATTTTGAGTAGAAAAATGTATGGCTGAGAAAGGGTCAATGTGCACATATTTGATTTAGTGCGGAGAGATTTATGGTTTCTGCGCGAGGCGGTAGAGATAACGTAAATTAGCTAACTATTAGCCTGTGACAAAGAAAACATTTATGAAGTAATTTATTTTTTGACTCGAACCCATAGCCAAAAGTGAGATGTATATCATAAGGTAGATTTGGCTTTATTTGGTTTTCTGGGCATCCAACCAGTGATTTATCGGGCTGAGGCAACGGTTGTTTCAGTCCAAAACCACATAGAGGCATACAAAGCCAGATTTCCCCCTTGGAAGATGATTTAATTCAATTAACACATCAAATCTCTTCAAGGAGAATAGAAATGAGCAACACCAAGAAAAGCGGAGCGAAGCTAGGAATCCTGGGCGCAGGGGGAGTCGGTTCAGCAACCGCCTATGCTGCAATGATTCGTGGAATAGCTCAAGAAATCGTTATTTACGATATTGCAGGTAATAAAGCAGAGGCAGAAGCGCTCGATATCGCTCACGGTGCGATGTTTGCCAACGAGGCAAAAGTAGTAGGCGGCGACGACGTCGAGCTACTGCGCGATTGCGACCTCATTATCGTAACCGCCGGTGCCCGCCAGAAACCGGGTCAAACTCGTTTGGATCTAGCTGAAGCCAACGTCAACATCTTCAAATCCATGTTGCCACCCATTATGGAAGTAGCTCCCAACGCGATCCTCATGATCGTGACCAACCCCTGCGATGTCTTGGCAGTAGTTGCCCAAAAGATTACAGGTCTTCCCACCCAGCGGTGCTTCGCTTCCGGCACTGTTCTTGATTCCTCCCGTTTGCGCTGGCTTATTTCTAAAAAAGCAGGCGTTTCTA
>JAUMUA010000057.1:0-4918 GCA_030530925.1 Rothia sp. (in: high G+C Gram-positive bacteria) | reverse complement strand
CACGGAGATTCTGAATTCCCAGTATGGACCGCAGCAAATATTGGCATGGTCCCGTTAGATGAATGGGAGCAGGACGGTGAGCGCCTGTTTACCGATGAGGTTAAAGAAGAGCTGGCTACCGAGGCTATGCGTGCAGCCTACAGGGTGATTGAGGGTAAAGGCTCTACCAACTACGCCATTGGTATTTCCGCAAGCCGTATAGCTGAGGCAATTCTTAAGGGGCAGAAAGCTGTACTGCCGGTGGCTACCCAGCTCAACGGTCGGTATGGAATTGAGGGCCCTGCTGCGCTATCTTTGCCTTCAATTGTTTCCTCTGAGGGCGTGGAACGCGTACTTGAGATCCCGTTGGAAGGCGAAGAGCTCAAAAAACTGCAGAAGTCTGCTGCTGCTATCAATGCAGCACTTGAGAGCATTGGTTTCTAGGCTCTGAACTAAAGACATGGTGGGCGGGGTGCATCTGCGCCCCGCCCACCATGTTTATTACTTCGTTAACTTGAGCCGCAGTTACCTGAGATAAAAGCTGTTACCTCAAATGAACGCCACAGTCTTTTGAACCTTCATCACACGACGTCGAAGCCAGTACCTGCGGCGTCCGCCGTAGAGAATGACGGTTCGAGCAAGTTCCCACCTGCCGTATTCGGTATGTTCGCGTACTCGAGCTCTAGCGTCTTTGAGATTATCGCCTCGCTCAACCGTGATTGTTAGGTATTCAAAACGCTGATCTTTACCGGCGATTTGTACATTTGCGAACCCAACTTCTTGTTCTCGCAAAATTTCCTCCAAAAATAGTTCCCAACCGATACTATCCGCGATAACGTCTAGGGTATGAGTAATAATTCTCGCGCTGCCCTTGCAGTGCTCACAAGTGCCTTAGAAGAGCATCTTACCGCTATCGTCAATCGTCGTGGCGAAAATGATCCTGCAATCGATAACGCGTATGTATCTGTTGCTAACGCTTTTGAGCGCTACGAAGAAGCCCTCTTTGATGATTTTGAAGAAGTCACGCCCCTTGAAGTCTTTCTTGATGATGACGACGAAGAGTTGGAAGACCTCGACGACGAATTTGATGATGAGGACATTGAGTACGAGATTGCTGACTAGTAGTTAGTTGATCTTTCTCAAAAGATTCTGTTAAACTGAACACAGTGGCAATTATCTGCTGCTGTGTTCTTTCTATTGCGGGTAGAGTTTCGACAGTGGAATGGATACAAGCAATAATTTTGGGCCTGGTGCAGGGCCTCACAGAGTTCTTACCGATCTCGTCATCTGGGCATATTCGCATTATTAGTCAGTTCTTACCTAATAATTCTGATCCTGGTGCAGCTTTTACAGCTATCACTCAGTTGGGTACAGAGACCGCGGTTCTCGTGTTCTTTTGGCGCGATATCGTACGCATTATTAGTCAGTGGTTTAAATCGTTGACCGGCAAGGTTGATAAAAAAGATCCCGATGCTCGCATGGGCTGGTTCATTATCCTTGGCTCGTTGCCTATTGGTATTTTGGGACTGCTATTGCAGGACTACATCGAGTCATCTTTCCGTTCACTGTGGATTGTTGCCACTATGTTGATCGTGTTCGCAATCTTTATTGGGATTGCTGATCGCTTGGGCAAGGAACAGCGCACTCTTGAAGATTTGAACGTGAAACACGGCATCATTTATGGTTTCGCTCAGGCGTTGGCTTTGATTCCCGGTGTGTCTCGTTCAGGTGGAACGATTATGGCTGGTTTGCTCATGGGTTATACCCGCGAAGCTGCAGCCCGCTACTCATTCTTGCTTGCGATTCCGGCTGTTTTCTTATCTGGACTTTATAGCTTGTATAAGAGCTTGGAAGAAGGGTTCAACGGTTATTACGGATTCGGCTCCACTATGGTTGCCACGGTTGTAGCTTTTGTGGTGGGATACTTCATCATCGGTTGGTTCCTCAAATTCGTATCAAATAACAGCTATCGAATCTTCGTGTGGTACCGCATTGTCCTAGGTATCGTGCTTTACATTTTGTTGGGCTTTGGCGTACTTGCGGCCAACAGCTAAACACTTTGACGCTCGCTCCTGACACGGTTGGGAGCGAGTATTATTTTTATCAAAATCCATTCCCCATGAAAGGAAATGCATGCGCGCTTGGTCAACGGTAGAGATGCCGGAGCTTCCCGGTAAAGCCCCTTTGCCCCGTCTGATGGACACTGCTCAGCAAAAGATTGTAGAGCTTGAACAAGAAGAGATGGCTAGCCTCTACGTTTGCGGAATTACCCCCTACGATGCCACTCACATGGGTCACGCCTCCACTTACGTTGCTTTCGATCTACTGAATCGTGCGTGGCGAGATGCGGGAATACCCGTCAAGTATGTACAAAACGTGACGGATGTTGATGATCCGTTGTTGGAACGCGCGACGGCAACCGGTGTTGACTGGCGCGACTTGGCAGAAGATCAGACCGAGCTCTTCCGGACCGATATGCGAGCACTCAACATTATTGCTCCCGATCATTACGTGGGAGCGGTAGAATCTATCCCTCTAGTCGTCTCCGCCGTCAATGACCTGTTGGAGCGCGGTATTGCTTACCGCGTACCAGGTTTTACCGACGACGCCGGAAATGTACAACCTGATGGCGACGTTTACTTTGATGTGCAGAAAGCACAAGGGTTGAACCCCGACGATCCTGCTCATTGGGTCTTGGGTCAGGTCTCAAATCTTTCTCGAGAAGAAATGCTACCTCTCTTTGCTGAGCGCGGGGGCGACCCCCAGCGTCCTGAAAAGCGTGATATTTTCGATCCTCTGCTCTGGCGAGTTGAGCGCGAAGGTGAGCCGTCGTGGGACGGTGGCGAACTCGGCAAGGGACGTCCTGGCTGGCATATCGAGTGCACGATGATTTCTCAGAAATATTTGCCGGTTCCGTTCTCGGTGCAGGCTGGTGGCTCTGATTTGCAGTTCCCGCACCACGATATGGGAGCCGGACATGCGTACGCTATCTCGGGTCAGCCCATGGCGCGGCACTATGCGCACACCGGAATGGTTGGCCTTGATGGCGAAAAGATGAGCAAATCACTGGGTAACCTGGTTCTAGTTTCCCAGTTGCGTAAAGACGGCGTTGATCCATCAGTGATTCGTCTAGCGATTATGGATAACCATTACCGGCAAGATTGGTTCTGGACCGAAGATTTGCTTCAAAAAGCTCAAGATCGCTTTGATATTTATCAGCGTGCGTTGGAACTTGCCGACGAATCGCACGACGACGCCGCACTAGCAGTTCTACACCGCGTTCGTGAACTTGTTGCCCAAGATCTCAACGTGAGCGAAGCTTTGGTTGAGCTCGATCAGTGGGCGTTTTCGACTATCGAACACGGTGGCGGGGGAGCGACCTTGATTCGTGATCTCTTCAATGCGAAACTGGGCATCATTTTTTCCTAATTCGCAGAGTTGAAATAGTATAGAGCGGGGCACCTTAGGGTGTCCCGCTCTTTGTTTTTTAGATTTTTTCTATCTAGTAAATCTGTGTCTATCTAGCTTAGAAGAATAGCCAGCTACTCAGTGTGTAGCTCAGCAGTTCTGTTATCAAAGCTAGTTAGCTATCTCGGCGTTTCAAGAACTGCTCAAATTCAGCTGCAATGTCTTCACCAGAAACTTCTTCGAGCTTCGTGCTCTCTTGCTCGTTTTCAAGTTGCTCAACATAGCGCGCTAACTCGGGTTCTTCGTCCATCAGCTCAGCCGCTCCACGTTCCCACGCCAAAGTTTCTTCTTCAATGGTGTGCAGCGGAATGCTAATGCCCAGAATTGACTCCAACGCTTGAAGCAACAGATAGGTAGCTTTAGGGTGCGGCGGGTGCCCCGCATAGTGGGGAATAGAAACCCAAAGCGATAAATCTTTGAGGTTCTTAGCAGCGGCAGAAAGCGCCAAGACTCCAACTATTCCAGTGGGACCAGTGTAGTTTTGTTTTTCAATTCCCTCTTGTTCGCGCAATGAGGGGGAGTAGCTGGTAATGCTGATCGGGAAAGGCCGAGTATGAGGGACTTCAGCCAATAACCCACCGCAAAGAATGACGGCATCCACTGCCTGTTCTCGCGCGATATCCAGCAACTCCTGGGTAAACTGTTTCCACTTCAACTGTGGCTCTGGTCCCGTTACCGAAATAACGCGCAAGGTTTTTTCAGGGTTCTCCCACTGCTGCATAGTGATTTCTGGCCACGTAATCTCGCCGGTGCCGTCATCCTGCGAAATAAGCAGAGGTCGGCTCGTAGATAAGTCAAAAAAATCATCGCTAAGCGATGCAGTAAGGGGTTGAGCAGAAAATACTCTTTCAAGGTACGTTAGCGCTTCGGTCGCAGATGACCCCGCATCGTTCCACCCCTCAAACGCGCACAGCATGATGGTGGTTTGCGCACTCTCACACGAGCCAGTAGAAGGTGCAAAGATATTCCGAGGATATTTTCTAGCTAAAGACACCTCACTATTCTACGGGCAACGCCTTGGCACATGTGGGTTGTTCGCTCGTTGCGTTGTTCTCATTACAGTTTTCGCTCGTCACGGTAGGCTACAACGTAAGTGAAAGAAAAGGTGCCATGGAAAATAATCGCGGTCTCAAGGTGCTCAGCGTGCGCGGCGTTCCCATCTATCTCAAGCCATCGTGGTTCATGCTGATGCTTTTGGTGTGTGTGGGATACCCCGTCTATCTTTATCAACAATCTGAGTTGGCATGGTCCTCTGCCATCACGATTGCACTCTCGCTAGGCGGACTCGTTGCTCTAGGAGTTCTAATTCACGAGTTGGGTCATGCTCTTGCCGCAGTTGCGTTGAAAGTGCGGGTGCAATATATTTCGCTGACTCTGTGGGGTGGGGTTACTAAAATTGGTGCCGCCACGCCGTGGTCTTCTCTGATTATTTCTCTTGCGGGGCCCGTCGTAAATCTACTGTTTGCAGTTT
>JAUMUA010000056.1 GCA_030530925.1 Rothia sp. (in: high G+C Gram-positive bacteria) | reverse complement strand
CTGACCCACATCCTTCCAACGGACGACACCGTTCACGGATACGGGCTGCTTAGTCATTTTTATACCTAACTCCTGGTAATCATGCTCAATATGAGCGCTTACATTAGCCTAGCTCATGACAAATAATACGCAAGCTTATTTTATTCTTCATTCAGGTGGTCTTTGCAACTACCTGTTTTCTGAAGGCTTGCATCTCATATAACAGTATGAAGCTGTGTTTTCATTCCCAACTTTCCAGAATTTTTACTGAGCATTAGCTGAAAGATTGGTAAACAGAAACTACCGGTTGCTTGGGGCGTTCGTCATTTCTTGTTCGAGGAGCTTTAACGCGTCATCAGTTGCTTGTTTTCTAATCTGTGCACGATCGCCAACATAATTCTTTTCCACGGCGCGAGTACCGGCGGGGCTGCTTATGCCCAGATGCACCCTGCCTACCGGCTTACCGTCGTGGGGTTCGGGCCCAGCAACGCCGGTAGTTGCCACCGCAAAATCAGCCGAACAAACTCTAGCTGCCCCTTGCGCCATCTGCTCTGCCACGCGCGCGTCCACCGAACCTGCTTGCTCTAGCAACGTGGAATCCACGCCGAGCACTGTAGCTTTCACTTGCGAGGAATACGAAATTATTCCGCCCATATACGTAGCCGAAGCGCCGGGAACTGAGCAGATTTCGCTTCCTACTTCCCCACCGGTCAAAGACTCGGCAGAAGCTATCGTCCAACCGTGCTCGACGGCGCGCGCCACCACAGCGGCCGCGGCGTCGTGGCTTTGAAAATCATTCACCGTAAAAGCACCCCTTGTTCTAAGTCCCAAGTTCTACGTTCTAAGAGTGGGTTGCCAAGTAATCGCGGCGGAGTTCGATTGCCTTCTTGACGTAATCCAAACCGGTCAGCACCGTAATAATAACTACGGCAGCCATCACGACATACCCGGGAATCAATGCCCACGCGCCCAGCTGGCCCAACGGCATCACGAGAAGCACAAGAGCCACGGTCTGCAGAACAGTCTTGAGTTTGCCACCCTTACCGGCTGCCATGACGCCGTACTTAATCACAAAGAAACGCATGATGGTAATACCCCATTCACGCGCCAAAATGACGATGGTGACCCACCACCACAGTTCGCCCAGCACCGAGAGCATCACGAAAGCCGCGCCGGTGAGCAATTTGTCGGCAATAGGATCAGCAATCTTACCAAAGCTAGTAATCAAGTTGCGGGAACGAGCTATAGAACCATCGAGCCAGTCAGTGATCATCGCAAGAATAAACACTGCCACCGCCCACCAGCGAGCGCTCAATGAGTCATAGCCGAAGGTTCCACCGACCACCATCAGCCACACAAAAAGTGGCACCATGACGATTCGGATGGACGTGAGAACGTTAGGTAGATTCCAGTTAGAAGCTTGAGTGGTTTCACTCATGATTTTCTCTTTTCGTTATTCAGCTCTAGCGCCCGGTTAGGTTCCAGGCGTCCTCGCTGTCTGGGTCATCAGCTGAATCAAAATAATCAGGTGCAGGTTCTGGCAGTGAAGATTCCACGGCGTTCTGCCCGTAGGCGTCGTCCCAACCTGCATCAGCGGTTTCAGGTTCGGTTGCCGCAGGCTCTGGTGGGGTGTCTCCGCGGAGTTTAGCCAAAACTACCGGCAAATCATCGGGAGCCACCAGAACATCGCGCGCTTTTGAACCTTCTGAGGGGCCCACAATTTCTCGTGATTCCATCAGATCCATGAGGCGTCCCGCTTTGGCAAAGCCCACTCGCAATTTACGCTGCAGCATGGAGGTTGAACCAAACTGCGTAGTAATCACTAGTTCAGCGGCTTGAAGCAGAACGTCGAGGTCATCGCCGATGTCGTCATCGATCTTCTTCTTGGGAGCAGCTTGGATAACGTCATCACGGTAGTTCACCGGCATCTGAGTCTTCACGTGCTCCACGATCTCGTGGATTTCAGACTCGCCTACCCACGCGCCCTGCACACGGATCGGCTTGTTGGCGCCCATGGGCAAGAACAGAGCGTCACCTTGACCAATGAGCTTTTCAGCGCCAGGTTGGTCGAGCACCACGCGGGAGTCAGTAACCGACGACGTCGCAAACGCCATGCGCGATGGCACGTTCGCCTTAATCAAACCAGTGACCACATCAACCGATGGACGCTGCGTTGCCAGCACCAGGTGAATACCTGCAGCACGCGCCAACTGGGTAATACGCACAATGGACTCTTCGACGTCGCGAGGGGCAACCAACATGAGGTCGGCAAGCTCGTCCACAATCACCAAGAGATACGGGTACGCCTTGATTTTGCGTTGCGAGCCAGGCTCGGGTTGCACCTTGCCGGCTTTGACTGCCTTGTTGAAATCGTCGATGTGTTTGAAGCCGTAGTGCGCGAGATCGTCATAGCGCGCGTCCATTTCACGCACCACCCACTGCAACGCTTCGGCTGCTTTCTTGGGGTTGGTGATAATGGGGGTGATCAGGTGTGGAATGCCCTCGTAGGCGGTGAGTTCCACGCGCTTAGGATCCACCATGACCAGGCGAACTTGATCCGGGGTGGAGCGCATCAGAATCGAGGTAATCATCGAGTTCACGAACGAGGACTTACCCGCGCCGGTTGCACCTGCCACGAGCATGTGCGGCATCTTGGCAAGGTTTGCCAGAACAAAGCCGCCCTCAACGTCTTTACCAACGCCCATAATCATGGGGTGCTCATTTTGGTGCGCCTGTGAAGATCGCAGAACGTCTCCAAGTGCCACGGTTTCGCGGTCAGTATTAGGAATCTCAATACCAATAGCCGATTTGCCGGGAATGGGCGAGAGAATTCGAACATCTGCCGATGCCACTGCGTAGGAAATATTCTTTGAGAGCGCGGTGACGCGTTCAACCTTGGTGCCTGCGCCGAGTTCAATCTCATAGCGGGTCACCGTAGGACCACGCGAGAAGCCCGTAACCTCGGCATCCACATTGAACTGGTGTAACACGTTGGTAAGCGCCTCAACAACCTGTTCATTGACCTCGGAGGATTCTTTAGCGGGAGGTCCAGCCACCAGCAACGATTCTTCGGGAAGCTCATAGTTCCCCGCCGAGGATTCAACTACCTGCGCAGGGCGCGCGGGGTTCACGGGAGCGACCACGGTGTTGTTCTTGGGTCGAGGAGCCTCGGCAGGGCGTGCAGCAGCAGGTTGCGACGCCGGACGCGCGGGAGCCTGGCTCGTTGCAGCCGCTGATGACGTAGCGGCGGCAGCAGCCGCGCGAGAAGCTGCGGGCGTAGCCGCACGCTCGTTCTCTGTGTATGCGGTCTCTGCGTACTCGTTCTCTGCGTTCTCCTGTTCATCGGAACGAACCGAAGCCGCCTCGTCGGGGTTCACAGAACCAGCACGCTCGTCGAGCCGCCCGTGAGCCGAAGCTGCCTGCTGTGCCTGTGCCAAACGTTGCGCTGGCGCGTCAGAATCTTTCTTCCACTGATTGATATCGAAGAGTTCGCTATTTTTTGAACCATTGCTTTCGCTGGCGCCCGAATCCGCTGGAGCCATCACATCAAAAGCTTGGATGGTGGGCGCTTTTTGACGGCGGCTCTTTCGCTCGGCGCGGCTAGGTCGTTCAGCGCGCGGTGGACGCTCATTGCGCGGTGGTTCTGGCTCGTAGAGTTCGTAGTCGTCTGAGAGTAGTGCGGTATCGAATGCTTCATCGCCGTCGTAACGATCTAGGCGGCGATCGTCGGAGCCGCCCTGGCCAAATCCGAGCCAAGCCAGCAATCCTTTACGGGCTGGAAGCGTGGCTGTTTTGTCGTCATCTTCATAGAGATAACTACGATCGTGCTCGGCCGAATCCATTTGAGTTTGAGAGGTAGCAGAACCTGCAGGTGCCTCCCCCAGCATGATGCTGGTGAGGTGCATAAGTTTTGGACCGATCTGGCGTAGTGGAGTTTTGGTTGCAATCAGCAGACCAATAGCAAAAACGCCCAAAATTAATAGCCATTCAAAGAAGCTGATGCCACCCACCAGACGCACCGCAGGGGCACAAATCAGCAAACCAAGAATGCCTCCGCCAGACCACACTGATTCAAATCCACCGCTGAGGGTGGGGTATCCAGCGATTTTGGCACCCAACATGGAGCAGGCAATCACCATAATGAGCAGGCCTAAAGCAATGCGGTTATTTGCCGGGACTTCGGTGGGATGCCTAAAAATACGGAGGGCAAAAATCAGACAAAAAAGAGGAATGACGAGCGCGCCTTGACCAAAGGTTCCGCCCACCACCACATGCCATGCGTGAATGGGCCATTCAATCCACGAGTACGTATCGTGAGCACGCCACGCCCACCATTCGACGCCCGCGGTGATGAAGCCCAGCATAAGAATGAGGAGGGCACCGCCGTCACGACGTTCTTCGGGAAGCAAGTCGGTTCGCAGGGCACCCATTCGGCGCACGGCAGCACCTACGGTATGCGCACAGGCAGTCCAGGCGCCCAAAAAGGTACGCATGAACCAGTTTTCAGAGTGCGCTGTTTGATTGGGAGAAGCTGCAGTGTTGCGTGCAGTGCTTCGGCGAGATCCAGTAGTTTTCTTCTTCTTTCCAGCCTGGGTAGACCGGCCAGATGAGCTTCGTGGTGCCATACATCCTGAATTTTGTCTGGTGAACGGAAAACCTTGAAGTATGCCTTCAAGGTTTTCCGTTACATTAATTTCTAAGAGTAAATCTCAACGTATTGTTTAACTTACAGCCTTAGTCGTTATTTTCGGTAGGGGTATCAACAACTACCGGAATAATCATAGGTTTGCGACGCAAACGGCGTGCTACCCATGCACCAATCGTGCGGCGAACAATCTGCTGTAACTGATGGTTGGTGTGGATTTTCTGTGGTGCCTGGTGCAGAGCGTCTTCAAGTGCTGAGGTGATTTTAGGAATCACATCATCAAACACTGAATCGTTTTCTGCCACACCGCGGGCGTGAATATCGGGACCGGTCACAACGCGCTTAGTTGCGCGGTCAACCACTGCCACAATCGAGACGAAACCTTCTTCGCCCAAGACGCGGCGATCCTTCAGATCATCCTCGGAAACCTGACCCACCGAGCGTCCGTCAACATAGACGTAGTCACAACGAACCTGACCCACGATTTCTGCCTTGCCTTCGGCAAGATCAACCACGGTACCGCCCAGACCCAAAATAACGTTTTCTTCGGGAATGCCGGTTTCTTGTGCCAAGTTGCCGTTAGCAATGAGGTGGCGAACTTCGCCGTGAACCGGCATCACGTTCTTAGGCTTGAGGATGTTGTAGCAGTACAACAACTCCCCTGCTGCCGCGTGACCCGAAACGTGCACCTTGGCATTGCCCTTGTGAATGACGTCGGCGCCCAATTCCAATAGAGCGTTGATAACGCGGAACACGGAGGTCTCGTTACCGGGAATCAAAGATGAAGCGAGCACGATGGTATCGCCTGGTTCAACCTGAACCTTGTGGTCCCCGGTTGCCATACGAGATAGTGCGGCCATGGGCTCACCCTGCGAACCGGTGCACATCATCACGATTTCTTCGGGACGGTAATTATCAATCTTTTTCAGATCAACCAGAGTGTCTGCAGGGACCTTGAGGTATCCCAGCTTCTCTGCAATGGTCATGTTGCGTACCATCGAGCGACCCACCAACACGACCTTGCGGCCACGCTCGTGTGCGGCGTCAAGAACCTGCTGAACACGGTGCACGTGCGAAGAGAAGGACGCCACAATAATGCGCTGCTGCGCATCACGGAACACGCTCGAGAGCACGCTACCGATGTTCTTCTCGGTAGGAGTAAATCCGGGGACTTCGGCGTTGGTGGAGTCGGGAAGGAAAAGGTCAACACCCTCTTCACCGAGACGAGCAAAGTGGCGCAAATCGGTAATACGACCGTCAAGAGGGAGCTGATCCATCTTGAAGTCACCGGTGTGCAAAACATTACCTGCGGCGGTACGAATGTACACAGCCAAGGCATCAGGAATCGAGTGGTTAACCGCTACGAATTCGCATTCGAACGGCCCAAAGGATTCAACCATGCCCTCTTGTACGGTTAGCGTGAACGGCTTAATGCGGTGCTCAGCGAGTTTAGCTTCAACGAGCGCAAGGGTGAGCTGTGAGCCCACCAAGGGAATATCAGGACGGCGCTTGAGTAGATACGGAACCGCGCCAATGTGATCTTCGTGTCCGTGCGTCAAAACTACTGCGACGACGTCGTGCAGACGGTCTTTGATGTAGTTCAGATCAGGGAGGATAAGGTCAACACCGGGCTGTGACTCTTCAGGAAAGAGCACACCGCAGTCAACAATCAAAAGTTTTCCGTTGATTTCGTAGACGGTCATGTTACGACCGACTTCGCCCAAACCACCTAGGGGTACAACGCGCAGAGTATCTTTGCGGAGCTTCTTGGGCTGTCTTAGTTCAGTTTCAAAATGAGGCAAATACTTTGTCCTTACTGTTCACGGTGAAAAACGAGCTCACTCTCCCTCTATCGAGAGAGTGAGCTCGCTTCACCTGCGTTTTTCTGTTTATCGAATAATCGTAGATGCCACCGAAGACTGAGCTAAATCTGCTCGCATGAGCTGCTCTTCTTCGTCGGTGGGGTCTACATGCGGCAGGCGAACCCGGGTTGAGTCCAGTTTGCCCTGCCAGGAAAGAATATTTTTGGCTGATACACAGCCGGGCACGCGAGTCATTGTTGCTGAAACAATGGGTGCAATCTCGAGGTGAATTTTTTGAGCCCGCACGAGGTCTTGGGCAACAATAGCATCAATGAGCTGGCGGAAAAGGGCAGGAGCAACATGAGTTGTCACACCCACAAGACCCACAGCGCCCATGGACATCCAGGGAAGGGTCAGACCGTCGTCACCGGAGTAGAACTGCAAATCGGTGGTAGCCATGACGTCGGTTGCCGCCGCAAAATCAGCTTTTGCGTCTTTGACAGCCACGATGTTCTCGTGATCAGCAAGTTTTCTATACGTATCAGGCTGAATGGAGATGCCGGCGCGACCGGGAATGTCATAGAGCATCACCGGGGTTTTGACGGCGTCGGCAACGGTGCGGAAGTGCGCGGCGAGCCCTGATTGGGTGGGTTTGTTGTAGTAAGGAGTTACTACCAACAGACCGTCAACGCCCACCTTCTCAGCAAGTGAGGCAAGGTGAAGCGTATGCGCGGTGTCGTTGGATCCCACACCTGCCACAATCTTGGCGCGTTGACCCACTGCTTCGGAAACTACCTGAAAGACGCGTTCATTTTCTTCGTCCGTCATGGTGGAGTACTCCCCCGTGGTACCGCATATCACAAGCCCATCATGGCCGGCATTGATGAGAGATTCTGCAAGTTCTGCAGTTTTCGTCTCGTCAACGGAGCCGTCTTCACGGAAGGGGGTAACCATCGCGGTGAGAAGGCGACCAAAAATGGGGTCGGCAAAGGTTCCAGGAGTTTGCGTTGTAGTCTGTGACATATGGCTAGATTACCCTCTTTTGTTGAATTTTGCCGAGAGCTTCAGTGAATCTGTGCTTTTGAGGAGCACATTGAGAGCAGTGAAACTCTCGTTTTAGATCGACATATCGGCAACCGATTTACCTCGTTTAAGAGCAATCGCGGTGCGCATAGACTTGCGAGCGCGCGAGCGATCCCCAGCAGCCGAGTACAACGTGGAAATGTTGAACCAGTGTTTCCAGTTGTGGGGTTCTGCTTCGAGTTTTTGCCGAAAAGTTTCGAACTCAGCATCAGCTGCACCTTGATTGACTCGCCCCGATGCCGAACGGGGCAGATGATCCTCTGGTAGCTCATCGGCAGTGTCTAGTTCCTTTGCCATCTGTTGCACGCGGGAGCCAAAAACAATTTCTCGAACCATCGCCCAGGCGCCTATAATCGGTAGAACAATCAGCCCGATTCCTAACAGCATTCCGGCGATACCGCCGTGGGCAATCATGAGCCAGCCGCGTTGGAACGTGACCAGCAGATATAGCGTGAGCGCAGCGATGGTAATAGCCGCAAAAGTTTTGCCTTTACCGGTAGCTTCAACGAACACAAAAACGGCACAGAATGCCAGCGCCATCAGAATAAAGATTTTGTTCGCAAAGGGTATGGGTAAAAGAGCTAGAGTGATAACGCCTAAAGTAACAGCAGTAGCAGTGAATATTTTGAGGGAGTTCATTTAGCGTAGGTTCAAGTATCCGTCGAGCCCGTGGGTGAGTCCGGGGTGAGCCGCAACTTCGCGAACGCCAAGAAGTACACCGGGCATAAATGAGGCTCGGTCGAAGGAATCGTGGCGAATCACCAGCTGCTGGCCTTCATCGCCGAGCAAAATTTCCTGGCTGGCGGTGAGACCGCGCAAACGTACCGCGTGCACCTGCACGCCGTCGATTTGCGCACCGCGGGAGCCACCCTCGTCGTGTTCGGTGGCATCGGGGGAAGGCGCGACGCCGGCGTCCTTGCGAGCTTGGGCAATTTTAGAAGCTGTGTGCGCGGCTGTACCCGAGGGAGCATCGACCTTGTTGGGGTGGTGCATCTCGATGACTTCAACGGACTCAAAGTATTGCGCGGCTTTGGCTGCGAACTCGGTGGCCAGAATCGCACCAATGGCGAAATTAGGGGCAATGAGCACGCCTACCTCGGGGTGTGCAGTGAGCAACGTGCGAAGATTATGCAACCGATGCTCGTCCCAACCGGTGGTACCGACCACCGCATGAATGCCGTTCTCTACGGCAAAACGAACATTATTTTCGGTAGCAGAGGGAACGGTGAGATCAACGAGCACCTCGGCGCCAGACTGCAGCAATTGAGGTAGCTCTGCCTGCGATCCGATGGTTGCCACGAGCTCTATGTCGGGGGCGTTTTCAACTGCTTTCACAGCTTCAGAACCCATGCGGCCCTTTGCTCCAGCCACGGCAACTTTCCATGTTTTGCTCACGATGACTCCTTCACCATTCTTTGAGTGGACGAGGCAGCAACGCCCCGTATCGTCTTCAGCTAACTCTAGCGGTTATTGCCGCACAGGTCAGATTCATCAGTTCACCGACGGCGCTGAAGAGTTCACGAGCTCGTCCCTGAGGCTGAACTTTGAGCGATTCGTACATGTGACCCGCAAGCAGGTACTAAACTTATGAAGTTGCCACTCCCCCTTTGGTGGCATTTATTGGTTGAGGTTGACGAGGCATCAGTGAACGAAAATCACGTCTTTTATTCCAGTGTGGATCCATCTGAGGCGCAGCGTAATTTTAGGTTACGAGGGCTCGATGGTTTACGTGCGGTAGCGGTACTTTCGGTGCTCATTTATCATTTGTGGCCCACGGCGCTACCGGGTGGAATGATTGGCGTTGACATTTTCTTTGTCATTTCTGGTTATCTCATTACCGCCCTGTTGCTGCGCGAGGGTGCGTTCACGGGCAAAATGAACATCGTGCAGTTTTGGGTGCGGCGTTTGCGCAGGCTCATTCCTGCCATCATTGTGGTGGTTGCGGTGACAGGAGCGCTCGCATTTCTGGTAGGTGGCGACGTGCTGGTTGGCTTGGGCAGGCAAGTCACCGGAGCTTTCACGTTTTCTTCAAACTGGCTCTTTATTGCTCACGGGAACGACTATTTTGCCCAAACCACCCCGGAGCTTCTGACTAACTTTTGGTCGCTGGCGGTTGAAGAACAGTTCTATATTTTTTGGCCCATTGTGCTGGTTTTTGTATTTATGTTCGTCAGCAAATGGTCTCAGCGAGCTATGGTGCCGGCGGCTCTAATAGTTCTTTCACTTCTTATCGCCACCATTTTGCACTGGAGCGGCGTGAGCGCCTCTCGTATTTACTACGGCACTGATACGCACCTTTTTGGCATCATGACCGGCGTCCTCTTAGCGCTTTTGATCCCCTGGAGCATGTACCCGCCTGCCGACGCGCGGCTGTATCAGCACATTGGCTGGGGCGAGGGAGTTCTAGGGCTGGTGCGAGGACTCCTGGGCTGGATCTGCCTCATCGCCGTCGTGCCTCTCGCGCTTTTCCTTACCGATCGAGACTCTTTCTTTATGCCGTGGGGTCTCTTTGCGGCGTCGTTGCTTGCAGTAGGTGTTATTCAGGGCTTGTTAGCCGACGTCCATAACGTGTTGGGGCGTATGCTACGCGCTGTGCTGTCCTTTGCACCGCTGGTATGGCTCGGCAAGCGTTCATACGGCATTTACCTGTGGCACTGGCCGCTAGCAGTTCTTGCGCACTACGTTTTTGGTGCTCAGCACGGGTCGGTCATTTCAGCGGTTGTTTTAGTGCTCACTCTTCTGATTGCCGGGCTCTCGTACATGTACATCGAAGAACCCGTGCGCAAACTAGGCTTCCGCGGCGCGCTCTCAGCGTGGGCGAAAGCAATCACTGGTCCGCATCGAACCCCAGCCCTTGCCTGTGCACTTCTTCTCGCACTCTGTGGTGCGGCAACTGCAGGTGCCATTGCTACGGCCCCACAACTCACCGAGGCAGAAGCGGTGATTGCTCAAGGTCAAAACGCTGAACAAAGTCAGCACCACGCCGCACCTTCTGCTCAGCCTAGTGCTGGATCCAGTGCGAGTGCCTCAGCCGCAGCCGACGGCGTCCAACCCGGCTCGGTGAGCGTCATTGGTGATTCCGTCACACTGGCTGCGATGGACGCGCTACAGAATAAGGTTCCACAGGCTGATATTGATGCCCAAGTCTCTCGCAATATTTCAGAGGGTTTGCCGCTCATTGAGGACGACGCAACACAGGGTCATTTAGGGCAGGTGGTAGTCATTTCGCTTTCGACCAACACACAAATTACGATGAGCGAAATTGACGAACTCATCAAGGCGATAGCTCCCCACCAAGAACGAAAGATTGTGTTGGCGACCGGTGTGGGCCCCGCTAATCTGAGCTGGGTCGCAGAATCAAACAAGGTGATTGCTCAGGCGGTTCAAAAGTACCCGCAGGTTGTCTCGGTGGCAGATTGGGCGGCAGCACAGCAGGGGCATCCGGAATATTTAGTCTCTGACGGCGTCCACCCGCAAGCGGAGGGCCAGCAGGTGTACGCGCAAACCATCGCTAAGGCGGTTGACGTGGCGCAGGCATCTTTGCGCGCTGAAGGTAAACTTTCAGAAGAGGCGCAGAGTTCAGCCTCGGCAGAGCCCACCACAGCCCCCTCTCCCGCAACTTCCAAAGCGTGGTAACCAAAAACCCGAAAGAGCAGATAAGCTCTTTCGGGTTTTTCATAGGTAGTTAGCGAACGATCGTGGTCACCATCTGTTGCTGGGTCAACCAAGCGGCGAGCTCTTGAACTTCATCAAGGGTCACCGCGCGAATGCGTTGCAACA
>JAUMUA010000055.1 GCA_030530925.1 Rothia sp. (in: high G+C Gram-positive bacteria) | reverse complement strand
CGTACTCGTGACCGAAGGTAGTACTTCTCGTGTAGGTTCACTGGTTGCTCAAGAACGCAAACGCCTCAAGCGCATTGCACCTAACGTTCCCGTGCACGTTATCAACTCCGGTAATGGTGAGAAGCAGACTCCTATCAAGCAAATTACGCGCGATATGAACAAATTGCCTAACAAGCTTACCCAGCAAGAAGTTCACGCTGTCAACGCCCGACTCTCTTCGCTACAAAACAATGTGATGCCAATGCCAAAGGGAATCGACCCCAACCGCATGCGCCCAGACCGTAAGGGCATGCGCGGTCGTTAAACATCAGAAAAAATCCCCGCTCCTTGATGGAGAGGGGATTTTTTAGTATGAGTTCAGTGAATACACTGGCGGGTGCACCTGTCAGTACTGAATGAACTGGCAGTGGAAGTTCATCAAAGGAGAGGGAGCAAGAGACCCCAGTGCGGTTCCTGACATGCTTCTTTATCGAGGCGGCGCGGGGCAATGGCGCAAAAGTTCCGCGAGAAGTACCTCAAGGTGCTAGGCTCAGTGACCACCAACCGGACTGGAAATCATATTAATTATTTAGATGCTCCCGGAATCGTTATCTACTTCGTTACGCTTTTAGCTAGGATGTGAATCGCTATTAACAAGGCAACTGTCGATCATATCTTTACCCATAACGAAGGCATCTCATTTATAGTGCAACGCGAAGAGCAAGAACAGCTCGATGCCCTTTTAGCAGAACTAACTCACCAAAAACAACCGTGTGGCTGGCGTAAAGGAGAGTTTAGCGTCAATTGGCAAGTGGCACCAGCAAACCTTGGCGAGCAGATGAGTAAATCAGGCTCATTTGTAAAGCTCGTGCAGACGAAGAAAATCAAAATCGACCAGTCCTAGTAGTACACACGCCTAGCGAACTCGCACCAGCACCGTATGCCGCACGCGATCATGTACCCCGCGCTGGTCGGCGTCCATCATAAAAACAGGAATAACAAGCATCACCAGGGTGCTACGAATCAGAGCGGTCAGCCAGCCTGCTGGACGACCGCTCACCGTTTGCACCTGCATTCCCAGCAATAGGTGCCCGAGAGTGTGCCCCATAAAACCAACGGTCAGAATTTGATACAGCCATACCACCACGAGCAACAGCACCGATTGATCGGCTAATCCCAGCGAGGCAAGAATGCCCCAGCACAGGTACCAATCCAGCGCAAATGCAATGAGCCTTCGTCCAAAACGACCAATAGACCCCGGTCCCTTTTGGGGCCGTCCCGCATGTTCACCGGGGTACGCCTGATCGGTGGGTGGGCCATCAAGCCAGCTGCCAATATCTTCGCGCTCAATCACACGCACAACAGTACCCCTGTGAGATGCAACCAAAAAATTTTATCCATCCAACACCAAATTTTGTGTTTCATCTCTCATTTTTCTGTTACAGGGACGAAACAAACGCGACACTTGAGGGCAAACAAGGGACAATAGATTAGGAACTACATAGTGAGAAATAACATTTCTCACCCCAATAGGTCGCCTCAAGCTCAATTAAGGAGAACATCGACAATGTTTAACAGCTCACAGGAAGTTCTGGATTTTATTCGGGACGAAGAAAACGGCATCAAATTTGTAGACATTCGCTTCTGCGACATGCCAGGTGTGCAGCAACATTTCAACATGCCAGCAAAATCCATTGACGAAGATTTTTTTGTTACCGGTCAGATGTTTGATGGTTCGTCAATCCGCGGCTTCCAGGGTATCGCAGAATCAGACATGCAGCTGATTCCCGATCCCAAAAGCGCTTATGTTGATCCTTTCCGCGTTGAAAAGACCCTCAACATCACCGGTTCCATCGTGAACCCTCGTACCGGCGACCCCTACCACCGCGATCCCCGCGGTGTAGCAGAGCGTGCAGAAGATTACCTCAAATCAACCGGTATTGCAGACACCGCATTCTTCGCATCAGAAGCTGAATTCTTTGTGCTAGACGACGTGCGTTACGAAGTAACCCCGCAGTCCACCATGTTCAAGATCGACTCTGAAGAAGCGAACTGGAACACCGGCCGCCAAGAAGAAGGCGGCAACCTCGGCAACAAGACTGGGCTCAAGGGCGGTTACTTCCCCGTCTCACCCGTGGATAAGCAAGCAGACTTGCGTGACTCCATGAGCGTTATTCTTGACGAAGTTGGTCTTGAAGTTGAGCGTGCGCACCACGAGGTAGGCGCACCCGGTCAGGCAGAAATCAACTATAAGTTCTCAACCCTCACCCAAGCTGCCGATGATTTGCTCAAGTTCAAGTACGTCATCAAGAACACCGCCGACGCTTTTGGCAAGTCAGTGACCTTCATGCCCAAGCCTGTCTTTGGCGATAACGGCTCAGGTATGCACTGCCACCAGTCACTATGGCAGGACGGCGAGCCCCTCTTCTACGACGAGCGCGGCTACGCTAACCTTTCAGACACCGCACGCTGGTATATTGGTGGTTTGATTGAGCACTCCTCATCAGTTCTCGCATTCACCAACCCCACCGTGAACTCCTACAAGCGTTTGGTTCCCGGTTACGAGGCACCCATCAACATGGTGTACTCCCAGGGCAACCGCTCGGCAGGTATCCGCATCCCGATTACCGGAACCAACCCCAAGGCTAAACGTCTGGAATTCCGTGCGCCGGACCCTTCCTGCAACCCTTACCTAGCGTTCGCAGCACAGCTTATGGCGGGCTTGGACGGTATCCGCAACCGCATTGAACCCCCAGCGCCCATCGACAAGGACCTCTACGAGCTCCCCGCCGAAGAAGCTGCAGATATCAAGAAGGCACCTGCCAACCTTGAAGAAGCGTTGGCTGCACTGGAAGAGGATCACGACTTCTTGCTACAGGGCGACGTCTTCACAGAAGACCTTATTGAAGCATGGATCGGTTACAAGCGTGAGAATGAGCTTGCTCCTTTAATGCTCGTTCCTCACCCCCTCGAATTCCAGATGTACTACGGTTGCTAAGAACACCTCAGATGTAGCATCTAGCTCAAGCGGAGTAGCCTCAAAAGGTTACTCCGCTTTTGTGATAACGATGTGTTAACTCGGTTACTCCAACGAAATAACAAATATCCCACACGGCATACACTCCAATATGGTGAGGAACACCAATGAGCAATTCTTCTCAAGCCCTGGGTAATTCCACGGTATATCGCAACGAGGTTTTTCAAACAGGTCTCATGTCCCAGCTTCTTGATGGAATATACGATGGCGAACTGACCGTGGGTGAGTTACTCGGACACGGCAACTTTGGCGTAGGCACATTCAACGCTCTTGACGGTGAAATGATTGTGTTAGATGGCAATTGTTATCAGATGCGTCACGATGGTTCCATCAACCCTGCCTCACTTGAACAGAAGACACCCTTCGCCATCGTCATGAATTTTGTGCCCACCATTAAGCGTGGATTGCCCAATAACATCATTCGCAAATCGGCCTCACAGGTACTGGATAATTTCACAGTCTCGCAGAACTATATGTACGCGCTAAAAATCATTGGCGATTTTGAATGGGTACGCACCCGCACCGTACGGAAGCAAACCAAACCGTATCCTAAGATGGTTGAAGCCACCGATAACGAGGAAATCGTACAGTTTGATAACGTGCGCGGCACCATAGTGGGCTTCCGTACCCCCATTTATGAACAGGGAATTGGAGTCCCAGGATGCCACGCACATTTTATTGACGACGAACACACCCGTGGTGGGCACGTAGTCGATTTCAAACTCGATAGCGCTTCAGTAGAAATCTGCGTAGGTACAGATCTGCACTTACATTTGCCGTTAACTCAAGAATTTTCGACGGCGAACCTCTCTCCTGAAGACTTAGCAGAGCAAATCTCCAAGGCCGAGAAACACTAACTTGTAGCTGTAAGGGCTAACAAATCGGTGTCGAAAAAAAGTCGCTCATAGACCTGACGGGCATGGCGGGTCACGCGCAAGTAATCTTCTTCAAGATCACGCGCGTGCCCCGGCGCGTAACCGCACCAACGGGCAATCGCCTCAAGGTCGGTGCGCTGCGCCGTCAAAACATCCGACGCTCGCCCGGTGCGTAAAACATTGCACCCACGAATTTTAGTAGCGAGCATCCACGCATCGCGTAAGGTGCGCACATCGGACTCGCCAAGTAACCCTAGATTCTCGGCTTCGTTGAGCACCGTGATGGTGCCAGTAACTTGTAGTTGCGGATACTCGCTCGCTTTGCACAGCTGCAGTAGCTGAGCAACCCATTCGACGTCGCTGAGTCCCCCGCGCCCCAGTTTCAACTGACGGGTCCGATCAGCGCCGCGTGGCATACGCTCATTCTCTACTCGCGCCTTCATGCGGCGAATCTCAATGATTTGAGCGGTTTCAAAACGCGTAGGATAACGATAGCGGTTGATGAGATCGGTAAATGCAGCACCCAACTCATACGAGCCTGCAATTGGACGGGCACGCAACAGCGCTTGGAATTCCCAGGTATCTGCCCAACGTTCGTAGTATTCGCGATAAGAATCGAGCGATCGAACCATCGGCCCCGATTTACCTTCGGGTCGCAAATCAGCATCAATTTCTAGCACCTTTTCGGCACGAATAGCCGGTTTGCACGGTTGTTTCAGAAGTTGAATCATGCGCTGAATCAGCTGATTCGCCTCGGCAACGGCGTCCTTTTCATCCGCACCAACGCGCGGATGGTGCACATATATTAAATCGGCATCTGAGCCATATCCGATTTCGCACCCGCCCTGACGACCCATCGCCACCACACACAAATCGGTAAGGGGTTCGTGCTCATCCTCAATGTATAGCTCGCGCTGAGCGATTTGCAACGCACCTTCGATAGTGACTTGATCGATGTGTGAAAGCCCTAGCGAAACGTCTTCTACCGTGAGTAAATTAGCTGCCTCGCCCATAGCGATGCGCAAAATTTCCCGACGGCGAATCATGCGTAAATTACGAATCGCGCTAACAGTTTCGGGGTGGCGAATCAGCTGATTACGCACGAGCGTGTTCAAATCATCGAAGCTGCGGGGTTTTAGTTCACTATCTTTATCCAGCCACGTGATGGACTCGGGGGCATCTTCGAGGATGTCGCCAATAAAACGTGAGGACGAAAGGATCTGACACAGACGCTCTGCTGCCGCTGGGGAGTCACGCAACATGCGCAAATACCACGGAGTGGTGCCCAACGATTCGGAGATTCTTCGGAAACCCAACAAACCGGCATCGGGATCAACACCTTGAGCAAACCACCCCAAAAGAACCGGCATGAGGGTGCGTTGAATTTCGGCAGAGCGCTGGATGCCGCGAGTGAGCGCCTCAATATGACGCATGGATCCGCGAGGATCCTTGTACCCCAATGCAGCCAGGCGATCTTCTGCCGCCTCTTTGGTGAGTGCCAACTGGTCTTTGGAAAGATTCGATACCGCAGCCAGCAAAGGGCGGAAGAACAACTGCTCATGGAGGGAGCGCACATGACGTTTGATACGATTCCATGCTTTGAGCAGGCTATCGACTGCCAAATGCCCAATCTCATCCATGGGCACCACAGAACGCGCGAGAACTCGCTGGTTCGCCTCTTTATCTGGCATCAAGTGCGTGCGGCGCATAAATTGCAGCTGAATGCGGTGCTCTAACAATCTCAAATATTTGTAGTCGTCGGCAAATTGCGCAGCATCGGCACGGCTAATAAAGCTAGAGTCGGTCAAAGCGTTGAGCGAATCAATGGTGGATTGAGTGCGCACCTTTGGATCGGTACGACCGTGCACCAATTGCAAAAGCTGAACGGTGAACTCAACATCGCGCAGACCACCAGGGCCTAGCTTAATCTGGCGATCCACTTCTGACTTGGGAATATTATCGGTCACTCGAGCGCGCATTGCCTGCACTGATTCCACAAATCCATCGCGTGCAGCAGATTCCCACACCATGGGGTGCATGGCTTTCATCCACCGGTAACCCAGCTCTGCATTACCGGCAACAGGCCGCGCTTTCAAAAGCGCCTGGAATTCCCAGTTTTCAGCCCAACGCTTGTAATAGGTACTAAATGAATCGATGGTACGCACCAGCGCGCCGTCCTTACCTTCGGGGCGCAGATTGGCATCAACTTCCCACAGCATCGGTTCAGGGGCTGGGCCCATGATAGCTCGGGCGAGTCCTTGCACGAGCTCCACGCCAATATTGGAGGCAGTGTTCTCGTCTAGTGGCTCAACTCCATCGGGCAACGAGGTGGGTTGTTTGCGTTCACACGCGTACACCACATCGACGTCGGAGATATAGTTCAGCTCCCGAGCGCCGCATTTGCCCATGCCAATCACCGCAAGATCTACCTGAGCTACGTCCTCGGTGGCAAATTTTTCGCCTGCTTCTTGACGCGAAATTGCCAGCGCGGCATCCAGTGTTGCGGCAGCAAGATCAGAGAGCATACGCCCTGCCGTGGGCACGAATTCATGCGGCGCTTTAGAACAGGTATCTCGCATGGCAATTTCGCACAGGTGACGGCGGTAATGCGAGCGCAATACCACGTAGGCGTCTTTGCCGCTCATGGTAGCGATGGGGTTCTCTGCCACAGGATCAGCGCCAACCGCTTGCAGAAGTTCGCGGCGGTAGTGGGTATCTAGCGGGGCGAACGGGGTGAGGTATTCGTGATCGGTTTCAGGCAAAAGAGTGCGCGGAAATTCATCGACCAAAGGGGACTCGGGATCGAGAGTTAACACATCGAGGTGTTCAGGACGGCGTAGCAAAAAGTCCCCTAGCGCCTCCGAGGCGCCGAGCAAACGAAAGAGCGGAAGATTTTGTTCGGCGTCATTGATTTGCTGTTCAAGTTGTGGGTTATTGGTGAGAAGGCGAACCAGCGCGGGCAGAGCGGCATCGGGAGAGGGCGAGTACCGAAGACCGGCAAAGAGTGCCTTGCGATCGATATTTTCAAGTTCTTTCGAATTGAGCCAGCGCATACTTTTTTGAGCGTCGTAGAACCCGATGCTGACCATTTCACCCAGCATTTTTTTCTTCTGATTCTTCTCAATTTCTGCGTTGGTGTGCGCCCCTGATGCTGGCTCTGCCACGGTTGGTTTCCTTCTCTCAGCGGTTGATAAAGATGTAGTGGGGGCGGTTAGAGAATGCCGAGGTTGTGCTTGAGTTCAAAGGGTGTGACCTCGGCACGGTATTCGTTCCATTCGCTGCGTTTGTTGCGCAAGAATTGCTCAAAGACTTGTTCGCCAAGGATTTCAGCCATAAAGTCTGAGTCTTCGGTGCGCTGAATGGCGTCGTGCAAAGAGGTGGGTAGCGAGTGATAGCCCATGGCGCGGCGCTCGGAGGAGCTCATGGCTTGCAGGTCTTCGGTGACCTCTGGTGCAAGCTGGTATTCGTTCTCAATGCCCTTGAGACCGGCTCCCAGAATCACCGCGTATGCGAGATAAGGGTTCGCTGCCGAGTCCACGCCTCGGTACTCGATGCGCGCAGATTGCATTTTGTTGGGCTTATACAGGGGTACGCGCACCAGTGCCGAGCGGTTGTTGTGCCCCCACGAAACATAGGACGGCGCTTCGCCACCGCCCCACAGGCGCTTGTAGGAGTTCACAAATTGGTTCGTGACGGCGCTGAATTCTGGGGCGTGTTTGAGCACACCAGCAATGAAATGACGCGCGGTGCGAGAAAGCTGAAATTCTGCCCCTGCCTCGAAGAACGCGTTGGTGTCCCCCTCAAAGAGCGAGAAGTGAGTGTGCATGCCTGAACCGGGGTGGTCGGTAAAAGGCTTAGGCATGAAAGTTGCAAAGATATTTTGGGCGAGGGCAACCTCTTTGATGATGGTGCGGAACGTCATGATGTTATCTGCGGTTTGCAGGGCATCGGCGTGGCGCAAATCGATTTCGTTTTGTCCCGGGCCAGCTTCGTGGTGGGAGAATTCCACCGAGATACCCACTTCTTCAAGCATCGTGACGGCCCGGCGTCGAAAATCTTGAACAATACCACCGGGGGTGTGATCAAAATATGACTCTGAGTCAACGGGGGTGGGAAAACCGTTCTTGCCCAGTTCCAGTGATTTGAGAAGGTAAAACTCAATTTCTGGTGAGGTGTAGCAGGTGAACCCCATCTGCGCGGCTTTTTCCAGGGTGCGTTTGAGGACGCCGCGGGTGTCGGCGGCGCTGGGTTCGCCGTCGGGGGTCAGGATGTCGCAGAACATGCGCGAGGTGGGCACTTCTTCACCGCGCCACGGCAGGATTTGGAAGGTTGAGGGGTCTGGTTGGAGCAGCATGTCTGATTCGTACACGCGCGAAAGACCCTCAATCGCTGAGCCGTCAAAGCCCAGCCCCTCAGCAAAAGCCGATTCAACTTCGGCTGGGGCAAGCGCTACCGATTTGAGAGTTCCCACCACATCGGTAAACCACATGCGCACAAATCGCACGTCTCTTTCTTCGATGGTGCGCAGGACGAATTCTTGCTGGCGATCCACGGTGACCCCTTTACGGTTGATCTGCTCATTTCACATTTAGTCTACGTCTCACTTTATAAGCTTTTAGCGTGTGATGAGCGCACATTGATGAGCTACAGCGGTGTACTTAACAAAGAATCGCCGCCGGTGGCTGGAAGGCGAGCAGTAAACTGGTGGGTATGAGTTCATCCGATGGTTTATCGCAACAGTCAGCAGAAGAAACAGCCCCCTATTCTGCCGAAGCCCGCACCGATTCAACGGCGTCTGCTGCGCCGTCGCACAACGATCAAAAATCCAGCGTGTTTGACGGCGTGCGCAAAATTCGCACCGTACATTTAGCTGCGGCAAAAGAGCATCACGAAAAATTTGCCATGCTCACCACCTACGACTTTTTGACTGCCCAGATTTTTGATGAGGCGGGCATTGAGGTGCTACTCATTGGTGATTCTGCTGGCAACACCGTCTTGGGCCATGAATCCACGCTCACCATTACTCTCGATCAGATGATTCCCATGGTCAGCGCGGTATCTCGCGGGGCAAAGCGCGCACTCGTGGTAGCTGATATGCCTTTTGGTTCTTACCAAGAATCGCCACAGCAGGCGGTGGCATCTGCGGTGCGCATGATGAAAGAAGGCGGCGCGCACGCCGTCAAAATGGAAGTCACCGAATACTATGCCGAACACGTGCGGGCGGTGAGTGCCGCGGGAATTCCGGTCATGGCGCACATCGGATTCACCCCGCAATCAGAACACGCGCTCGGTGGCTTCCGCGTGCAAGGTCGTGGCGACGCCGCGGCGAAAGTTCTCAAAACCGCGCTCGCAATGCAAGAGGCGGGGGCTTTTTGCTTGCTCATGGAAATGGTGACCTCCGACGTCGCGCAAACTGTGGACGAGCAAGTTCACCTGCCTATTATTGGCATTGGCGCCGGGGCCTCCACCACCGGTCAAGTTTTGGTGTGGCAAGACGCGTTTGGGATGCGTCAGGGCAAAATGGCGCGATTCGTCAAGCAATATGCAGATGTGCACTCTATTTTGTTCGAAGGAGCGAAGGCGTACCACCGGGATGTACAGAGCGGGCAATACCCCGGTGAGGAACACCAGTTCAGACAGTAATTGTTAAATCTCACGGGTAAAAAAGCTGGGTGTCAATCATGACGATTCGCACCCAGCTTTTTATCTTGGCAGAGAGCTGTTCTTATTGGTTCCAGCCGTCGTTATCCCAATCTTCGTTACGCTTCTTTGCCTTTACCATTGCCTGCTCAGCTTCTTCTCGCGTTGCAAAAGGTCCCCACAAATGTGAGGCGACGTCGTTACCGCCCTGCTCGACCTGACCGGTCTGCAGGTTGTACCAGAACTGCTCCTCGTGAGGTCCAGGAGTGATGTCATTGATTGCCATGATGTTCTCTTTCTCTCGTAGTTTCCCAACAGTATTGTGAAAATACCATGGGTACTGATGAATCCATCATAGTCAGAGCCCACCGCGCACGCACGCGCACTTATGGTAAAAGATTCACATTCTGAACCTATAAGGTTCTCCCGCAGCGGCACACACCGCTTAAGATAGAGAGTATGGCTCAAAAGAACGCTTCACATAATCTTCCCGCAGAACCGAATAAAGCACCTTTGGGTTGCCTCACTCCTGGTGTGGTGACTGCACAACGGTCGGTACCTGCCTCTATCGAGCGCCCCGAATACGTGGGCAAGCCCGAGGCTAATGAAGGCAATGATTCGAATATGTACACCGCCGAAGAAATCGAGCAGGTACGCGAATCTGGTACCATCGCCGCTAACGCGATCGTAGAGGCCTCAAAAATTGCAGTGCCTGGCGCCACCACCGATCAAATCGACGTGCTCATTCACGAATACATTTGCGATCATGGAGCTTACCCTTCAACCGTTGATTACCGCGGTTACACCAAGAGCGTTTGCACCTCGCTCAACGAAGTGATTTGCCACGGAATCCCCGATTCCACTGTGCTTGAAGAAGGCGACATCCTGAACTTGGACGTCACCGCCTATAAAAATTCTGTCCACGGCGACACCAATAAAACCCTGCTGATCGGCGACGTCGACGAAGAGTCTCGTCTGCTGGTTGAACGCACCGAGGAATCTCTTCGCCGCGCTATCAAAGCCGTGAAGCCCGGACGTGAAATCAACGTGATTGGACGCGTCATCGAAAAATACGCTGCCCGCTTTGGCTACGGCGTCGTGCGCGATTTCACCGGGCACGGTGTGGGCCGCGAATTCCACTCGGGCCTTATCATCCCGCATTACGATACCGCCCCGGCCTACAACACCGAAATGAAACCAGGCATGATCTTCACCATTGAGCCCATGCTCACCCTAGGTAGCATCGAATGGGAGCAGTGGGATGACGACTGGACGGTAGTTACCCGCGATCGCAAACGCACTGCGCAATTTGAACACACCCTCGTGGTTACCGAAGACGGCGCAGACATTTTGACTTTGCCCACAATCTCCTAACCAGAAAGTTCGCATACTATGACTGAAACAATTACCGAAACTGTAGAAATTCAGGTGGAGGTCACCAAACCGGCACCAGCGGATTTGGCAATCGGCATCGATATCGGTGGCACAGGCATGAAGGGGGGCATTGTCGATATCCGCACTGGCAATCTGGTCTCTGATCGCTTCCGCATCCCTACCCCCTCACCTGCTACCCCCGAGGCTTGTGCAGAGGTTGTGGTGCAGATTGTGCAGGAGCTACAATCGCGCGAACTAGCGCCAGAACCGAATTCCCCGATTGGTATCGACTTTCCCGCGATCGTCAAAAATGGCGTGACCCTTTCTGCGGCGAACGTTGACGAATCGTGGATTGGCGCAGATCTTGAAGGTCTCATGAGTGAGGCACTAGGAGGGCGTGCCGTACACGCTCTCAACGACGCCGACGCCGCCGGTCTTGCCGAAGCGCACTATGGCCAGGGTAAAGACAAAGACGGCCTGATTGCCGTGATTACCCTAGGCACCGGAATTGGCTCCGCCCTAATTATCAACGGGCAGCTCGTACCCAATACCGAGCTGGGGCACCTAGAACTTGATGGTGAGGACGCCGAAACTCGAGCCTCAGCCCGTGCCCGCGAGCGCGAGGAGCTTTCGTGGAAGAAGTACGGCAAGCGTTTGCGCCGCTAC
>JAUMUA010000054.1:1750-11809 GCA_030530925.1 Rothia sp. (in: high G+C Gram-positive bacteria) | reverse complement strand
CTTGCGCGCTGATGATGTGAGCGTGAGCCGGCAGTATCCTTCGCGCGCGCAGTTGCGGCAGCGAGCACGCGATCTCAAAGCGGGACTCAGCCCGGTTTTACCGTTGGCAGCGGTTGCGCAGAATATCTCGCTGGACGTGCGTGCAGGGGAGCATCTAGCAATTTTGGGTCCGAACGGGGCAGGGAAATCTACGCTGGCGCTCACGCTGGCAGGATTGCTGGTGCCGGTTCAAGGGCAAATCAGTGCAACACCAGAGCTAATCGGCGATTTGTTGTCTGCGCGAAAGTCCGCTACGGTGCCTGCAGATATTGCCGGCTGGCGCGCTGCGGACATTGCCACCCGCATTGGACTGGTCTTTCAAGAACCAGAGCAACAGTTCATCAAAGCAACGGTGCGTGATGAGCTGGAATTTGGCCCACGCCACATAGCTAAAGTGCAAAAAACCCCGCTGGACGAGGCGAAACTTCAAACCACCGTCAACAATCTTTTAGAACGTCTGCGCCTCACTCAGCTCCAAGATGCGAACCCTTTTACGCTCTCCGGTGGTGAGAAACGGCGTCTTTCGGTGGCAACCGCCTTGGCAACCGCACCCAAAATTTTGATGCTCGATGAACCGACCTTTGGTCAAGATGCCAATACGTGGCGGGAGCTGGTGCTGTTGATTAGAGAGCTAATGGATCAGGGCATCAGCGTGGTGTCAGTAACGCACGACCAAGATTTTGTGAACGCACTGGGCGGTCGCACCATCACCCTCACCCCTCACCACGAGGAGGCAGCATGAGCATCGATGTTTTTGCCGCAACACCCACCCGCCACAGCGCATTGGGTAGGCTCAACGCCGGCGTCAAACTCTTAGCAACCCTTCTGCTCACAATCGGTTTGATCTTCGTCAAAGACTGGGCGAGTTCCGGTGCGATCTTGGTGCTGGAAATGCTCGCTCTTGCGTGCGCTGGCGTCAACCCCTTGCGACTATTGGGTAAGTTCTGGCCGGTACTTTTTGGCGCGCTACTCTCGGGTTGGTCTACCTCGTTACTCACCGAAAAAACGGGGGAGACCCTAATTCACTGGGGCATGATTTGGATGACCACCGATTCGCTGGCAACCGGTGTGGCCCTCATGCTGCGCGGTCTTGCCATGGTGCTCCCCGGGCTTTTGCTCATCGCTACCACCGACCCCACAGATATAGCCGATTCGCTAGCTCAAACAGCCAAGCTTCCTGCCCGATTTGTGCTAGCCGCGCTGGCATCGTTGCGCTTGGTCGGTTTAATGCTCAGCGAATGGCATGTTCTGGGGCAAGCGCGGCGCGCGCGCGGTCTGGGATCTCATGACAACCTCTGGCAACGATTCACCACCCTCTTAGGGCAAACCTTTGCCCTGTTAGTGCAGGCAATTCGCCGCGGCACAAGACTCTCAATCACGATGGAGGCACGCGGCTTTGGCACCGGTAAGCGCAGCTGGGCGCGAGTGCCGCATTATTCGATGCGCGACGCGCTCTTTTTCTGCGTTTGTTGCGCGGTGATTGCATTTGGCTACCTCTCCGCTCACCTAGCGGGAACCCTGACTTGGATTTGGCAATAACCACTTATTTCGAAAAATCTCTCACGAAAGAAGAACCACCATGAATACTGTTTCCTCAGCTAAAAAGTCAATAGGTGTGCGCCGTAGCTGGAGCACCCGCGATATTGTGATCGCCTCAGTTATTGCGGTGGCGTGCGGCCTCGTCTTTTGGCTGTGGTCTGCCGTGATCTATCCGCTAGCTACGAGCGCCTTTGTTCTAGCGCCGGAGTTCGCACCCATCTTTGGTGGCGGCTGGCTAATCGCCGGCGTACTAGGCGGTCTCGTAGTGCGCAAACCCGGTGCCGCTCTGTACTGCGAAATTTTAGGCGCCATCATTGAGGGTCTTTTGGGCACTCACTTTGGGTGGACCGTTGTGATTTCAGGTATCACCCAGGGACTTGGCGCAGAGATTATTTTTGCGCTCTTCCTCTACCGCCACTGGAACTTGGCAGTGGCTACATTGGCAGGTGCGGCGTCGGGAATCATGATGGGTATCAACGAAATTATTTTGTACTATGCAGCAGAACTTTCGCCAGCAAAAATGGTGATTTACACGCTCAGCGCGGCGGTTTCGGGCGCGGTAATTGCCGGTGTGCTGTCGTGGATTGCGGCTAAGACGCTGGCGCAGACCGGCGTGATTACCGGCCCGCGCACCAACGTTGCTCGAAAGAGCGCTTAGAAACGCCTAAGACTGCGCAAGATACGTCAAAAGCTCCTGCGTGAAGTCTGGATTTTGTCGAATCGGATTGCCGTTCAGATGCGTCACCGGCGCCAAAAGACGCACCGAGGACGCCAACCACACGCCGTCTGATTCGTAAAGATCCTGCGGGTAGAGCGGTCCAAACCCGAGCGTCCACCCGTTTTCTGTAGCTGCTTTAAAGATTGCCCCCTGAGTGGTTCCCGGCAAAATGCCGTGGTTCGGCTCGGGGGTCAGCAGTGTTTTGACACCGTCGCGCACCTTCGCCACAATCACCGAGCTGGTAGCGCCTTCAAGAATGCGGCGGTCGTCGGTCACAAAAATAGCGTCGTCGGCACCTTGTTTCTGCACGTAGCGCAGAACCGCCATATTCAGCGCATACGAAAGTGTCTTTGCACCGGTGAGTAGCCACGGGTACGCGCCGTCTTCGGCTGGATCGTGCCCGCGCGGTAGCGTCATAGCTTTGATACCGTTTTTGCGCTGATCGAGCGTGGACTGCGGTGCGGGGGCAACCGAAACCCAACTGTGCGCGCCGTTTTCGGCGGTGCCGCGCGAAATAATAATTTTGACGACGTGCTCTTCGCCCACCACAGTAGAGGGGCCAGCCGGTGCATTCTCTAGTGCCAGAGCAATGGCTTTTTTCAACGCTGAGTGATCGGGGGCTGGCAAATCGAGCATCCGTGCAGAGTTACTCAGTCGGCGCAAATGCGAGTCGATTTTCCGTACCGAACGGTTTGCCGCCAGCATGGTTTCGAAAACTCCGTCGCCGCGCGTCAAACCCTGATCTTCAATGTTAATCAGTGGCTTTGAAGCGTCAACGAGCACGCCATCGGGCTGGTCTTGAGTGAGCATCACAACTGTAGTCATGTTGTAATCCTAGTCCTAACATCAGGTTCGATGTCGGGTACTTTAATCTCAAAATCGGTGGTGCGATAACGCACGGCATGGTTGGCTATCAGCTCTTCTTCTTGCGCGGCCCAAATATCCCAATACGGCGCATAGGTCTCCCCATCGCGGGTGAGCGCCGCAACTTTTCGCGCCTGATCGGCACGGGATACCCAGCATTTCAGATCAAGGTGCGCAACGAACGCCCCCACTCCTTCAACCACCAAGATTGGCGCTAAATCATTCTGTGTAGCGGCAATCTTAAGCTCTCGGTGGGGTAGAGGCCTCGAATTTTGCCAGTCCCAAGAGGTCCAGTGCGCATGACGACGCGCGCGTAAAGCAGGTTCCATCTGTTGCCATTGCAGCACAGCGGCAGCTAGTCCCTGCCATCCTTGATACATATCTTCTAAGTGAAAGAGCGAAACTGTGAGGTCAAGTTGCGCGAGTTCTGTGAAAAGAAGTTGCCCAATGCTGGATTTGCCAGCACCCGAACGTCCGTCAATTCCCACAATCACCAGATCATGTGAGACCGCGGCAATGTCTCTAATGCGCTCGCACAGGGAGGCCAGGGAGTCTGAACCAGCAAAAATAAGGGACGTATGTGGGGTGGGATTCTTCATTGTTCACAGCATATAAGGGCAGAAGTAACAATCTGAAACAGATTCAACCATTATGTATGCTGAAAATATTCTGTGAAACAGAATAATCACCCCCACTACTTGAAAGAGGTTCCCCCATGAGCCAGACACCTCCCAACCCTAACGAGGGTCAAGGAAATTCTGTTCCCCATCCTTCTCCTGCATCGCAGGCACAACCTAGCCATACTAATCAGCCCAACCAACTACAGCAGCCCAGCCAGCCACAACAGCCTGGTACTCCGGAAAACCATTCTGAGCCTGCTCAGCATGCCGGTAGCACTGCGTACGGCGACGGCGCTCCTGCGCGCAAAAAATCCTTGCTATGGCTCTGGATTTTGTTGGGAGTTCTAGCGCTTTTGGCTATTGCCGGTGCCGTGTTCTTTATGATGAACCAGAATAAAGATAAATACGCGAGCTATGAAGACTTCACCAGCAAGGTTCAAGAGGCAAGCTCAAAAGGTGGCGCCGATAAGTGCTCAAACTACAGCGATACCTTCTTGAACACCGGCGAGAACACCGAAGATAAGATGCGCGAGGCACTTGCAAAGGAATACGGCGAATCTTTTAAGAACGCCAAACTCTACGTGTGTTCCTCTATGGATCTCACCGATATTTCTGCAGCAATGCAAGCTACCGAGGACCCTAAAATCAACATTGGTGTTTACGGCGGAGATGACGCTGATTTCAAGAAGTCATTCAACCGAGACCACACCAGCTCTGATGACACCTTCAAGTGGGGTCTGCTCGGCAAGAACTGGGCTCTAATTGGTCAAGAACCTACCGCTGAAGAAGTTCAGAAAATTACCGGCGGCGAAATCGTGAATTTCGAAAAGAAGTAAATTCTGCTTCTTGCACCGGTCTTGACGCTCAGGGCGGCTCTGCACTCGCAGAGCCGCCCTGAGTTTGTATATGGCGTAAATAGTTTTACTGGTGAGACTTCACAAAGTCGATGACGCCGGGCACGGCGTCACGAATCATCTCATAAGTGGTGTAGAAGTCTTCTTGTCCGCCGTACCAGGGATCGTAAATACCCAGCGAATCGTGTTCTTGATCAGCTACTGCTGAGTCGAATTCGCGCATCAGGTGCACCTTGTTGCGCTGTTCGTCGGTGCTTGCCATGCGCATCAGAGCGCGGTAGTGGTTTAGATCCATGGCCAAAAGCAGATCGTGCGATTCAAAATCTGCTGCGGTAAATTGCTTGGCGCGGTGCGCTGAGGTGTTGATATTCAACTCGGTCAGAACTTTAGCGGCGCGTCGGTCAATCGGGTTGCCTTCTTCTTCGTTAGAAATTCCCGACGACGTCACCTCCACCTCTAGCCCAGCTTTTTTGGCGGCGTCCTTGAGTAGAAACTCGCCGGTGGGGGAGCGGCAAATATTGCCGGTGCAGACCGTCATAATCTTGTACATAATCGAGACTCCTGGGGTGAGGTATTTTTGCAGTTCGGTGAGAGAAAAGAATCTTTGTAGATACTTTTGAATTCGCGGTGAATCGCTTAGCTAATGGCGTTCAACCTGTGTATAGTCTTTGCGGTACACACATTTTACTGTGAGTCTTGAGCGGTAGAAAGCTCCTTCAGATTCAGCACCTGAGAATAGACTCGTCAGATTGCTTCGACGATGGTTCGAAGAACGCCTTAAAATCCCGTGATCTCCACACAAGATCGCGGGATTTTTTGCGTCTTCGAAGAGTTGGTTTTTGGGCGCAAAAACCGGGCGGGATGGGTGGAAAACAATAAATTGAGTGAATTGCACTCAAGTCTGCAAGCGGTTCACTCAGGGTGAACAAAATGTGTAGAGGACTCTAAAAACCGCGATTTTTGGCGGTTTTCGATGCTCTGCACAGCACTTTTTCTTAAGATTGAGCTATGTTTTTGCATAAAAGTTGAGTTTGCTTGACTCAACTCTATTGACATCTTTTCTAAAAGTGAGAAACTTGAATCAAGGCAAAAACGAAGAGAGCCACCTTGAGAGAGCCGCAAGGCTTCTCAAAGACTCAACTTCGTTAGAGCCAAAGATTCAAAGAATAAACCTCTCATGAAGGAGAAAAAATATGTCACGTGCAGTAGGTATTGACCTCGGTACAACAAACTCAGTTGTTTCAGTTCTTGAAGGTGGCGAGCCCACCGTTATCGCAAACGCAGAAGGCGCTCGCACCACCCCCTCCGTTGTTGCATTCAGCAAAGACGGCGAAGTTCTAGTAGGCGACGTCGCAAAGCGCCAGGCAGTTACCAACGTTGACCGCACCATCGCATCGGTCAAGCGTCACATGGGTACTAACTGGACCACCGACATCGACGGCAAGAAGTACACCCCTCAAGAAATCTCAGCTCGTACCTTGATGAAGCTCAAGGGCGATGCAGAGTCGTACTTGAACGACAAAGTCACCGACGCCGTCATCACCGTTCCCGCATACTTCAACGACGCTGAGCGTCAGGCAACTAAAGAAGCCGGTGAAATCGCAGGTCTCAACGTTTTGCGTATCGTCAACGAGCCCACCGCAGCAGCACTTGCCTACGGTCTTGACAAGGGTAAAGAAGACGAACTCATCCTCGTATTCGACCTCGGTGGCGGTACCTTCGACGTCTCCTTGCTCGAAGTGGGCAAGGACGAAGACGGCTTTTCAACCATTCAGGTTCGCGCAACCTCCGGCGACAACCGCTTGGGCGGCGACGACTGGGATCAGCGCATCGTTGACTGGTTGCTAGAGCAGGTCAAGTCAAAGACCGGCGCAGATCTTTCCAAGGACAAGATTGCTCTTCAGCGTCTACGCGAAGCAGCTGAGCAGGCTAAGAAGGAACTTTCTTCAGCTACCTCAACCAACATCTCACTGCAGTACCTCTCAGTAACCCCTGAAGGTCCTATCCACTTGGACGAGAAGCTCTCACGCGCTAAGTTCCAGGACATGACCGCAGACTTGTTGGATCGCACCAAGAAGCCTTTCAACGACGTCATCAAGGAAGCCGGCGTTTCCATCTCTGACATCGCTCACGTTATTCTCGTGGGTGGCTCAACCCGTATGCCTGCTGTGGCAGAGGTTGTCAAGGAACTTACCGGTGGCCGCGAAGCTAACAAGGGCGTCAACCCCGACGAAGTTGTGGCAATGGGTGCAGCAATCCAGGCTGGCGTGCTCAAGGGCGACCGCAAGGACGTTCTGTTGATCGACGTCACCCCGCTTTCCCTCGGTATCGAAACCAAGGGCGGCGTGATGACCAAGCTCATCGAGCGCAACACCGCAATCCCCACCAAGCGTAGCGAGACCTTCACTACCGCTGAAGACAACCAGCCTTCAGTATCAATTCAGGTATTCCAGGGTGAGCGCGAATTCACTCGCGACAACAAGAACCTCGGTACCTTCGAATTGACCGGTATTGCTCCCGCTCCTCGTGGCGTACCTCAGATTGAAGTTACCTTCGACATCGACGCTAACGGTATCGTGCACGTATCCGCTAAGGACAAGGGCACCGGTACCGAGCAGTCCATGACCATCACCGGTGGTACTTCACTCTCGAAGGACGACATCGACCGCATGGTCAAGGACGCCGAAGCACACGCTGAGCAGGACAAGGCACGCCGCGAAGCTGCTGAGACCCGCAACCAGGCTGAGACTTCTGCATACTCGATTGAGAAGCTCATCAAGGAAAACGGCGACAAGCTTCCTGAAGACGTCAAGACTGAGGTTCAGAGCGACGTCGACGCCGTCAAGGCAGCTCTTGAAGGCGACGACGACGATGCAGTGAAGACCGCATTCGAAAAGCTCCAGCAGTCACAGACCAAGCTGGGCGAGGCAATCTACGCATCAGCTCAGGCAGATGCCGCTAACGGCGAGTCCTCAGCGAAGGCTGACGATGACGACGTAGTAGATGCAGAAGTAATCGACGACGAAGACGAAAAGAAGAACTAATCATGGCTGAAAACACCAACGAGCAGCAGGGTAAAGACCCTCTGGAAGACGCATTCTCAGCGCCATCCGCTGAAGGTCACCCCGAGGCCGAGGGTGTATCTGAGGAAGCTGTAGCAGACGAGCAGTCTGCTACAGCAACCGAAGAAGCCGAGGCTTCGGAACCTGTTGATGAGAACGAAAAGCTCGCTGCCGAGCGTCTTGAAGATCTACGCCGCCTGCAGGCTGAGTTCACGAACTTCAAGAACCGTACCGGCAAAGAAAAAGAGCAGCTTCGCGAATTTGTGATCGCTGATCTCATTGGTTCTTTGCTTCCGGTGATTGATGATATTGACGCAGCCCGCCAGCACGGTGATCTTGAAGATGGCCCGTTTGCTGCGATTGCTCGTAAGCTCGATGAAACCTTGACAAAACAGGGTATGGAGCGCTTTGGCGAAGTCGGAGACGCTTTTGACCCCAAGGTTCACGAGGCAGTTTTGCAGCAACCAACCTCTGAGGTTGAACCCGATCATGTTTCCATGGTTTTGCGGTTTGGCTACAAGGTCAAAGATCGCGTGGTTCGCACCGCGCAGGTTGCCGTAGCAACTGCTGAGTAATTGACTAACAGGCGGGCGGGCTCGAAAGATTTCGGGTCCGCCCGCACTGTATGTAAAACATTAATAATTTTTATTTTTAGACTTAACAGAGATTTCCAACGCTTTTGAAAGGAGGCGTCAGATGGCAAGTGAAAACTGGCTCAATCAAGATTTTTATAAGGTGCTCGGTGTTTCAGAGGACGCCTCCGATGCAGATATCAAGAAGGCTTACCGCAAACTAGCGCGAACCTACCACCCCGATCAGAACCCCGGCGATGAAACCGCAGAGAAGAAATTCAAAGAGGTTTCTGAAGCGTATGACGTTCTTTCGGATAAGAAAGACCGCGAAGAATACGATCAGATTCGCAAGTACGGCGCCGCAGGGTTTGCTGGTGCACAAGGTGGCGGCTTCCCTGGCGGTTTCGGGGGCGGATTCCCCGGTGGCGGGCAGAACGTTAACTTTGGCCAGGCTGGCGGGCAGAACATCAACATTGAAGATTTGCTGGGCGGCATGTTCGGTGGTGGCGCCGGAGGATTTGGCGGTTTTGGTGGCTCAAACTTTGGCGGGGGCGGTTTTCAGCAGGCACCACGCAAAGGCGCCGACATCGAGGCAAACGCCCGTATCTCTTTCAAGGACGCTTTCAACGGTACCGAGCGCTCAGTCACCTTACCCACCGGTAAAACTACCAAGATCCGTATTCCTGCCGGCGTCAAAGATGGACAGAAACTCAAGCTACGCGGTAAGGGTCAGCAAGGTCCTGGTGGTGCAGGCGATTTGATCGTGCACGTCTTTGTAGATTCGCACCCCGTATTTGAGCGCGAAGGCAACGACGTCATCGTTCACGTTCCCGTATCACTGCAAGAGGCAGTGGAGGGCGCAGTGCTTGAGGTGCCAACTCCTGACGGTAACAGCGTGAAGTTGCGCTTGGCGGCGTCGGCTCCTGCAGGGCGTAAGATGCGCGCTAAGGGCCGCGGTTTCAAGACATCGAAGGGGACGGGCAATTTGATCGTTATCCCAGAGGTTGAGCTACCCACCGAAATCTCTGCTGAAGCGCAAGAAGCTTTCGAGAAGTTCGTGCAACTGGCTCCCCAGGGTAGCGTGCGCGATGAGCTGATGCGGAAGGCGGCTCAGTAACAGATGGCTTTGGGATCAGACCGACCGGTATACGTTATTTCGATTGCGGCTGAGCTGGCGGGCATGCACCCACAGACTCTGCGTCAGTATGATCGCATGGGTCTGGTTGAGCCATCTCGTGCGCCCGGGCGCGCTCGTCGCTATTCACAGCGCGATGTCGAGAAGTTGCAAGAGATTCAAGATCTCTCGCAGTCTGGTGTTTCGCTTGAGGGCATTAAGCGCATTATGGGCTTGCAGAATCGGCTGGAAGAAATGCAATCGCGCATGCAACAAATGGCTCAAGAGCTGGACGCGGCGCACGCCAAGCTGGCAGAGTCCTCACGAGTTTTTGCGGCGGGTTCCCACGGTGAAGTAGTTCATTTGGCGCGCGGTAAGCGTCCGGTGCAGCAACCGCGTTCGCAAGCGATGGTGCTGTACCGGCCAAATCGCGGTGGAAAATAAAGGCTCAAAGGTGCCGACGACGTTATTGCTGCTAGGGGAGGGGTAATCTACTTCCCCTGGCGGCGATGAATTTTTTGTATTTGCTTGCGCTGTGATAGAAATCTAATAGATTGAATTGAAAATATTTACTTTACAGGTAAACTAAATAAGTGTTGAAATAGCCCCCCCTGGTTTTCTACGTGCCCGCTAATTGTGTCCGGTCGCGTGGTTGGGCGGTGTGTGTGTGTGTGGCG
>JAUMUA010000054.1:0-1740 GCA_030530925.1 Rothia sp. (in: high G+C Gram-positive bacteria) | reverse complement strand
CATGCAGTTTTACTTCTTCTTGCCCTGAACGTTTTTCTGGGTTTCGCCTGGCTGTACTCTAAAGTTTTTCGGGCGCAAGAAACCCCTGGAGTGCAACACTGGGCTCCTCAGGGTAATTCCATTTATGCCGGGAACAGCACCGTTGTGAATGCAAATCCTGAATATACGAACAACGATTATGGCAATAACGCCGGCGAATGGTTCAAACTCAGCAAATAGAGTCGTTGGATTGGCTCAACTGGGACCATAAACCCGTGTAGGTCACTAAATCTGCTTATGTGCACTTATTTCAGTGCACTTAAGCAGATTTGGTGACCTTCTCGCTGTGTGCGCTTCCGATGGATCTACAACCGACGCGATGCGTCAGAGGTCTATCTGCAATAAATTTCATTATGATGAAAATTGTTGTAGCTCGGTTCTAAAATATTTGCTCATGCACACCAGACGCGAGAAGGGTGCTGGAAATGAAAAAGTTTCTCACATTTATCGGAATCACCAGCGAAGAAAAGCTCAGTGTTAGCACCATAGTGGGGATCATTCTCGCACTGTTGGTAGCCCTTATCTTGGTTCAGATTGTAGGTCGCTAAAGATGAACGTCTTTAGATATATAAATATGCCCCTAGTTCTACATAAAAGAAGGTCACCAAATCTGTCAGAGTGCACTTACCTCAGTGCACTTAAGCAGATTTGGTGACCTTCTTGGCTCCAGCCCAGACCTAACGACGGCGATACGTCAGGTCATGCGCGCGTCGTCCCGCTTCGCCTGCCTTACGTTCGAACGAAGTGAGCACGCGCCCATCCCAACGAGGCGCCCAGCCACCAGCTGGATCTTCTTCAGTAGCACCCTCGCCAGCGTGAACGTTCTCAAAATCTGGATGAGCATCCAAAACGTCGCGCATCACAATCGCGTACTCTTCCCAGTCTGTTGCTAGACGCCACGTAGCACCGGGCTTTAAGACCCGAGCTACCTTGTCGGCAAATTCGGTAGAAATCAGACGACGCTTGTGGTGGCGGGTCTTGTGCCAAGGGTCCGGGAAGAATACCCACAACTCGTCAATGGAATCTTCTTCGAACATGTTGTCCAACAACTCCGGCGCATTTGCCTGAACAACGCGTACATTCTCAACACCTTCAGATGCCATCTTGCGAAGCAAATCAGCAATACCAGGGGTGTACACCTCAACCGCCAAGAAATTTCGCTCAGGTTGTTGCGCCGCACGGTTTACAATTGCCTCACCCAAACCGGAGCCGATCTCAACGGTTAGGGGAGCGGTGCGTCCATAAATCTTTTCGGCATCAAACTCAGCTTCAGGAGCAACCGAAGTGTCGGTGAGCAATCGTGGCAAATCCAGAACGTGGGTGGGGGAGAACTCTTCCCAAGCCTTCAGGCGGCGTCCGGTCAAGCGATCGCCGCGACGAACGAACGAGAGCGGCTGCCGATGAAATTTCTTCGGGGTTTCCTGCTCGGATGGTTCAATTCCTTGTTCGCGCAACTCTTCTTGTGCAGCCAAATCAGCTTTTTGCTTATTAGTTTCCATAAAGGGTAAATCTCCTTTGAAAAGTCGGGCATGAGCGGAAACTCTAAGCACTGCCCGAAAACAACTTCACCAGTGTATGGCATAGCCAATATGAAATGGCGGTGCTAGAAATGTGAGAAGTGATGAGTCCGTTCTTCACCGAGAAAGCATCACACCCTAGGGCCTTGCGAATAAGGAGGAATGTCAAAGATTCCTAAAGTCA
>JAUMUA010000053.1 GCA_030530925.1 Rothia sp. (in: high G+C Gram-positive bacteria) | reverse complement strand
AGACGATGTCTAAACTGCGTCACCCCTCTCGTTCGCAGGTTTTGCGCGACTACCTTGACTAAGGGCTAGTGCCAAAACCGGGTTCTAGCTATTGAATAGCGGAACCCGGCGAGAAGAGATAAAAAATCAGCGTTTCCCTCTAACACCTGGGGAAAAGCTGATTTTTTTATGAGTTCTGAATTGATGCGAACTCTACGCTAGGAGATTCGCGAAATACTAGCTAATACGCTCAGTTTGGTCGTCCCATTCTGCTGCTACCTCTTTGAGTGCTGACTCGTTTTCACGCGCATGGTGAGCGCAGAAAAACAAATCATTACCGCTATCGAGCACGACGTGAACGTATGCTTGGGCACCGCATGCATCGCAACGATCAGCGGCGGTCAGTTCGCGGGTTTCAAGTGCAGTAGTCATCTTCTGCCTTCCTTTTCTCACATTTTTCGTTGATGTTTCACACCATGTAACCATGAGAAGCGAGTTTTTATTCGCGTCTTTCGCTGTGAGAAAAGCAGATGAGCGTAGAGCATAATTCAGAACTGGGGCAGTGGCGTAGCATAGCTTCCCCCCAGACTTCTGAGGAAAAATCATTGGCGTGCGCTCCGGTGTAAAAACGCATAAAATAAACAAATACATTTGTGACCCGATGGGAGAATCTTTTTGGCGGCTTCGAACTATACAGCTCAAAACCTATCGGTATTAGAGGGGCTAGAAGCTGTTCGTAAGCGCCCCGGTATGTACATCGGTTCTACCGATTCGCGCGGGCTGATGCACTGCCTGTGGGAAATCATTGATAACTCGGTTGATGAAGCGCTGGCAGGTTTTGGTCAATCCATCAACATCATTTTGTATAAAGATGGTTCGGTTGAGGTGCAGGACGACGGCCGTGGCGTACCCACCGATATTGAACCGCGTACCGGGCTCACCGGCGTCGAAGTTGTGTACACCAAGTCGCACGCCGGCGGTAAATTTGGCGGCGGATCCTATGCCGCCTCAGGTGGTTTGCACGGTGTGGGTGCCTCGGTGGTCAACGCTCTTTCCAGCAGACTCGATGTTCAGGTTGATCGCGGTGGCAAAACCTATCAGATGAGTTTCCGCCACGGTATTCCCGGGCAGTTTGCCGATGCACGTACTCCCAAGCCAGACGCAGAATTCATGCCCTCCCAGCAAGAGAACGACGCGCTCGTCGTTGTTAGAAAAGCCAAACGTGGTGTGACCGGAACTCGCGTGCGGTACTGGGCGGATCCGCAAATTTTTACCCCTGACGCCAAATTTAGCTATGACAATTTAGCGCAGCGCGCCCGTCAGACCTCTTTCTTGATTCCCGGCTTGCGTATCTCTATTCGCGACGAACGCCGCCTCCCGGGCACTGCGGGCGAGTACGGTCCACATGAAGAGATTTTCCAGCACGACGGCGGTATCTCTGAGTTCGTTGATTACTTGGCACACGATTCGTCGGTGACTGACATTTGGCGTTTTCAGGGGCAAGAAACCTTCAAAGAAACCGTGCCGGTGCTCGATGAAAATGGGCACTCTCAACTTCAAGAACTTGAACGCGAATGTGAAGTTGATATCGCGCTTCGCTGGGGGATTGGGTATGAGACCAATCTGCGTAGCTTTGTGAACATTATTTCTACCCCTAAGGGCGGTACCCACCAGACCGGTTTTGAACAGGGACTTCTCAAGACTTTTAGAAAGCATCTGAGCGATAACGCCCGCAAATTCAAGATGGGCGCTTCGGAAAAGATCGAAAAAGACGACGTCCTCGCGGGTCTGACCGCCGTCTTGACGGTTCGTTTGGCTGAGCCGCAATTTGAGGGACAAACCAAAGAAATTTTGGGAACCCCTGCGGTGCGCCAAATTGTTTCTAAAGTGGTCTCGCAACAGCTCAGCGCCAAGCTCAAAGCAACCGGGCGTGCTGATAAACAGCAGGCGACCTCGCTGAGCGAAAAAATTGTGGCAGAGATGAAGTCTCGTGTCTCGGCGCGCGTCCACAAAGAAACCCAGCGACGTAAAACAGCGCTGGAAACCTCCTCCATGCCCGCAAAGTTGGTTGATTGCCGCTCCGATAATGTGGAGCATTCCGAGCTGTTTATTGTGGAGGGCGACTCGGCGCTGGGCACCGCACGCTTGGCGCGCTCGTCCACCTATCAAGCGCTGTTGCCGATTCGCGGCAAAATTCTGAACGTTCAAAAAGCATCACTCACCGACATGCTAGCTAATGCCGAATGCGCCTCAATTATTCAGGTGATTGGTGCAGGTTCGGGGCGAACTTTTGACGTTGAGGGTATTCGCTACGGCAAGATTATTATGATGACCGATGCGGACGTTGACGGCGCCCATATTCGTACCCTATTGCTGACTTTGTTTTACCGCTATATGCGCCCCATAATTGAGCACGGGCACGTGTACGCGGCAGTTCCACCACTTCACCGGGTTGAAGTAGTGCACCGTGGTAAGCCCAATGAGATGGTCTATACCTATTCAGAAAACGAACTCAACCGCTTTCTTGCCAAACTTGAAGCTGAAGGCAAGCACTATAAAGAGCCTATCCAGCGCTATAAAGGTTTGGGCGAGATGGACGCCGATCAGCTGGCAGAAACCACCATGGATCCGCGCCATCGAGTGCTGCGCAGAGTGCGAATTGAGGACGCCGAAGCAGCAGAGCGGGCTTTCTCGTTGCTGATGGGGTCTGAGGTAGCGCCTCGTAAGGAATTTATTATCAATGGTGCTCATCAGCTCGACGAAACTCAGATTGACGCCTAACTTGCGATAATCATTTTCCACACCCTATCTAAGATGTGAAGCGCAACACTATACTGGTGATATGGATAAAAACTCATCTCAATCACCCGTCACCATCACTCTCACCGGTGCAGCCGGACAAATCGGCTATGCGTCCCTGTTTCGTATTGCCGCTGGTGAAATGCTGGGTGCTAACACGCGCATCCGTCTCAACCTGCTCGACGTTCCGCAGGCCCTGAGAGCAGTAGAGGGCGTGGCCATGGAACTTGCCGATTGCGCCTTTGACCTGGTGGATTCCATCAATATTTATGATGATCCGCAACAAGCATTTGACGGCGCTAATATTGGCATGTTGATTGGCGCTCGTCCGCGCTCGCAAGGAATGGAACGCGGCGATTTGCTGGCGGCTAATGCGGGAATTTTCTCGGTGCAAGGTCAAGCGATCAATGACGGCGCAGCAGAAGAGGTCAAGATTTTGGTGGTGGGAAACCCCGCTAATACGAACGCTATGATTTGTGCTTCACATGCCCCAGATGTTCCGGTGCAGCGTTTTACTGCCCTGACTCGGTTAGATCATAACCGAGCTGTTACTCAGCTAGCGCAAGCTACCGAAACCACACCCTCTGAAATTGAAGGGGTTTCTATCTGGGGTAACCATTCGGCAACTCAATACCCGTGCATTACGCACGCGAGTATCGCTGGAAAACCTGCGCTAGAGGTGCTGCAGTCGCACGGAAAAGACGAAGCGTGGATTATGAACACCTTAGTGCCGCGCGTTGCCAAACGCGGTGCTGAAATTATTGACGTACGCGGTGGTTCCTCGGTGGGCTCGGCGGCGTATGCGGCGGTACAGCACATCAAAATGTGGACTAGCGAAGAGCAACAGCCAACTTCTATGGGCGTTGCTACCGACGGTTCGTACGGCGTGGAACCCGGGCTGATTTGTTCGTTCCCCGTAATGGCTGGCGATGGACAGTTTCACATTGAACAGGCAATTCAGCTTACCGAAGCTGGTCAGAAGCACTTTGAAGCTTCGATACAGGAACTCAGGGACGAAAAAGAGACTGTACGATCCATGGGGTTGCTGGGCGAGCGTCAGTGGTAACTCGCGCCAACGTTGCACGCTGCGCAGATAACAATACTGGTGCGGTTAAAGGTTAGCTGTGGACTTAAGAGGGGGAGATTCTCCCTCTTAAGTCCATTCTTTCTTTAGTTCACCTTGTGAGGCCATAGATGAGGTGCGGTGCGAGCACCCAAATTTTGAACATTCACCGATACGATAAAGAGGATCAATTGCTCGCGCCATTTTAAGGATTACTTTTTCACGATGACTAATCGTCCGAAGACAGGACTCCGCACCAGCCTCGCCCTATGCAGCTACGCCTTGATAACTCTTCTGCAGAGTTTTGCGTTGGCAGTTGCGGGCGCCGTCATTGCAACCGCACTGTGCTACCTCGCCAGGCTAACGCACCGCGCGATCGTAGAAAACGCCGCGTTTTCTCCGCTGAAAGGAGAGGCTCTACCGGTGCTATCAGGGCAGGAAATGCCTCAGGTAGATCGTCTGTGGTTAGCTACGGTAGGGCATGAGCCCAGCGTTTTGTTGCTCACCGTGATGGGAGTTGCGGCACTGGTGATTCACGGTGCCATGTTGGTTTGGGGCGGTGCAATCATTCATCGTATGGCAATGCGGCGCTCCACCGCCGTCCGGGAATCTCTGCTACATCGCATTCTTGCCACCGCAGGTGCCGATAGTCAGCGAGGAACCGGCGCTACGTCGGTGTTGCTGACTCACGGAGTGGACGCCGTGCGTCAGTATGATGCAAAGTTTTTGCCGGGGCTTGTGAGAGTAATTATTTTTACGCTGGTTAGCGTGGTTCTCACTGGTTTTTATAGCACCCAGTTAGCCGGTGTTTTAGGGTTTGGCGCACTGTTCGCTGCCCTGGTGAGCGTGCTCTGTGTGCGTCCCACACAGAAAACGGTGGAAGCTTCGACCCAAGAAAAACTGAGCATTTCTGATCATATTGTTGAAATGGTGAAGGGCCTGCCGGTTTTGGTGGGGCTGGGACGAGCATCTGAACAGTCCCAAGTGCTAGCTGATATGGGGGAGCGCTTACGCCGATTGCATTTAAAAGCATTGACCCAAGAGCTCAGCTCAAGAATTTGGGTGGATGCGATTCTCACGGTTCTTACCGCTGTGATTTTGTGGCTTTCGGGTCGCTTTGTACTTCACCACAGCATGGGTCTCGATACGTCACTTTTTATCGGTTTTCTCACGTTTCTTGTGGTAGTAACCCTTCACCAACTCACCCCCGCGTTACGCTCTGGGGCTCAGGCTCAAGCCGCCCGGACTGAAATTGAAGCCTTCTTGGCTCGCCCTTTGCCGCGCAATATCATCAATGTAGAAGGCGCAGCTCTTGAAGTGGAGAACCTCTCGATCCAATATCCCGGCCGAGCACCAGTGTTTGAAAACTTCAATATGCGCATACCGCATGCCAGCACGACGGCGATTACCGGCCCCTCGGGGTGCGGCAAGTCCACGCTGCTCGGCGTCGTCTCTGGCTCGGTGGCACCGGATTTGGTGGCAACCGGGGAAACCGAACCCCTGCGGGTCAGCGGGGCTGTTCGAGGTACCGGATCAGTGGTGTGGGTGAGCCAATCACCTGCCTTTTTGACCACCTCGGTGCTCCACGAAGTTGCACTCTTTGGTTTTCCCGCAGTGGTGCATTCAGCCCATGATTTGGTGGCGGCTCAGGGTCTTCAATCGCATCACAGTCCGCTCACTCTTTCTGCCAATGGACGCGCGCGCTACATGCAATACCTGCGTGTGGTAGGTCTTGAAGAGTACGCCGATATTGCCCCGGAGTCTTTGAGCGCGGGGCAGATGCGCCGTCTTGCCATTGCTCGTACCTTGGCGCGTGTGGATGCACTCGAAAAAATTGGTGAGCATGTGACGGTGTTGGTGGACGAACCCACAGCCCATTTGGACGCCGCCGCAGCGGTTCGTGTGAACGCTTCGCTTGCCGCCTTGGCAACAACCGGGGCTACGCTGCTGATTGTGACTCACGATGATGAGCTGTTGCAGCGCACCGATTTTCATTTGCACGCCACCAGGAATCAGAACAGTACCCAGTGGCATCTTCAAAAAGGTAAAGCGCTGGGGTGGAGTTTTCCAGCCGGGGGAGCAATGCCTGCAGAAACTCACGATCCAGCTCAAACTGAAGCTCACTCTGCGGCGCAGAACCTCGAATCTGACCCAGCAGCTCTTGCGAAAACTCCATCGAAGCATTGCCCGGGAATCTTCAAGACATTGGAGAGTTTGCGCATTCTTACCGGTGTGGGACCACAAAAGATGGTGCTACCTGCGGTATTGGCAAGTGCGGCGTACGTTTGTATGGTCACCGGCGTCATGCTCTTAGCCTGGTGGCTGATGCGCGTGGCGCAAGCACCGCAATTTACCCTGGCAACCTGGTTGCTAGTGGGAATGAGCTGTTGTGTACTTGCCGGTCTCATCATGAGTTTTATTTCCGAAGAAATCATTACCTCAGCTGCACTTACCGGAGCCTCAAAATTCCGCGTACGCGCATGGAACACCGCTGGACGAACGATTCTCTCAATCCGTTCGCTTCTGCGCGGGGACAAAATCTTAGAACGCTTGGTGGGCGATATTGATGAGTTGCGAGAATCTCTGCCACACGCCGTCATACCTTCTGTGACCCACTGCGTGATGATGGTTCTGGCGCTGTTGACCTCCGCTGTGCTGGTCCCGCCCAGTTTGGTGGTTCTGCTACCTGCGGCTCTGCTGGCAACTTTGGTGATTCCTGCAGTGGTTCTCTACCTAGACTCTAAAGCTGAGACCATCTCACACTCAGCCATCAATGAGACGCTACGTCTTGGTGTTTCATCGTTTGACGCTGCCGAGGAACTGCGTGCTAACGGACTCAACTATCTAGCGCATGCTACCTTTGCCGAAACTGAGCGGTACGCCCAAGACGCCGCGCATGCAAGCGTCACCACTATGAACTTTGCTCGGGCGCTCACCACCTTTGTATGGGGCGCGGCAAGTTTGGCAACGCTGGTGTTGAACTGGGATGCAGTGCAGGACGGGCGCCTCACCGCGTCCACGCTCGCACTAGTGGCGATGATCTGCTGGGGTCTCATTCCGTGCTCGGTGGCGCACGCACGAGCAGTACGCCGGTGGTCGTACTTTGCCGAATTGGTGGCGCGTCTGCGCCCGCTCGTCGAGCGCAATCGATGGAATGACGATCAGCAGCAAAAGCATACGGCGGTCATTAAATCTGCTTTCGCGAGCCCCATTGAGCTCAACGTCAACGATTTATCAACGCGCTGGCCCGGCATGACTCATCCCGTGTTTGCTGGTGTGAACGCGACTGTCGCATCGGGGGAATGGCTGGGTATTACGGGACCTTCGGGTTCGGGCAAAACCACAGTGCTTGCCATCCTATTGGGCTTCTTACCTGCTGAATCGGGTTCTATTAGTGTCAATGGCACTCGAATGTCAGAGGTGGATTTGCGAGGGTACGCGGCGTGGTGTCCACAATCGGCGTATATTTTTGCCGCCTCGATTGCAGATAATTTGGCGTTAGCTACTCAGCAGAGCGCTCGACCTTCTGAGGTGCAGATGCTCGATGCCATGGAACGCGTGGGACTAGGGGACTTTGTGCGTTCACTACCGCTGGGGCTCAATACCCAAGTGGGTGCTGGTGGTGCCTATGTTTCTGGCGGACAGCGCCAGCGCATTGCTATTGCGCGTACTCTTTTGACCGACGCCGCGCTTTTGCTGATGGACGAGCCCACTGCTCATTTGGATCAGCAGGCAGCAGCCGCGCTCATCCAAGAGGTAGCCCAAGGCACGAAGGCAACCCATCGAAGCACAGCTTCAACGGGGCAGGATGCAAAGGATCTGCCAGCGGTGGTGATTGTTTCTCACCGCGCCAGCGATCTGCAAACCTGTGACCGATTGGTACACCTTTAGCCATAAAAAATGCGGCGTTCCGAGACTCGGAACGCCGCATTTTTATCTCGTGCTAGAGCGGGAAAACCAGCTACTAACAGCCTTGGATTTTAGAAGAGAGAATCTTCTACAGCACCTTCAACGTCTGCAGGCTCATCGAATGCAGAGGGGGTGGCGTTCTCCACCGCCTTTGAATCAGCTTTGCTGCCTTGCGCCAGTAGATACTGCGTACTCTTGAGCGAAGGCCCAATCAGCGCGATGGACTGATTCAATGGCACACCCGAACCGTCGCGGGGTCCAAATTCTGTGGGCAACGCGCGATTGATACCGGCAGCCGACGACGCTTTAGCTGGTCCCACACCCACAAAACCTGCGGTGAGTTTGGTTTCCCCCGCCAAAAAACGATGCGCGCGCACGCCACCGGTGGCACGACCCTTGGGCGGGAACTCGCTCAGCAACGAAACCTTAGCCGACGCCGCGGCGTCCTGCTCTGCTGCGCCGTCGGTAACCGTCACTACCACCGCATCTGCACCGGGCGGAGTAACCCCGAGGGCAATTACGCGGTCATTATCTGCAAGTTTGATGCCCGCGATACCACCACCAGTTCGACCCTGCGGACGTACCTTAGCGGCGTCAAAGGTCAAAAGCTTAGCCTGCTGAGTGAGCAGGGTCAGTTGCAAATCAGCAGATTCACACGTTTGGGCGGCAATCACACGATCTGCTCCCTTGAGCTTAATAACCTCCCATTCATCGGCATTGAGTGGGTATTCGGGGTTCAGGCGCTTAATCACGCCGGACTCAGTGGCCATCACCAAAATCTTATTTAGCGGAACGATTCCAATGAGGGTTTCGTTCTTAGCAAGAGCAACCACCTCAGTTGCCTTGACCCCCGAAGACAGCAGGGGAGCGCCCTGCGAATTCTCAAGAACTACTAGGTCCATCACGCTGAGACGCACCATGCGTCCTTGCGAGGTAATCGCACCCACTTCACCGCGCGCCGTCGTGGGAACCAAAGAGGTGACGACGTCGTGCTTGAGCCGCTTGGCGGCGTCGTGCAACGGCTCTAATTCGGCACCTTGCTGGGCGGTGCGCCCCAACATGCCAGAACCCGAAAGTATCACCCAACACGGGTCGTCCGCGATTTCTAGTGCAAGCCCCAGACCCTTCTTACTCTTTGCCGAACTCTGCACCACCTGAACAACGTCTTGAAGATCGTCTTTGTTCATCAGCTGGGTACGACGATCGGTGCCGTACATATCAGCTACCTGCTGCAACTCCGCAGATACCAACGCGTTGAGCTCTCGTTCATCCGCCAAAATGGACTGCAAATCAGCAATCTCAGCCAAAAGCTCTTGTTGCTCTTTTTCAAGTTCTAACCGCGAATACTTGGTGAGTTGGCGCAATCGCAACTCAAGAATATGATTCGCCTGCAACTCAGAGAGATCGTAGATGGTCATGAGGCGCTCGCGTGCCTGCGCGGTTTCATCTGACTGGCGAATAATCTGAATGATTTCGTCAATATCTACAATCGCAATCAAAAGACCTTCGACCAAATGCAAGCGGTCTTGGCGTTTTTTCAGGCGGAAATTGGTGCGGCGGCGTACCACATCAATTCGATGGTTCACATAAACTTTCAGCAAATCAAGAAGACCGAGAGTGTGTGGCTGTCCATCAACTAGGGCAACGTTGTTGATGCCAAAAGAATCTTCGAGCGGCGTGTACTTATAAAGAGACGCCAAAACTGCTTGCGGATTGAAACCATTTTTAATTTCAATGACCAAGCGCATACCGTTTTTACGGTCGGTTAGATCGGCAACATCGGAAATACCCACTAATTTTTTCTTATTGACGCCGTCCTTGATTTTTTCGATAACTTTTTCAGGACCCACCATGTACGGCAGTTCGGTAATCACAATGCCCTGTTTACGTGCAGAAACTTGCTCTATGCTAGCTTTCGCGCGGGTTTTGAAGATACCCCGACCGGATTTATAACCATCGTGCACGCCAGAGAGACCCACGATTGTGCCACCTGAGGGTAAATCGGGGCCGGGAATGAACTTCATAATGTCTTTGAGAGAAGCCTCGGGGTGATCAATCAAATGGCGCGCACCGGCAATTACCTCGCGTAAGTTGTGCGGTGGCATATTGGTAGCCATACCCACAGCAATACCCGAGGCGCCGTTCACCAGCAGGTTCGGAAAAGCTGCTGGTAGTACTGCCGGTTGCATGAACTGGCTGTCGTAGTTCGGCACAAAATCAACGACGTCTTCTTCAAGATCGGCGGTGAGGGCAAGGGCGGCTTGATCCATGCGTGCTTCGGTGTAGCGTGACGCCGCCGGGCCGTCATCCAACGAACCGAAGTTACCGTGACCGTCAACTAACGGCATGCGCATAGCAAAGGGCTGAGCTAGGCGAACCATGGCATCGTAGATTGCGGAATCACCGTGCGGGTGCAATTTACCCATGACCTCGCCCACCACGCGGGCCGATTTTACGTGGCCCTTATCTGGACGCAAACCCATCTGCTGCATCATGTAAAGGATGCGACGTTGCACCGGTTTAAGGCCATCTCGGGCGTCCGGTAGCGCACGCGAATAAATCACCGAGTAGGAATACTCAAGAAAGCTGGTTTCCATTTCGGCGGAAACATCGATATCCACAATATTTTCGACAACATCGGTGGGGTAGTCGTCTTGAAATGTTTTGGAACGGCGAGCCATGAAAACCTCTTTGATGCTAGAACACAGTGCAGATTTATTTTACCGCCTTTGGAATGGCAGTGATGGTGGGAAACTTTTTCTCAGGAAAATCGTTAACTGCTCCATCACCATTTTTACTTGGTGCAATGCAGAATTTTTCTGCCAATACTTTCCCAGTGAAAGCAAAAAAATTTAAGGAGCGAGATGCTTATCAAAATATCCGTACTAATGGGTTATTCGACAATCTTTTGAAACCCCTGAAACAGATTATCCATTATGGGGTATCGGCGGTACTCTTTGGGGGACTTGCGGGGTTTTGCGCGTTCCAACTTCATTGCTCGTGGGTAGCATTCACAGTGCAATATTGTCGCATCGGTATTGTGATCTAGAGGGGAATTCTTTTCACTGCAAGAGCGCAATGAAATGAATTAGATAATTCATCATCAAAAATAATTTAATATTTCCTTCTTTGATCAGGTTAAACAAATACATTGTGAGAATTTGTGTGACGACCTACAAATATTAGTCACACACCTGTTATCAAGGAGAGCTATGCGAAAGCAAATCGCAGCATTCGCGCTAACCACCGCCACTATCGGTGGGCTAGCAATAGGGGCCGTACCTGCCGCTAACGCGGATCAAATTTCTAACGCCATCACCAACGTCACCACCACCGGCGACGCCATTGTAGGCGACAACGTCGTACTCCACGCCAACTGGGCCGTGCCCGATTACTCCAAAGCTGGAGACACCTTTACCCTTGAGCTCCCCACAGAGCTCGTACCACTAGCTAAAAACTTTCCCCTCACCGACGAGGCTGGAAACGTTGTAGCTAACGCCGTCGTACAAGACGGACTCGTGACCGTCACGCTCAGCGACTTCGTGACGACCCACCCCATCAATGTGCACGGCGATCTCACCTTCTCGGTGCGCATCTCCTCGCAAGCTGTTCCCGGTAAACCCATCACCTTGAACTGGGGCGGCACCGCAACCGTCATTACCCCTGAGGATGATGCAAAACCACCGGTTGCTGTTACCGAACCCGTCAAATACGGCTGGCCCACAGATGATAGCCAGGTAGGATGGGGGTTTGACGTTCCCGGTTCCATGGACAACGTAGTTCTCAGCGATATCCCCAAAGACGTAAAGCTCAAGTGCGACACCCTCTACGTGGGTCACGCCGATCAGAGTAACGGTTACCCCACCGCGTGGACACCTGTTGATCCTTCGCAGTACAGCGTGAATTGCTCACCTGATGGTTTCAGCCTCACCATGAATCGCATCGAAGCTAACGACCTTGTACACGTGCTGATTTACTCCACACCTACCGCAGGCATGGATCAGGCAACCAATACTTGGGCACTTTCTGCCGACGGCGAGAAGACCGGCGGCCTGGCATACTCGGCTGTATATGAGGGTTCAGGTACCGGTGCGGGTGAAGCACCCGTGGTGACTCCTTCGGTTACTCCATCTGAGACCCCTACCGCAGGGGCGACTACTCCTTCAAGCGTCACACCGCCCACCCCGGTAGCAACT
>JAUMUA010000052.1 GCA_030530925.1 Rothia sp. (in: high G+C Gram-positive bacteria) | reverse complement strand
CGGTCGGATCCTCGATTGCCCGAGAACTGGTGGCACACGGTCACCGTGTGACGGTCGTTGACGAAAAGCCCGAGTCGGTAGGACGCACCGATATCGACGGCGCCCAGTGGGTTATCGGCGATGCTTGTGAACTATCGGTTCTACGACGCGCCAAGCCGGAGACGTGCGATGTCATCGTGGCAACGACCGGCGACGATAAATCTAACCTGGTGGTTTCTCTGCTGGCACGCAGTGAATTTGGAGTGCCACGCACCGTAGCTCGCGTGAACAACCCCAAAAACGAGTGGCTCTTTGATGAGTCGTGGGGCGTGGATGTTCCCGTCTCAACCCCGCGCCTGATGACCTCCCTGGTGGAAGAAGCTGTGGAAGTCGGCGACGTCGTGCGCCTGCTTGAACTACAAGCTGGCGGTGCCATGCTGGTTGAGTACACGGTACCTGCTGAGCATCCCATTATTGGGCACACGGTCAACACTGTTCAGTGGCCCGTGGACACCACGCTCACCGCGATTTTGCGCGATAGCCAGCCCATTGCCCCCACCGGGGACGAACCGATTATGGGCGAAGACGAGCTGTTCTTTATCACCACAGTGGAGGGCGAAGAAGACATTCGAGCGCTCTTTAGCTAGATCTCCTTCATCTAAACCGCCTGTGAAGCCTCGCCCTTAGCGGCTGGGCTTTTGCGTCTCATCCTCGGTGACTTCTACATCAGCTGGAGTGCGAGTCATCATCCAGGTTAGCCACAAAACGGCAAGGTACAGCGGGGTGCCCATAAAGAGACGAGCAATGCCCAACCACGCTACGTCCTGCGTAAAATACAGCGGCACCTGCACCACAAGGCGCAACGCAAACATGGCAAGCATGACCCACGTGGCACGCCAGTACGCCCGATACCGCGCCGGGGTGGTACGCCAGGTTTCAGATTCACTGCGGGCAAAGGAATAAATGACGCCGAGCAACGGCCAGCGCACCATCAATGAGATAAAGATGGCAAGGGTGTAGGCAAAGTTGGTCCACAATCCCGGCAGGTAATATCCGGCTGCATTCCCGCTGTGCATTGCCGACCACGCGCAGATAAGAACTCCCACAAAACCAGAGAGTGATTGTACGAGCGCGCCGCGTTGAACCAACCGCACCACGGCAAAACACAGGGCAATCGCACCTGCGATCATCAAAGACATCATCAAGTTCTGGGTGAACAAGAAAGCACACAAGAACAAAAAGCCTGGCAGAAGTGCTTCGATAATGCCTCGTACGCCACCCACGGCATGCATAACATCGACTTCTCCATTAGCCCCGCGGCGTAGGCGCGAGCCTGATGCAGCAAAAGCAGACTGAAAACTTTGCGAGTTCTCAGCATCTGACGATGATAGGTCTTGATTCTCAGACACAAAAAATCCTAAGCGTGGGACGAACTAATGGGTGGCATAAAACCGGGAACGATTTCATACCGAGGGTTGCACATTTGCGTGTTTTGCCCCGTGCGAGAGGTCATACCGCTACAGCGCAAAAAAGATCCTGCAACAATTCCTTGAACTTCGCGTTGACCGTGCCAGATGAGGGTGACGCGCTCCCCTGCCGCAAATGGTGCAAACTTGGGATACAGCGGAGTAGCGGTTTTGGGGCGGTGCATTCGCACGCGGTAGTGCGGGAAACTTTGCTCTGATTCGGAGTTAGTTTCTTCGATCGCTAGCGGCGAGGCGTCGTCATCATCGTCATCGGTTTCAGCGGCGATTTCATCGTTTTCATCTAAATCGTCGTCGCTGAGCACTTCAACAATGGGAATCCCCGTGAGCTGATGTGCGGTTGCTGGGGGCAACGGGCGCGATTTAGCAACTTCTAAGATCGCTTCAAAGCGTAGCGGTTGCCCAGCTGCCGAGTAGGTGATTTGCACGACGCGCCCCGAAAGACGGGCGCGAAACCGCGGTGGATATTCGGTCAACCGCTGACGTTGGTCGCCTCCTGCGCCTGCCTCGGGCAAGCTTTCCGCCGCTGCGGCGTCGGTCAATGACGCGCGGGTACTAGCCAATTTCGGTGATTTCTGGGCCGCGTCGGGGAACCTCAAGATTGGGCTGAGCCGGTGCTTTCGCCTGTTGCGCTTCTTGTGCCTGACGCTCTTGTGCCTGCAAAATGCTCTCGGGAACCATCATGGGAAGAAGGTCGCGAGGCGGGCGAGGATCGGTGCCACGCTCAACCACGATGCTACGGAAGACGTCTTCCATGGCGGCAGCTGCCTCAGGCTTAATAGCTGCGTCCCCTGAAAGTACGCCGCGCAAGAACCAGCGGGGGCCGTCAACTCCTACGAAACGAGCCACGCGGTAGCCTTTGCGACCGTCTGCGGTTTTGGCGGGAAGCTTAGAAATGAGCTGACGCCCCAGCGGTCCCTGGGTAAATTCTATGGTGCCGCCTTGTTCGCGTACTGATTCACCGATTTCGGTGCAAATGTCATCCCAAATACCCGCAGTTTTGGGAGCTGCGAAAGCTTGCACCTGCAAGGAGGCGTTACCGTCGGTAATAGTCACAGCAACCATTTGCTGTGTTTTTTGCTCGACGTCCAGGCGCATGTTGAGGCCCTCAGTCATTTTGATTTTCATCGAGCCGAAGTCAAGATAACCCTCGGCGGTAGATTTTTCAGTGATGTCGAACGGACCGTTTTCACGCGAAAATTCAGCGTAAGTGTTAGTTTTTGCTACAGTTTCGGCAGGTGCACTGCTCTCAGCATGTTCGCTAGTTTGAGCAGGTTCACGGGTTTCAGCCGGCAAGTTTTTCGATTCCTCAGCAGAAGCCGTGCTTGCCTCTGTAGATTCAGTTGCCTCAGCCGCAGGAATCGGTGAATCTTCTACTGCACGCTTCTTTTTGCCAAATCCAAACATTGAAAAATCCTTGATTACCTTGGGAATGAGAACTGTAAGAAACTTTACGGTAAAGCTCGCACGCAACGAGTCAATTGTACTGTTAGTTCACCCCTGATGAACCGAAGCCGGTAGCACCGCGCGCTGATGTTTCAAGCTCATCCACGGGTTCAAAGGTCGCCTGGGTAACTTTCTGAACCACCAGCTGGGCGATTCTATCACCGCGGTTAATCTCGAATGCCTGCGTGCGATCGGTGTTGAGCAAGCACACCATGATTTCCCCGCGATAACCTGAATCCACCGTACCCGGTGCATTCACCACGGTAATACCGTGCTTCACAGCCAGCCCCGAGCGCGGATGTACCAAACCGACGTAACCTGCAGGGAGTGCAATCGCCACACCGGTTTTCACCAATGCCCGCTCACCCGGTTGCAACACGAGCGCCTCTGACGCACGCAGGTCTACTCCGGCGTCGCCGTCCTTGGCATAACGAGGAACTTCGAGCTCTGGATCGAGCATTTTCAACGGTACGTTAATCTGATGTATCACAGCAGTTACTGTACTCGAAGACGGCTTTCGAAACGAACACTTGAGGTAGCTGATAACACGCTGGTCGTGCGCTGATTTGTGCTCGCGACTAAGATGGGAAATAAGTAAGCATCTTTGAAGCAAAGGAACGTCATGACGGTACCCTCCCCTCGCGCATCTCGCGACTCGCAACTGCAATACCGCGAGAAACTGACCCCGGGAGTTGGCATGTGGCTCATGGTGTTGCTTGCCGGAGTAGCAACGTTTTTTGTGGGTGCCCCTATTAGCATTACCGCAGGCGTTATTGCGGGCATTGTGGTGGCACTTCTCTTTGGCATTATTATGTACACCTCCTCACCCGTCATTGAAATCACCCGTAGCTATGTGCGCGTGGGACGCGCGCAAATTGAGCGTGAATTTGTGGGAATCGCCGAGGCCTTTCACGGTGAGGCAGCTCGCGTTGTAGCGGGTCCCGGTCTTGATGGACGCGCGTTCATGTGCTTTCGCGGTTGGATCCCCTCCAAAATTCGTATTGAAATTGCAGACCCCGCCGACCCCACTCCTTATTGGCTCGCCTCAACCCGCCACGCAGATCAGATAGCGCAGATTATCAACGAAGGCAAAGAAGATCAGCTAGCACTTCTTGAAGAGGCTCGCGAGCAAGCTACTTCAAAACCACAACGCTAAAGCTTTATACCTACAAAAAGGGCGGAACATTCACCACGAATGTTCCGCCTGTTTGGTAGTTTTGAGGTTCTTAGCCTTCGCACTCTACGCAGTACTGGAGACCGTCTTCTTCGCGAGCAATCTGCGAACGGTGACGAACCAAGAAGCAGGATGCACAGGTAAATTCGTCGTCCTGCGCAGGAAGAACAACAACGTTCAACTCTTCGTTCGAAAGGTCTGCACCGGGTAACTCAAAGCTTTCAGCAGCAGCGTTTTCGTCCTCGTCAACCGCACCTGATTGCATTTCTGAGCGATGCGCATTGAGTTCTTCAATGGACTGGCTATTGTTATCTTCATCTTGTTTGCGAGGTGCATCGTAGTCTGTAGCCAAAGTTAGCTCTCACGCTCCGTGGTTATCGTTCAACATCTCTGTCATCAATGGTGAACTTTGGGTCAATAGTTTGGTTGTCAGCGCCACGCTTGAGCATCTTTGATGTTCTTTTTGAGGTGCATCAACGCGTAGCATTTTTCACTAAATAATCGCTTCTGTCTAGTAGGAAACAGTATTTAGTGGTTTTTGGCGGAATATTTTTGGAAAACTTGTGCCAAAAGTTGCAGTTTCACCGCGAAATTTCGGGATTTTTGAAAAATTTGAGGAATGTAAATGTGACATTCTTTACGTGCGTGTTGTGCCGGCATTAAGAGCTTCGCGGGGAGTTGTGGTATGTCAATAGTCGAGAAAGAATGGCGTAGCGTTCAAAATATTCGCCAGTAATTGCACTGAAACGGTAGGCTTATGCTGACAAACTGTACGAGCTGAGGAGCCCTCCCGCATGTCTGAATCGCACCTTTCTGAAATACGCCTCATTGGCATCCACGAAAATGGGGAGCATCTAACTCTTGAAAGCCCTGAGGGCATCCAGTTCTTGCTCCCCATTGATCAGAATTTGCGTACCAGCATTTCGAAGGCTCGACGCGCCCAACCTGCCCGCGGTTTCAATGGTTCAGGCACCTACGGTCCGCGCGAAATTCAGGCTCGCTTTCGCCAAGGTGCCACCGTTGAAGAAATCGCCGATGAATCAGGGTGGATCGCTGATCGAGTGCGTCGTTACGAATGGCCTATTATGGCCGAACGTGCGCATACCATTACTGCCGCTCGTTCCGTATTGATTTCTTCTGCTCAGTCAGATAACACCGCAAAAAACCTCGATGATTTCATCGCAGAAGTTGCTCACAAGTACGGATTCACCGATGCCCCTGCTGATTGGAACACTTTCCAGCAAGAATCAGGCTCCTGGACCATCTCTGTTGATTTCACGTTCCCCGAGGGCGTTGAAGATAACTTTCCGCGCGGCGTCGTGTTCCCTGCTCGTTGGTCATACAATCCCGCTAATCAGAGCATCTACGCATCGAATGAAAGCGCCTACTTCTTGATGAATAGGGATCATTCGGTAGATGCACCCTTGCCGGGGATTGGCCGCCATGAGGAACCTCAAACATCCGAAGAGAAAGCATCTGATCACCAAGCTGAGCAATCTACCCAGACCTCTCAGTCTGGACAACAGTCACAGGCTACCTCTAGCGCTTCTCCGCTGGGTGCCAACGGTGCCCGCAACTTTAACTCCGCACGTGAACGTAAGCTGGCGGATTTGTTGGAACGCGCGCGTCGTGCTCCGGTGAGGAACCAGCTGAACCAACTTCTTCTGAGACCTCCACTACCGTGAAAGACACTGTTGCCGAGTCCTCTCACCCGGAAACAGCTACTCCCTTTGCCAGCGCGCAGATTCCTTCGGCGCCTCCAGAGGCAGTTGAGCAACCGCAAGACGCCTCGGCAGAGCACACTAAAGAACCCGCTCAGCCCCAGAACACTGTAGAAGAGCAAGATTCACCTCGTCAGGACGACTCCGCCGCGCAGCGGAATCAAACATCGCAACAGCACGAGAAACCAACGCAGAAACAAGATTCTCAGCAAGAAGAAGAGGCACAGCAACAGAGTTCAAACTCCGAGTCTTCTACCGAAAACTCTAAAGCTCCTCAGCGCACAAACCGCCCCAAGCGCACGTCAGTACCTAGCTGGGATGACATCATCTTTGGCAATAATCGAAAATAAAAAGGGTTTCGCAACAGCTCAACGGTGCTTGCCGAATGTGACCCAAAGTACCCTCGCGGTTTATGGTTAAGGTCGTAAAATAGGTATCTAAGCTTTCACCCTTCACTCGTTCGCACCGTGAAGCTGTTAACACACGCATACATTAGGGACACTTTTATGGCACGCCATCGGGCACAAACTGATACGAATTCTGCCCCCTCGCAGCAGAGCCCTGAGCTCACAGCAGGATCGGAAAATGCCACGTCCCTTGATGACGGTTACGAATATGTTTTTGAAGACGAGCTTAATAACCCCCAGCCTGTTGAAGAAGATGAGTCACTCTCACACCAGCTTTTCCGCCACGGAACGGTGGTTGAAAAACGCTCACTCGTTGAAAAAATTCAGGATCGTAGAGATCATCAGGCTCAAGAGAAGCAAGAACGCGCAGAACAACTTCAGCGCGCCCATCAAGAAGCACCCACCACCCCACAGCGCGTGGTAGCAGCCACCGGTGGCGCTTCAGCTTCAACTTCGGCAGCAACCAACACATCTTTTGACCAACGAACCCCAAGTATTATTGCAGCACCTGCAAAGCCTCAAAAGTCTCATGCAAAAACGTGGGCTTTAGGTGGTTTGGTTGCGGCTCTAGCGCTCGTTGGCGGCGGATCACTGTATGCCGCAACAAACATGCACCAGCCCGAGTCCGCTGCCCCGGTTTCGCAGCCCTCCAGTACGAGTGCTTCAGCTAAGCCCAGTACATCTGAGGCACCCAAACCAACCTGGAGCGCAAAAGCTCCCGAAGTAAAGTACGTGGAACCCACCCAAGAAGCTGTTGCCCCCGGCCAAGTTCAGTATGCAGAAACTGCCCCCGCTGAAGTAGCTCAGGCACCTGTTGCGGCACCTCAAACCACTCAAGCGGCTGCACCAGCTCAAAAAGCTACAGCAGAAGCGGCGCCACCTACAGCAACACCTCAAGCCACCGTTCCCGCTACTGAGAAGGCAGAACCTACAGTAGCTCCACCTAGCGCCGCTACCACTCCAACCGTTGCTCCTCCTACTGCCGCGCCAGCAAAAACCCAAGCCCCGGTTGTCACACCTGCGATACCAGCACCAACTAAGGCTCCGCAAGTAGCACCTACCACCGCCGCACCGCAGAACAAGGTGCAAAGTGTTGCACCCCAAACCCAACCCACTCAGGCACAGACCAAGCAAGCTCAGTAACTTTGCTGAGCCCGCGCCGTCGTCGGGTATGGAACACACCTCGCCCTGCTGAGCTTGTTATCTAGTCGGTAGCGAGCAACAGTAGCGGTACAGCTGTTTCTTCGTTGGTCAAAGAACCGTGTTGGCCCACCATGTGTAGCGCATGTGGTTTGAAGTGGCGCATATCGTACAGAGCAATCGGCTCTCGACAACTGACCATAATATCGCCCATGCGAGAGCGCGCTTCTTGGGTAACTTTCTGCCCAAAGTAGCCGTTTTCGCACAGTGCTTCGGTGTCAATAATCCACGCTTTTTCGCCCCAACGATCAGCCCACCGCTGCATGGTTGCTGCTTTAGCGTCGGGCGAGGAATCGTTGAGATACAGCTGCACCATGCGCGGCTCCCCCGCGATGTGTCGAATATTCCCAAGCAACTCGACATCACCGGAGTAATCAATTCTGTTCTCAGATGGAATGTCTACCATGCCGTGATCGGCGGTGAGCAGAATCAAAACGTGCGGGGGCAGGCGTTCGGCAAGACGTCGCATGGCTAGGTTCAGCTCTTCGAGCTGTTCAATCCATTCTTGGGAGTCCACGCCATAGCGGTGCCCGGCTTGGTCAATTTCACCCCAGTACATGTACACCAGCGACGGTTTGCGGGCGCTGAGAATACTGGTTGCCATGGTAATTCGAGCGCTCGGGCTTTGCGCGTGAATAAATCTGCCGCCGCGCAATCCAGCAAGGCTTAGTCCACTCCCCTGGTATTTGCTCAACGAAACGGTGGCGACGTCGCAGTGGTTTTCATATCGTTCAAAAACGGTGGGATAGGGTTGCCATTGCTTCGGATCAATATTTTTGTCCCAGCCAGAGAGCTGGTTTACTACCGTGTCGGTTGCCGGGTTCAGAATTTCATAGCCGGCAATGCCGTGGGCGCCTGGCGCCAGGCCGGTGCCAAATGAGGTGAGGGATGCGGCAGTGGTTGAAGGAAATGCCGAGTGCAAGGGCCCCAGAGAAGCTGTCTTTTTGAGGTAGGGCGCGTAGGAGCCATAGCGGCGGAGCAAATTTTCGCCCAGTCCATCAACCATGACGACGCAAACGCTGCGGTATTTTTCGGGATCGTATCCCGCTTGTGCAATGCGCTGCCCTAAATCAAGAGTGTCGTGTGCGCCGTCACCCAAGAATGGGTGGGTATCGGGCGTCAGCGAGCGCTGCGCAACTAAAGTGCCTGCCGATTCAAACAAATCAGCAACGTTGCCGCGTCCGTAACCGGGGTTTTCGGGCAACGGATGACCGCAGAAATCCTGCATAGACATTAGTTGACCCCCAGTTGTGCGCGGCGCAAGTATCCTGCGAAGTTCCGGGCGTTTTCCACCGCCTGCGCGCCGTCGGCAGGAGCACTCACGCGCAACATAATATCTTCGCTCGCCGCGACGCCTGTGTAGCCGTGATCGGCGGTGCAGGTGGGGTCTGGGCATTGGGCTGGTTGAAGATCCAGGCGCTGCCCGCCTGTCCAAGAAATGGATAGTGACACTTCAGCAGGGTGCTCCCCTGCTTCGTAGTTTTGTGGTTGCGGGTACGAATAACTCAAACCCACAGATTTCACGGCTGAAACCGGCAGAGTCTCCACGTTCACATGAGCCACGATCGAATCGCCTTCTTCGTCCATCTGCTGATCGTCCAGATGGGCAACCAGCAGAAAATCAGCGGCCAACGCGAGCACGGTAATATGCCGGTGAATTTCTGCGTTATCGATGTGGGTTTCTAAATGCACCAATTGGGCATGTGGTTCAAAACCCAAGAGTCCATCGGCTACTGCCGCTTTTACCAGTTCGGGGTAAAACCCGGCGCGGGTGATGGATTCATTGAGTTCAGTTGCGGCGTTTTCTGCCAAGGAGCGGCCCTCTTTCACACGAAAATTTACTCTGCCCAGTGTAGTAGGTTTTGTGGGCTTGCTGTGATTCTTAGGTTTCTGCCTGTGGATTACCCGGCGCTCATGGTTCGTCGTGCTGAATCGGTGCGTTGCTGGGGGTTGCCTAAGAACATTTTGGCGCGGGCCACCGTGAGTTCGTTTTCACCCACAATGATGGGGCTCAGTTGCAAGGAGGCAATCTCAGGGTGGTTGTCTTTGAGCAAAGCCACGCGGGCGGCAAGGTCTTCGAGCAAATCGACTCGTCCCGATGCCAATTCGTTGTGGTCAAAGAGTTTGGTGGCGGCGCGTGGTGTGCGAATCAACTGCGCAATATCGGACGCCGTCAGCGGTGGAACTCGATACGCCCAGTCGTTCAGAATTGCCGTTGCATCGCCGCTCATGCCAAAGGACACCACTGGACCTAGCAAGGGATCTTCCACCGCTTCGATGACTGCTGATTGGCCCGGTTCCGCCTGGTGCTGGATCTCAATTTCATGAATTCCATAGCGGGCGAGGTTGCGGCGCATCGCCTCAAATTCGGTGCTTAGTTGTTCCTCATTTTCAATGCCAAGGCGCACTCCGCCCAGGTCGAGGCGTTTGCTCAGCAGGTCATCTGTTGATTTGAGGACGACGGGGTAGCCGCCCACTTTTTCTACGGCGGCGAGCGCTTCATCGGCGGTGTCTACAATGTGTGAGCTCAGGAGGTTAATGCCGTAGAGACTTAAAATGTGGGTGAGTTGCTCTTGAGAAAGTTTCAGCAAATTTTCCCCCGAGACCTCTGGCAAGAGGTCGCTTATATAATTAGCTACCTCTTGCGGCTTGACCCCGGTGGGTGCCACAAATTCGCCGTGATCGTTGCCGCGCCATTGTACGTAATTCATGACGGCCGCCAGCGCATCCACCGCTGTGAGCGGCAGACTAAAGCATGGTAGACCGCGGGTGCCAGTCTTTACTTTAGACTCAGCCTGCGCCTCGGAATTAGTCTCTACCTCAGGATCAGCCTGTGCCTCGGATTCAGACTCGGACGCGGATTCATCCTCACCGCGAGAAGTAGCGCCATGCAATCCCTGCATCACATCAGTCTTCTGCACCATGGCAGGAAAAACTCCTACCACGGGTTTGTTCTGTTGCTGAGAAACGTTCAGCAAAATCTCCGAAATATGGTGCGCTTGCGCGGAGTTCTCGCAGAGGAACACCCCAATCAAAGCATCAATATCTGAAGCTTCGAGTGCGGCACGGGCAACCTCGTGCAAAATGTCTCGCTCATCGGGGGTGATGTTCAGATCAGGTTCAGAGAACTTAACCTCTATCTGGTGCAGTGCACAGCGTTCTTCAACCATTTGCGCCAGCGCCCTCGCGTTGGACACAATGCCCACGCGGCGCCCGTCGGGCAATGGCATAGCCACCAAAAGTTGCGCAACGTCTAGAACTTGTTCACTAGACTCAGCGCTAATCACACCAGCTTGGCGGAATAAAGATTCCAACGCGGGGGCTGGGGTAATGGCTGTTCGCCCCGAATGCCCTGCAGGCAACTGCAAGCCGGTCAGCGCGTTCTTTGCCACAATCACCGGTTTGGTGCGCGACAAACGACGCGCGATGCGGCTAAATTTACGCGGATTACCAATCGACTCAAGATAGAGGGCACACACCTCAGTTTGAGGGTCATCCTCCCAATACTGCATGAGGTCATTACCCGAAACATCGGCACGGTTACCGGCAGAAACTAACGAGGACACCCCGATATTTCGGTGCACCGTAAAGTTCGAGAACATCGTGCCCAACACGGAAGACTGAGTAAAGACGCCTAGCCCACCAGGGTGCGGATCATGGTTGGTGAGAGTGGTGTCGAGTTGAATCTCAGCAGCGTTATTAATCAGCCCAAAAGATTCAGGGCCAATAATGCGCATGCCGTAAGAACGCGCCGTTTTTACCAGCGCTTTTTGACGGGCGCGGCCGCGGGCGCCGTCGTCGGCAAATCCCCCGGTAAGAATCAGGGCGCCGCGAATACCCGCTTGCCCGCACTGCTCCACGGCGGTGGAAACTTGCTCCACGGGAACTGTAATAATCGCTAAATCAATTTTGGGTGCATCCCCCAGCGTGGCAACGGTGTTCACACCGTCAATGGCAACCGACTCATCACCCACGGCATAGATCGCTCCGGTGTACCCGCGCTCCACGATGTTTTTCAGTACCGATTGCGCCACCGAAGATCTCGTAGAATCTGCAATCACAGCAACCGATTCAGGTGAGAGTAGCTCAGCAATAGACTGCGCCTCGGCGCGGTGCTCGCGCGATTCCATCACCTGCCGCGAGCGGTCGGTGGGGTCAATCTCAAAATGTACCGCCACAAAACCGTCGTCGAACTCGCGCGAAACCTCATACCCGGCGTCGCCAAATACATTGAGCATGGCACGATTTTGCGGTAGAACTTCAGCGGCAAATCGGTTAATTCCACGCTCTTTTGCCGCTGCGGCAAGGTGCTCGAGCAAAATAGAACCGATGCCTCTGCCCTGGTGATGATCAGAAATCATGAACGCCACCTCAGCTTCGGTGGGATCGTTAGTGCGATCATAGCGCCCAATGCCGATCATTTCCTCGCCCAAGAACAGCACAAACGCCACCCGATTCACGTGATCAACGGTGGTAAAACGGTTCAGTTCTTTCTCGCTCAGAGCAGGCTTAGGCGCAAAAAATCGCAGATAGATAGTGCGCTCGCTTTGCCCCGCGTACATCTGCTGAAGAGCCTCGCGGTCGGTGGGAATCACCGGGCGCAGATGGGCGGTTGCACCGTCTCGCAACACCACATCGGCTTCCCAATGCTGAGGGTAGATAAACGGTATCTCAGCAGTAGTGGGGTGGGCACTTGATTGCTGCGGGTTTTCTGCGCTCACAATGACTCCTTAGTCATGGCTCTTTCACTCAGATGTGTCTATCTCTCACAATACCGTTTGTGGTCTAGAGAACAGCGAAGGCGCCTTGCAGTAATCTGCAAGACGCCTTCGCTGTTGAGTACTTTTTAGTGCTCGCAAGCGGCACTATATGTGTTTATGCCTGACGACGACGCGCGGCAACCACAATCACGGTACCAAGTGCCAGCAGACCAAGGGCTGCTGCGGCGATCTTGACGCCGGAGAAACCGGTGTATGCCAGTGACTCTTCTGCCGAAGCGGTGCCCTGTGCAGGCTGAACATCACCGGTGACTGCCGGTGCGTTGTTCTGGGCTTCGTTCACGATGTTCTCTACGGTTGAGGGCGTTGCGGCTGGCTGTGCAACCTCAGCACCGGTCGAGGAACCGGGGGTTCCACCAGCCACTGCTACTGCAGCTGACTCGCTGGCAGTTGGGGTAGTTTCTGCGGCAGGAGTAGTCGCGGTAACTGAAGGAGTTTCAGCTGGGGTGGTGACC
>JAUMUA010000051.1 GCA_030530925.1 Rothia sp. (in: high G+C Gram-positive bacteria) | reverse complement strand
CAGGCAGCTCCGATGGATGAAACATAGGTGCACCCGCCGATACCTAAGACCAGAACTAACGCCAGAATAGCGCCTAGGATTATTTTTCCCTTGCGTTTTTTGGGTCGAGTTTCTTCAACGGGTGTGGACATGCGTGCTCCCTTGGCAGTTTAATTTGTGGGCTGTTTAGTCTCTAGTGTGTCCACTCATTCTAGCGTTTACACATGAAAAAACACCCTATTACCCACAAAACGATGTAGGCAATAGGGTGTTTTGAATTAAAAAATTCGAAAGCTTATGCAGTCTTACCGAAGTTCTTGAAACGAGCGTTGAAGCGCTCAACACGGCCAGCGGAGTCCATGATGCGCTGCTTGCCGGTGTAGAACGGGTGTGACTCTGATGAGATTTCAACCTCAACGATGGGGTATTCGTTACCGTCTTCCCAAGTTTCAGTCTTTGAAGAAGTCATAGTTGACTTGGTCAAGATGGTCTTGCCTGATGCAAGGTCGCGGAAGAGAACCGCGTGGTAATCCGGGTGGATTTCTTTCTTCATGGTGTTACCTTCTTCTATTCCTGGATTTTGCCAGAAATTTTAGTACGTAGAATGCCGCTCCGAATGGAGTAGCACCAGTTTTACAACTAGCACTCTACGATAACATTCTTTGCCTTTGGATTTGCCGGTTTATGAACTCGAGTATTTCGTGTTAATCACTTTTGGGTCGAGTCTCCCAGAATGCTACCGCCGAAGCTGCGGCAACATTCAGAGAATCGACATTGTGCGACATCGGAATCATCACCGTATGGGTGGTACGGGCCAAGGTTTTTGGTTTGAGTCCGTGCCCTTCCGTTCCCAAGATGAGCGCAAGTTTTTCTGGTTGTTTTTGAGCTAGTTCAGTCAGTGTCAATGAATTAGATTCCAACGCTAAAGCCGCGGTAGTAAACCCCAGCTGATGTAGGGTTTCCAATTCGTCTGGCCAGTGGTGCGCACGTGCCCAAGGAATCTGAAAGACCGTTCCCATCGACACTCGGATAGAACGTCGGTAGAGCGGGTCCGCGCATCGTTCACTCACCAAAATTGCGTCAACGTCTAATGCTGCTGCCGATCGAAAAATTGCACCCACGTTCGTGTGATCCACAATGTCCTCGAGAATCGCAACCCGCCGCGCATTCTTGATGAGGTCCTCCACGCTAGGGTTTTGCGGACGTCGGATAGCGGCAATTGCACCTCGGTGCAGGTGATAGCCCGTTACTTGCTCAAGCTCTTCTTCACTCCCTACGTACGCGGGAATGTGTGGGTGTTGCTCAAGAACATCGTAAAGGTCATCTGCCCATTTTTCGCTCATCATAAAAGCGTGGGGCTCATGCCCTGTTGCGATCGCTCGCCGAATCACTTTGGAAGATTCTGCGAGGTAAATCCCCCACTCAGGTTCTTTGATAGAACGCAACTTAACGTCCGTCAAATCGTGAAAGTATTGACGGGTTTGTTTCGGGATGAGCGCTAAAGGTTGTGCTGAAGGCAGAGCAAATACACGTTCGTGACGCGCCGCTAGGTCAGCTTCGCTGAGTTGCCGGTTTTTCATAGTGAGTGGCAGACGGGTTATTGAGCGGCAGGTTTTGCAAATGCGCTAAAGCGACCGTTGGAATTGACGGTGAGGTCAAATTCCATGCCGTAAGTTTTTTGCAAGTTCGCTGCGGTGATGGTTTGTTCAATCGGGCCAGCTGCTACTACCTTGCCCTGATTGAGCATGAGCGCGTGGGTAAAGCCACTGGGGATTTCTTCTAGGTGGTGAGTTACCAAGATTGTGGCAGGTGCTAGGCGATCATGTGCCAACTCGGTGAGTCGCGCTACAAGATCTTCTCGCCCAGCGATATCCATGGCGGCACCGGGTTCGTCAAGCAACAGCATCTCAGGGTCGGTCATCAAAGCTCGCGCAATGAGAGTTCTTTTCTTTTCGCCGTCCGATAGCGTTCCGAATGCGCGATCAGCTAGCGCTGCAATTCCCCAGTTGCGAAGAAGTTCTTCGGCGCGTTCGGTGTCAAAGCCGTCGTATTCTTCGTTCCAGCGTCCGGAAACACCGTAAGAGGCAGTGAGGACGACGTCGCGTACTTTTTCATTTTCTGGAATGGTGTTGGCAAGCGATGCTGAGGTAACACCAATGCGAGGACGTAGTTCAAAGACGTCGACGGCGCCAAGAATTTCATCGAGGATATCGACCATGCCACTAGTGGGGTGCAGCCGTGCTGCGGCGATGGAGAGAAGAGTTGATTTGCCGGCGCCGTTGGGGCCAAGGACGATCCAGCGGTCGTTTTCTTGGACGGTCCAGTTGACGTTGGTGAGGAGGTTTTTGCCGCCGCGGACGACGTTGACTTGGGTTAGTTCTAATACTGCGCTCATGGGTTCTACTTTATCGCGGTGTGACGGGTGGGCGGAAATGGGAGGGGCAGGCAAAGCGGGGCTCTTGTGCTGGCGTTGTTTGTGGTTCAGACTGCTGGTATGAGTAAAGACATCCATGTTGTAGGTATTTCACGGTCGGTCAATGTTGATGTACCTGATGAAGAAACTATTTTTAGCGCTCTAGTTGATCACACAGGGTTAGATATTTCTGCCGGTATGCTGGTGCATTCTTTGCCTCTGACGGTCAGAGATAATACTGAGAGCTCGCTGTACGCTGCGTATTCTGTTACTGCAAAGCATCACGGTTCTATAGATCAATTGCGTAGTGAGCTGCTTGTTGCTGGGGACGCAGTGAACATGGACTTTGCAGTCGTTCCTTGGGCAATTCTAGAGGCTAACAAGCTATTAGTGGTCTTAGATGTTGATTCGACTCTCATCGCCCAAGAAGTAATCGATGAATTGGCGGTCTACGCCGGTCAATCTGCGCGAGTCGCTTCAATTACCGACGCCGCAATGCGCGGCGAGTTGGATTTTGAGCAGTCGTTGCGTGAGCGGGTAGGTGTTTTGCAGGGTCAGCCCGAGGCGATTGTGAATCAGGTTGCTTCGAACGTGCAGTTTACCGAGGGTGCTCGTGAGCTAGTGCGCGCTTTGCACGAAAACGGGCATGTGGTTGCGGCGGTTTCTGGTGGATTCATTCAGGTCTTGCGCCCGTTGGCCGCAGAACTAGATTTGGATTACGCCAGGGCCAACTTATTAGAGATTGAGCACGGTTTTTTGACCGGCGAGGTGAAGGGCGAGATTATCACCGCGGAGCAAAAACGTGCGGCTTTGCGCGAGTGGGCGCATGCGGAGGGGATTTCTATGACCCATACGGTGGCTATTGGTGACGGCGCCAATGATGTGCTGATGGTTCAGGAGGCTGGTTTGGGAGTTGCTTTCAACGCGAAACCGGCTTTGCGGGATGCTGCAAAAGTTCAGATCAACGTGCCACGACTCGACGCGGTTCGTCATTTTCTAGGTCTCTAAATTTCTTGGGATACAAAACGAGAGGGGCGATCTACTGCAGTAGATCGCCCCTCTTTCAAAAGAAACGCTCATGGTTTCTAACTGAGCATTTACTTCACAAAGCCCTGCGCGCCACCCACAAGTTCAATGTGTCCGGTTTCGACATCGGCAGTAACCATGGCTGCTACTTCCTGCGCAAACTCGTTGACGGTGTAGAGCTTGCCGGCTTCTTCGCGGCGTGCTTCGATGGCGCCGGGGTAGAGACGGTTCAAGAGCGAGGCAGTTACGGTGCCCTCAATCATGTCTGCTGAAATAACAACCAACGAGATACCGCGTTCAGAAAGTGCTGAGACTTCGTCTAACAAAGCATCTTCACCGGCACGCTTAGAAAGTGCTACGGGGGTGTACTGTTCCATGGTTTCAACTTCGCGAATAAAGTGAGCCTGGTGGCTGGTCACAAACACAATGCGTGAGCCCTCAGTCATTTTTTCTGCTGCCAAGCGAGCCAAACGAAGTTGCGAATCGCGGTTCAAGGTCATGGCGTAATCTTCTGCCATGCCCTGCTCCATGCCGCCCGAAGCATTGAGTACCAGATAGTCGAGGCCACCAAAATTTTCGACAGCTGCATCGATAAGCTTCTGCGCGTCGTCTTCTTTGGTGATATCTGCACCAACAGCAACCGCCTTGCCACCCTCTTCTTTAATGGCGGCAACAATTTTCTCGGCCCGGGGTGCTTTTGAGCGGTAGTTAATGACGACGTTCGCACCCTGCTCTGCGAGAATCTGGGCGGTGTCTGCACCAACTCCGCGTGAGGAGCCAGTGACGATAACGGTTTTACCAGCGAGGTTATTCATAAACATCCTTTGTGAGAAGTAAATTGACAGTTCAAAAATGTTGCGCAGAGGTTCGCTTTAGTGCCCCATGCCGAGTCCGCCGTCAACGGGAATGACGGCGCCTGAGATGTAGTTTGCTTCGTCTGAGGTAAGCCAGCGAACCACCTTTGCAATTTCTTCGGGTTCTGCAAAACGACCGGCAGGAATATTGCTCTTGTACTGCTTCTGGGTTTCGTCGGGAAGCACAGCGGTCATTTCGGTATTGATAAAGCCAGGAGCTACCACGTTAGCGGTGATGTTACGGGAGCCTAGCTCGCGAGTGATGGATCGAGCCATGCCTACAAGACCCGCCTTTGAAGCGGCGTAGTTCACCTGACCTGGGCTACCGTAGAGTCCTACCACTGAGGAGATGAGCACAATACGTCCGCGCTTTTTCTTGAGCATGCCCTTAGTAGCGCGCTGGACAAAGCGGAAAGTGCCCGTCAAGTTGGTGTCAACGACGTCGGTAAAATCTTCTTCTTTCATGCGGAGCAAAAGCATGTCTTTAGTGATGCCCGCATTGGCGATGAGGGTATCAACGGGCCCAAACTCTGCTTCAATTTCTTTGAAAGCGGCATCGATTGACTGCGCATCGCGTGCATCTGCTTTTACTGCGAAGAAACCCTCAGGAGCTTCACCCGAACGATAGGTAATGCAGACGTTATGACCTGCCTCTTTATACGCTTGAGCAATCGCCAGCCCAATCCCGCGGTTACCGCCGGTGACGAGCACAGTTTGTGGTGTTGACATGTGGATTCCTTGATGGTGGTTGGGAATTATTCTTGGTGCTATCTTACTGGTTTTGTTCTCATGCGGTGTGGGTGCGATTGGCGAAGTTGTGCATTCTCAGCAAAGTTTTAGACTGGTGGGGTTAGATGTTGTGCTAATTCTGGCTCATTGATTAATGGAGGTTTGCGGTGTCTTCGAAAATTTGGACTGCTGAAGATCTTCATGAGTATGGATTAGGTTCAAGCTCAACTGCGCACGATAAGCCTGAAGTTCACTCGATTACTGGTGCGCAAGCCCCGCACTCTGAATCTGTTGATGACCGCTTCAAGGCGTATGCTCTCAAAATGGCATTGCGTGTGGTTTGTATTGTGGCAGCATGTTTTAGCCACGGTTGGTTGATGTGGGCTTTTATTGCCGGTGCCGCAATTTTGCCATGGGTGGCGGTGGTCTTTGCCAACGGCAATGATCGAGCCGCAACCTCTGAATTTTCTCAGTTTTTGCCGCCCGAACAGCGTCGTCAAATTGAAGCCGCTCGGATGAATGCCGATGCTCCCAAGGCGCATCCGAGTGATTATAACGAGGCACGTGAAGATCGATCTAAAGATTTTAATGGTGACGTGATTGACGGAGAAATCATCGAAGACGACCTTCAATCAGAACATCAGTAATGTATGAAATGCCTCTTGGATATGGTGAAAGGCTAAATTGTGATGGACGTTTTAGGTTTGCTTTCCTCCCCTGCTTCGGGAGATTCTGCGGAAAATAGTCCTGCGTTTGAAAAGTGTTCGCGAAAAGGATGCCTGAGCGCTGCAACCTGGCAGGTGCAGTGGAACAACCCCAAAATTCATGAGGCTTCTCGGCGCAAAATTTGGTTAGCGTGCAACAATCACCGCGAGTATCTCGAAAATTTCTTGAAAGCTCGTAATTTCTGGAAAGAAACGGTTGCTCTTACGTAGGCTCGCATAAGTACTGTGATGGTTCTTGGAGAAATCTTTGAGAAACTGTATTTAATATCGGCAGAATTCTAATTGTGGGGCGGACTTTGTATCGTTTTCTATTGACCAGCAGATGGATTGTTGGTTTTGTGATGTGTGTTTTGGCCTCATTGTTGTGCCTGTATTTAGGGTCATGGCAGTGGGATCGCAAGGAATCGTTGGATTTTAAGAATTCTTTGATTACCAATAACTACGACGCCGCTCCCCTGAATTTTTCACAGAATCCGGAGGTCTTTGCGCATTTTGATGAAAAGAATCAGTGGCACCCCGTTACTTTAGAAGGGCACTATCTCTCAGATCATCAACTGTTGGTGCGCAACCGCCCCTACGAAGGTCTTAATGGCTTTGAGGTCTTAGTACCGTTTAAAGCCAATAATGGGCATGTGGTGGTCATTGATCGCGGCTGGGTTACTGCTGATTCGGTTCACTCCGGTGATGCAGCATCAAATATTCCCGCTCCCCCTGAGGGTAATGTTGCCGTTACCGCCCGAGTGCACAACGGGGAAAGTTCTTTAGATAAAGATGCCCCCGCTGGGCAGATATCTTCGATTGATCTGAAAAAAGTCAAAGAGATTACTTCTGCTCCCGTTGATGAGGGTGCTTTTGGATTGCTTGCCAGTGAATCCCCAGAACCAGCGCAAACACCGGCTAAAGCTAGTAAACCTGACCTAGATACTGGTCCAAACCTTTCCTACTCGGTGCAATGGGTTGTTTTCTCAGCCATGTGCTATTTTGCGTATTTCTGGCTAGCTCGGCAGAAGGTGCGCAACGATCAGATTGATGCGCAGATTGCCGCTGAGCTGGACGCCTATTATCGGCAATTCTATGACGAGAACGGCAACTATATTGGCGAAGAAGATGAAGCGATAATCCTTCGAAAAATGCAAATGGTTGATGATATGCCCGCGCACATGAAATCTATTGTGCGCCCCAAATTCATCAAAAAACGTGCTGAGCTCAGTGATGAAGAAGAAGAGGACGCGCTCTTGGATCAACAACGTCATTCCTGATTCGAAGATGTGTTCTATTTGTGTTAAATTTACGAGGTCTCACCAGTAATTTTTCCAAGGAGCACTTACCCCCATGATGGGCTATTCCCACTCCATAAGCGCAGCTGCCGGGTGGCTTTTTCTCACCGAAATCAATGTTATTTCTATTGATTCCCCCGCCGTCTTAGTGGTTTCAACGTTGGCTTGCGCTGGCGCGGGTATGCTTCCCGATATTGACCATAAGAACGGGACGATCGCTCATTCTCTCCCTCCGTTCTCACAAATGATTACTTCTGCAACAAGCGCCCTCTTTGGTGGTCACCGTAAAGGAACTCATTCGCTGCTAGGGCTCATCTTCTTTTGGGGTGTTGCTATTGCCGCTGAGCGCCTGATCTACCACGGTGTTCCTTGGGCATCACTTCTGATCACCGCTTACATGGGTGGTTTGGCATTGCGGGTTTTTGGTGCCCCTGGTGGTTGGCTCGGTGCCATTGGGCTTGGTTATTTAGCGTGGAGCACCGACTCTTTACCGCTAACTCCCATTGCCATCGGCGTAGGAGCAACCATTCATATCATTGGCGATGCCCTGACGACGCGCGGCATCAACCTTTTATGGCCACTTGCGCTAAAGGCTCCCATCAGTAGCAAAGTGTGGAAGAAATCTGGGTATATGGCGCTACCGCTACTCGGGGACGCTGGTTCTACGCGTGAGGTTATCTTAACCACGGGTCTATCTGTCTATATTGTGTGGTTTGCCTTGACCTATTTTGGCTGGGCTGAGCAGCTGCATTTGAGCCCTGCCATGCTCTCACTGCTGGGCGCGTAGCCCCCACGAAAAACGCAGTCGTTAGAGATTCATCACCAGTTCTGGGCATTAAAAACGGCGGGGAAACCAAAGTTTCCCCGCCGTTTGATGTCGTTTTATTCAGCCTCAGCTTCGGGCCAGAAAACGTCAACCTCAACATGCTCAATGTCGCATGCGGGGTAAAGAGCAAAAGCAGAATTCATCATGGGTGTACCTTTCTTTCAGCACGTCATTGTGCATAAGATTCACATTCCAAGCGCCTTTGCTTGGAACTGCAGTTCATCTGTCTGATGTACATAGACGGCTTATTATTTCTCGCAGGGGCATTCCAGAGCAGAAAACAATCTCTGAATTCATAAAATAAGAAATCCCCTGCAAAACAGGGGAATTTTTATTAAGTATGGCTCATATCACACAGTTGACGCGTGAAATTCAGTCATATTCACCGCTTAGTACGTACCACTCTAAGCGAGAGAGATGAGGTCCTGGTATTCCTTGGTCCACAAATCCTCGATGGCATCGGGCAACATAAGCACACGCTGTGGGTCCAACGCTTCCACCGCACCTTCATCGTGCGACACCATCACAATGGCGCCCTCATACTGCTTGAGGGCGTTCAGAATCTCTTCGCGGGACGCCGGGTCCAAGTTGTTCGTAGGCTCATCGAGGAGTAAAACGTTCGCTTGCGAAGCCACCAAAGTAGCCAAGGACAATCGCGTTTTCTCACCGCCAGAGAGTACGCCCGCAGGCTTTTCAACGTCGTCCCCTGAAAACAAGAACGAACCCAAAATGGTGCGCACCCGTGTTGCATCGAGATCGGGAGCTGCAGAGCGCATATTCTCAAGCACTGACCGTTCAGGATCCAGAATTTCGTGTTCCTGCGCAAAGTAACCAATTTTCGCACCGTAGCCTAGATTAACTTCACCAGTATCAGGCTGAGTGACTCCTGCCAGCATGCGCAAAAGCGTAGTTTTACCCGCGCCGTTGAGGCCCAAGATCACCACGCGTGATCCCTTGTCAATAGCCAAATCGACGTCGTTGAAAATTTCCAACGAACCATAGGATTTGGACAAATCTTGCGCCGTAATAGGAGTCTTGCCACAGGGCGCGGGTTCCGGAAAGCGAATCGCCGCGACTTTATCCTGGACCTGTTCAGCTTCGAGCCCGCGCATTAATCGCTCAGCGCGCTTAATCATCTGTTGAGCAGCAACTGCCTTGGTTGCTTTAGCGCGCATCTTTTCAGCCTGCGCCATCAAAGCGGATGCTTTCTTCTCAGCGTTGGCGCGCTCACGCTTACGACGTGCGGCGTCCTGCTCGCGCTGGAGCAGGTAGTTCTTCCAGCCCATGTTGTATACGTCAATCACGCAACGATTGGCATCTAAGTAAAGAACTTTGTTGACTACCAGTTCCATGAGCTCAACATCGTGGCTAATGACCAACAAGCCACCTGAGTAATTCTTCAAAAATTCGCGCAACCAGACTACGGAATCTGCATCGAGGTGGTTGGTTGGCTCATCGAGAAGCATGGTATCGGCATCAGAGAACAGAATGCGTGCAAGTTCCACACGACGACGCTGACCACCTGAGAGCGTAGAGAGCGGTTGATTGAGAAGACGCTCGGGAAGATCGAGATTGTGCGTAATGGTTGCGGCCTCTGATTCTGCCGCATAGCCACCGCCAGCAATAAATTCTGCTTCGAGACGGTCATATTGGCGCATTGCTTTGGCGCTCACCGCGGCGTCTTCGCTTGCCATAGCTTCTTGAGTGGCGCGCATTCTATTTACGACGCCGTCGAGTCCGCGCGCAGAGAAGATACGGTCGCGAGCAAGCTGAGACATATCCTCAACCTTGGGGTCCTGGGGAAGGTATCCGATTTTGCCAGTGTTAGTAACTGAGCCGCCGGCGGGAAGGGTCTTGCCTGCTAGAACCTTTGTCATGGTGGTTTTACCAGCACCGTTACGACCAACTAACCCGATTTTGTCACCTTTATCGATGCGGAAGTTGACCTCTTCCATGAGCAAGCGAGCTCCGGCACGAAGTTCAAGGTTAGTTACGGTAATCAAGTGATGCCTTTCGAAAAATGTGCAAACGCAACTTCTTATTCTAATAGGGCTGGCGGTGCTTCTGGGGTAAAAGAGTCAATCATGGGCAACTTCATACTCTCAGTGGGGCGGTTAGGGCCTTCAAACGCTTTTTTTGAACAGTGTTCAAAATTAGTTTATATTTTTAGACATGTCGATTTCTTCACACACTACAGCGCGTCCACAAACCGGTCGCACTATCGCTCTCGTCGCCGTCTTTGCAGCTTTTATTGCGGTCTGCGCGCTCCTTCCAGCGTTCCCCGTTGGCCCTGCCGGAGTACCTATTACTTTTCAAACCCTAGCCATTTATCTAACTGCCCTTATTCTGGGTGGTAAACGCGGATTCGCAGCTACCGCGCTGTATGTGGTGGTGGGTCTGATTGGCGTGCCCGTCTTTGCTGGCGGCGCTGGTGGATTCGGCGTCCTGGCTGGACCCTCAGCTGGTTATCTCTTGGCGTTTGCACCCGCTGCTGCTCTTATTGGTGCGCTTGCCTTTGTATTTCTCAAGCGTACTCGTGCAACTGGCACCCGATTTGGCTTGCTCTTGGTAGCAACTCTTGCTGGCTCAGCGTTGATTACCCTGTGGGGAATTGTAGGTATGATGATCAACGCTTCGTTATCACTGCATGCCGCTGTTTCTGTTGCTCTCATTTATTTGCCAGGAGACCTCATCAAAAGCGTTCTTGCCATTATCATTGCCACAGCTGTACACCGCGCATTTCCTGCTCTAGCTCATTCATGAAATTCTTCTCCAAACGCCCCTCACTAGAACCGAGCCCCTTGGCGACCTTCGAGAGTTCCAAGGGGTTGGCGTTATATAAGGTCAGCGTGAGTGTCCCTCACCACGACCAGCACAAAGTGATTCTTTCGGAAATCACCCACCGGTTTACTGCTTCGCGCACCGCAATTTTAGGACTCAATGGCAGTGGTAAATCTACCTTACTCAAGCTCTTCAATGGCCTCTGCGATACAACAAATGGTGAGGTCCGCGTGCACGGCGTTGACGTTAGGCAACATATCAACGTGATACGCCAGCACGTCGGCATGCTGTTCTCGGATCCCCAAGCACAGCTGATCATGCCCACGCCCATCGAAGACGTTGAGCTCTCTCTTCGCGCTACTATCAAGGACGCCGCCGCGCGTCACAACAAAGCACAGGAACTTTTGGACGCACGCGGCATAGGCCATCTTGCACACAGCAGCGTTTATGAACTCTCCGGCGGGGAACGACAGCTCGTTGCGCTCACCGCAGTGCTAGCTGTGAACCCGCGGGTGCTCTTACTCGATGAGCCCACTACACTCTTGGACCTGCAAAACAAACTCCGATTGAGCTCGCTATTAGACAAACTCCCCCAACAGATTATGATCAGCACGCATGACCTCGAACTGGCTCAGCGCTGCGATGAGGCAGTGATTGTGCATCAAGGAACTATCCTGAAATCAGGTCCATCTTCAGAGATGATTCAGCAGTACCGGCAGTGGTGTGCCGAAGGCTTTCCACAAAATGCCAAAGCGCACTCAGCGGACACCGATAAGGTCTGTTAAATGTCCCAACTCTCGTATTCCTTTTCACCGCGCGATACCCCCGTTCACAGGGCTCCCCTGTGGCTCAAATGGGCGGTTATTTTTGCTCTGACACTCGCCTGCACTCTCACCCACAATGCGTGGGTGCCTGTGCTAACGCTCGTCGTGATTATTTGTATCGGCGTAACGGCGCGCATCAGCGCCGCACAATGGAAAGATACTCTTTCCCAACTGTTATGGCTCATCGCGGCGCTCGCTCTGTACTACATTGTTTTTGGCACAATTTGGCAGGGACTTGAGGTTACTTTTACGCTGCTCACACTCGTTATAGCTTCGATGATATTGCTCAGCACCACGCCCATGAATCGCCTGATCGACGGTTTTATCCGAGCGTGCAAACCGCTGGCTTATGTGGGGCTCTCGCCTGAACTCATGGGATTGGCTATTGCGATTATGTTGCGTTCCATTCCGGTGCTTATGCACAATTGGCGAGCAATCGAGCAATCAGCCCAGGCTCGTGGAATTTCGCTGGGCCCGCATCGTCTCATGATCCCTTGGGTGATTAGCACCGTTGCTTTCGCCCAAGAAACCGGTGATGCACTAGTTGCCCGCGGTCTTGATTCATCCCCGGCAGCCAAAGGTAAGTAGTATGCTTACTTCATGGCTTTCAAAGAAAACTCACGGCTAGATACCAGCCGTGTCACTCGCTCTTCTGGCGGCGGCAGAGGTGTAGCAGTAGGTGGCGGCATTGGCGGCGCCTTACTCTTGCTCGTTGTTGGAGTATTTTTTGGTCAAGATGGTATCGATACTCTCAACCAAGTCACCGGCAATGACTACTCGTACGATAATGTGCAAGATTCAGCCGGTGAAGATGATTTGGCAAATGAATGCAAGACTGGCGAAGACGCCAACTCTAATTCAGATTGCAATATGGTAGGCACCGCAAACTCGCTCGATAACTTTTGGTCAGATTATCTCCCCCAGGCCAAAGGTGTGGAGTACCAAGCACCTCGTCTGCGACTATTTAGCGGTCGGGTAAGCACAGGTTGCGGCGCAGCAACCAGCGCTGTGGGACCTTTCTATTGCCCCGCTGATCAATTCGCTTATGTGGATACCAGCTTCTTCAACGACATGAAGACTCAGCTCGGTGCCGAAGGCGGGCAATCAGCAGAACAATACGTACTCGCCCACGAGTACGGGCATAACATTCAGAATATCTTGGGTGATCTGCAATATTCTCAACAAGACCCCCAGGGCAAAGATTCAGGTGCGGTTCGCGTTGAGCTTCAGGCCGATTGCTACGCAGGTGTGTGGGCACATCACGCTGCCGACGATTCGCAGAGCGCCGTCCAGCTGAAACCCTTTACCGAAGACGAAGTGCACCGCATCGTCAACGCCACCGAAGTCATTGGTGATGATCACATTCAGATGACGTCGCGCGGCACCACTGATTCCTCCACCTACACCCACGGCACCAGCGCCCAACGCACCGCCTGGTTTATGTCGGGGTACAACAGCGGCGATATCAATAAATGCAACACCTTCGAATCATCAAACCTCAATAATCCTTAAACC
>JAUMUA010000050.1:11394-13179 GCA_030530925.1 Rothia sp. (in: high G+C Gram-positive bacteria) | reverse complement strand
AGTATTCCAGGGTTTGATCGTTGATTACAGAGGTATTTGCCAAGAAGTCGAGTTCTTCGGTTCCAAAGCGAAAATCCTGCAGGCCCTCTAAGAATCGACCGGTGCCGGCAAGGACGCCGTAGCGACGTCCGGCAGGGAGCTTGCGGGTAAAAACTTCAAAGAAGCTATGGCGGTGAGCTGTTCCAGCTTGCAACGCGGCTTGGAGCATGGTGAGCTCATAATGATCTGTCAATAAAGCGGTTGAGTTAGACACAACGTTCAGTTTACTGATAAAGCGAGTTTAAGGTCTATATCTGCTCAGTGAGGCACAGGGGTCTTGGGAATCTGTTGGCTTATTGATTCAGGCAGGCACTGCGGTAGATTAGGGTATTCTGAGAAATATTGACATAGCGTCAGAAAAAATCAACGCTCAAATTGGGCTGGGGGAGTCATTCATGTCAGTTACACCGCAGGAAGATCTTGAGGTGCAATTTGCTGCAGAGCACGAGTTCAACCTTGCCCCAGATATCCCCTGGAATGTCATTGTGTGGAATGACCCGGTGAACCTGATGAGCTATGTAACCTATGTTTTTCGCTCATATTTTGGGTTCAGCCAAGACAAAGCGCACCGGCTGATGATGGCGGTTCATGAAGAAGGCAAAGCAGTGGTCTTTACAGGCTCTCGGGAATCAGCTGAGAAACACACCACAGCACTTCACGGCTGGGGGCTTTGGGCAACCTTTGAAAGGGTGCATGACTAAAAATGGCACAAGGATTTAAGAATACTCGTAAAGGTTTGCACGCGCGGTTCAACGCCGAGGAAGCGGAGCTACTACAGCGACTTTTTCACGATGTGGCAGAAGCGCTAGCACCTGAGCACGATGAAACTCAGGACGCATTCGCAGCTCTGGTAGGCATTTCAGAAAACGCCAGCATTCCTGAAGACCCCGCGGTTGCCCGCATGTTACCGGTAGCTAGCGACGATCCAGAAGTTGCCGACGAATATCGCCGTTACACCGATTTATCGTTGCGTCAAATAAAAATTGGCAACCTTAAACTTGCCGCTCTCGATCTTGAATCGCACGATGTGTACCTCAATGCAGAGCACGCACGGGCATGGGCAGCGGCGCTCAATGACGTTCGATTAACGCTCGCTGCGCGTCTGGAAATTACAGCAGAAGAAGACGCCGAAAAAATTTCAAACTATACCGACTGGAGCAGCGTTGATACCGTCGAAGACTATATGGCATTGGTCTACAACTTTGTGACTTGGCTGTTAGATACGCTCATGGAAACCATGCTGGATTCACTGAAGTAAATCGTTCCTCGCCTTAGCACTGAACGAATCCGCGTGAGCTTGCACCAATTCGGCTCTCGTTCAGCAAATGATCTGAATTTTTATTCGCTTCGAAGTATTCTCAGAGTTAGCATGACACACGATTCAACAAACACCGTCAAAACCCCCTGGGGTTCGCAAATCGCTGCGAAACCCACTCCATCTGCCCCTATTGGGGTATTTGATTCAGGAGTAGGTGGTCTTACGGTGGCGCGCGCCGTCATGGATCAGCTACCGCACGAAAACATTATCTACGTGGGCGATACCGCTAACGGGCCCTATGGTCCACTGAGTATTGCGCAGGTTCGTGCCAACGCGCTACGCATCATGGACGAACTCGTGGACGCCGGTGTCAAAATGTTAGTAATTGCATGCAACACCGCCTCAGCAGCGGTTTTACGTGATGCACGCGAGCGCTACACCCGTGTGTATGGGATTCCCGTGGTGGAGGTTATTCAGCCTGCGGCACG
>JAUMUA010000050.1:0-11384 GCA_030530925.1 Rothia sp. (in: high G+C Gram-positive bacteria) | reverse complement strand
GCGGTTGCCGCCACCCGCAATGGACGGATCGGCGTCATTGCCACCGAAGCAACGGTTACCTCGCGAGCGTATGAAGATACTTTTGCGGTTACCGGCCACGATATTTTCTCGGTGGCTTGCCCGCGGTTTGTGGAATTTGTGGAACGCGGTATTACCTCTGGTCCTGAGCTATTAGAAGTAGCGCAACAATATTTGCAACCTCTCAAAGACGCTCAGGTTGACACCTTGGTTCTGGGGTGCACCCATTATCCGCTGTTGACCGGTGTAATTTCGTACATCATGGGCGAAGGCGTTACCCTCGTTTCTTCTTCTGAAGAATCGGCTAAAGACGTGTACCGGGCGCTCATCAAACACGGGATGGAACGAACCGAGGACACTCCCACTCACTACGAGTTTTTAGCGACGGGGGAGACCGAAAGCTTCGAAAATCTTGCCCGTCGTTTTCTGGGCCCCGAGGTTGCCACCGTGCGTCATACCGATTCGATTGCTCAGCAATTTCCCACCGGGTCGCTGGCTATTATTACCCCAGAAATGGCAGGAAATGCTCAAAGCACCATTGCCACCATGGATGCTTCACCCGCTGCGCCCCATTTAGATAAGGAATAAGCCATGCGTTTGACCGTCATTGGTTGTTCGGGATCATTTCCTAGCTCAACCTCCCCGGCCTCGTGCTACATGATTTCTGCAACCGACCCCAATGGCAGAGTGTGGCGCATTCTGGTCGATATGGGCAATGGGGCGCTTGGTTCTCTGCAGCGTCACGTGGAATTGAATGAAATCGACGCTGTATTGATTAGCCATTTGCATCCTGATCACTGCATTGATCTCTCGGGTGTGCATGTTGCCGTCAAGTGGGATCCTCGCGGCTGGACAAAAGGTCCCATTCCTCTGTATGGTCCTGCCGATATTCACCAGTATTTGCTTAACACCCACGGTTTAACCATGGAAACGGGCATGCACACCGAGTTCGAATTCCACCGCTGGAGCGAACACGAACAGGTAAAAATCGGTCCCTTTACCGTGACGCCGTATGAGGTAGTGCACCCTGTCAAAGATCCTTACGCATTGCGCATCGAATGTGACACTACAGAAGGTCACACAACCCTCACCTACTCTGGGGATACCGATTCGTGCCAAGGATTAGTTGACGCCGCCCGCGATGCAGATTTGTTCTTGTGCGAAGCTGCCTACCAAGAGGGCCGCGACGATCATCTTCGCGGCATTCATCTCTCGGGCAAGCGCGCCGCTGAGGCTGCTAAAGAGGCGGGAGTGCGCAATCTTTTGCTCACTCACTTACCGGTGTGGAACGATCCGGCTGAAATTCGCGCCGAAGCTGAAGCAGTTTTTTCTGGCGGAATTGGCGTGGCAGAGGCCGGCGCCTCGTATAACGTTCACCCACGCACCGAAAACGCTTCAGCGCCCACCACCACGTTGCAAGTGGTCACCCAACGACTTCCCTAACTCACTTTTTACGAAAGAAGATGACTATGACTGAACAGAACATTGTGCGCGATAACGGACGCGCGGTTGATCAGCTTCGTCCCATCACCATTACCCGCGGTTGGTCCAAAAACGCCGAAGGCTCGGCGCTGATTGAATTCGGCAACACCCGCGTTCTCTGCACCGCATCATTCACTGCTGGGGTTCCTCGCTGGCTCAAAGGCGAGGGCAAGGGTTGGGTTACCGCCGAATACGCCATGCTTCCCCGCGCTACCAACACTCGCTCATCGCGCGAGTCAGTCAAAGGAAAAATTGGCGGACGTACGCACGAAATTTCTCGTCTGATTGGCCGCTCACTGCGCGCCGTCATCGATACAAAAGAACTGGGCGAAAACACCATTGTGCTTGACTGCGATGTTTTGCAGGCCGACGGCGGAACCCGCACCGCAGCAATTACCGGCGCCTACGTGGCGCTCGCTGAGGCCATCGCCTGGGCTAAAACCGAGGGCATTTTGCCCAAGAAAGCACAACCCTTGACCGGTTCAGTCTCCGCTATTTCGGTGGGAATTATTGATGGGACCCCCATGTTGGATTTACCCTACGTTGAAGACGTGCGCGCAGAAACCGATATGAACGTGGTCGTCACCGGTGAGGGTAAATTTGTGGAAGTACAGGGCACCGCCGAAGGTGCTCCTTTCGACCGAGACGAGCTCAATTTGCTTCTTGATTTGGCGCTGGTAGGAACCGCAGAGCTCGCGCAGATCCAGCAACAGGTCTTGAGTGATATTGCATGAGCGCCAAAGTTGTTCTAGCCTCCCATAACCAAGGCAAACTAGCCGAACTTCGCGAGATCCTGCGCGATGAGATTCCCGGTCTGGACGTAGATGCCGACGTGGTTGACGCCGCAACTATCGGTGCCCCGGACGTCGTCGAAGACGGTGTGACCTTCGCCGAAAACTCCTTCAAAAAGGCACGTGAGGTAGCAGCGCATACCGGATTAATCGCCATTGCTGATGATTCAGGGTTGGCTGTGGAAGTTCTTGGGGGTGCTCCCGGTATCTTCTCTGCCCGCTGGGCAGGGCAACACGGCAACGACTCTGCGAACCTACAACTTTTGTTGAACCAACTTGCTGATATTTCTGATGAGCACCGCAGCGCTAAGTTTTGTTGCGCGGCAACCATGGTGACCCCCGACGGCGTAGAAGCTGTGGAGTACGGCGAATTGGCGGGGATTTTGCTACGGGAACCGCGAGGTGAGCATGGATTTGGTTATGACCCCATTCTTGCTCCTGCCGAATTGACCGGGGAATACGCGGGGCGCTCCTGCGCCGAAATCCCTGCCGAGGTGAAGAACTCCATGAGTCACCGCGCCCGCGCCTTCACCGCTCTGATTCCGCATTTGAAAGCGGCACTTGCTCCTGAGTCCTAAGTGCTCTTTGGGCTAAAACTGTTTATACTCGATAAAAAGTGACGAGGATCGGGAGAACACCATGTCACCGCACCGATTACACCTGGAACAGGCTAAATACCTGCCGGTGGTAGAAGCCGTGATGCATCAGGCCGGGCTCAACGTAGCCCGTGATCGGTGGGATATTCGAAAGAACGGCTCCGCGCACTTCATTGTGAATATGGGTGGGGAACTCAGTATTCGTGTGGCTAAAACTCCTGAAATTGGCAGTAAAGTAGCCCGGCGTACTGAACTGTTACGGCGTTTGCCCTATAACTTACCTTTTAATGTTCCTCGCCCTATTACCCGCACCATCACGCGCAACGGCGTCACCGCAGTGGGGCTACGCTGGATTAAAGGGGAGCCTCGCAACCCCGGGCCAGCCTCACCCAAAGCGCTTGCTCACATGCTCAAAGCTTTGCACAGCATTGATTACACCGGTATGGCGCCCTATCTGGATTCCCCGCACCAACACTGGGGTGGGGACGATTGGGTGGCAACGTTGCAAGAGCGCGTGGTGCCACAACTTTTGCGTACTAATCAAAAAATTGCCCACGCTGTGATTGATCAGGTGCTTGACCTTGAGCCGGTTCACCCCAAACTTATTCACAACGATTTAGCTGGGCACAATATTTTGTGGAGCGGCGAAAAGCTTGTGGGTGTTATCGACTGGGACCACTGCACTATTGCAGATCCAGCATATGACTACGCTACGTTGGGCAACTGGTACGGTTGGGATTCCTTGAAGAAAGCTCTCACAGAAACAGAAATTCATCGCGCGCAGGTGCTCTCGCGCTTGCTAGCACTGGAATCTGTGGCGTACTCAATGCACAACGGGATGGGTGGTGCCATTGTGCGGTTGGCATTAGAACGTGCAGATAACTGGCTGATGGATCATAAAAGCGAAGTGATATAAAAGGTGCGGTTAGGCACCGCACGTATTTTTATTGGGCCAATGCCAGTTGCTGAGCCCAATTATCTAGCACCAGCTCAATACTTACTTGAGCGCTGGGTGCCAATTGGTTTGAGTTTTCCAGAACGTCCTGCCCATAGGCAGCGCCGCTTAGTGCTCCGATGAGGGCAAACTCGTGGGCTTTGTAGTCCATTGGCACGGTGACTTGGCTTAGCAGATTGCGAGCGTCAGCAACAGAATCGTTGTTCAGCAGTACAGCTAGCACATGCCCTAAGCTCGCCACTGCGCCGTCGTGAGAAGATTCTGAGATTTGGCCGGTCAGCGCTTGCTGGCATACCCCCATAACGTCATCAGCAGTGCCGGGGAACTGGGGTAGCGGCAGAGTTTCAAGCCAAGCACTAACATGCTCCAATGACGCGCGGAAGACCCCGCTTTCTGGGGCTGATTCGGTCGACGCGGTGGCAAGCCCGAGCGCCGCGCGTACCATCAGGCTGACCGCAACGGATGCAAAAATCACCTGGTGGTTACCGTGGGTGAGCGCTGTGGAACGAGCGGACAACAATGCCACGGTTTGAACGTCCTCCACTGGCAAGAAACCCAGCGCGACCGCGCGTAGTAGGGACCCGGCGTCCTGCGAATCTGCATTAATGTTTTTATCGATCATCTGCATCTCGCCAGTACGTAAAGCTTGTTCAATAACAGTGTTGGGGCCGCCATGCGACGCAACGTCGAGAGCATGATCGAGCGGGCGATCTAGCGCAAACGGCGCCGCATCAGGATTGATATGGTGCACCGTGCGCAACCACCGCAATAGAGACAACCAGATACACGCGATTTCATCAGCTGCGGCTCCCTCGTTGTTCCACTCCAGCACTTCGTTGATGCCATCGAGAGTGTACAGCGTGAGCAAGGTGTCATCGCCCACGGTCGGTGCAGCGGCGGCAGAACCACCGCAGGCTACGGCGTCGCACTGTGCAAGAGCCGTGAGCGATGCCGTTATGGCATCAAGATAACGCTGCGTGGAAAGCTGCGGCTGAGGAAAATCATGCGAATTCATAACCTCTATCTTAGCTTTTGCAATACATTAGATATATGCGTATTTTGCACACCTCTGACTGGCATTTGGGACGATCCTTTCACGGATTCTCCCTGCACGATCTCACCGAGCAGTTTCTGAACGAGCTCATAGAGGTGGTGCGCGAAGAAAATATTACTGCGGTGTTGGTGAGCGGCGATGTTTATGATCAGGCGCAGCCACGCACCGAAACGGTCGGTTTGCTCTCTTACGCACTTGAAGAGCTCAGCGCGCTGGGGTGCACCGTAATCTTGACCAGCGGTAATCACGATTCCGCGGCTCGGTTGGGATTCGCTGCGCAAATTCTCGCTCGTCAAAAAGTATATTTTTATACGTCGCTGAATCAGCTCACCCAGCCCGTCATACTTGAGGACGGCGAGCAAAAAGTTGCCGTGTATCCGATTCCTTACCTGGAACCGCGGGCGGTGGCGCGTGAACTGGACGTCGCACCTTTACCGCACCAGGTCATGGCGGCAGCCGTTGAAATTGCTCGAGCAGATCGCAACGCCCGAGCAGATCTTAGCGCCTCTATCGTCATGGCACACTGCTTTGCCACCGGCGGGCAGCCCTCTGAATCTGAACGTGATTTGACCGTGGGCGGTTTAAAGACCGTAAGCGCCAGCGTGTTTGAGGACTTTACCTACGCTGCGCTGGGGCATTTGCACGGTCGGCAAAAAGTCGCAGAAAATATCCGCTACTCTGGCTCACCGCTAGCGTTTTCTTTCTCTGAGGAAAAGCACCACAAGGGCGCTTGGATTATTGATATTTCTGCTCATGGGACGCTGGAATACGCCGCCTACGAATGGAAAACCAAGCTTCAACTGGTGACTCTAAAAGCCACCATGGATGAGCTTTTAGACCCCCACAATTTTCCCGAAGCAACAGGGGCTATCTGCCGGATTATCGTTACCGACGACGTCCGCCCACTTGGTGCGTTAGAGAAACTCAGAGCGCGCTTCGAGCAGGTAGCAGAACTGTACTTTGAACCCACCAACGCACCGGTACCAGATCAGCGAAACTATACCCAGCGCATGCAACAACAACGCAGCACCCAAGAGGTGTGCGCTAATTTCTTTAGCCACGTGCGCGGGAGCGAACTGAGCGCAGAAGAACACCAGTACCTAGAGCAAACCTGCCGCAAAGCGGCTGAACGGGACACCGCGTCATGAGAATCCACCGCCTAAAACTGACCGCCTACGGTCCATTTCCCAACACCATTGATATCGACTTTGAGGATCTCAACGAGGCGGGTATTTTTCTGCTCAACGGCCCTACCGGTTCGGGTAAGTCGTCGATTCTTGATGCGATTTGTTTTGCGCTGTACGGCACAACATCCATGGCACGCCCTGAACTCAAGAGCCATTTTGCACCGGCAGATCGCGAACCCAAAGTCGAACTAGATTGCACCATCGGTACCACCAGATTGCATATTGAACGCAGCCCTAAATGGTCGCGGCCCAAAAAGCGCGGTTCAGGTTTTATTCAAGAACAAGCCAAAGTTTTGGTACAACGTCAAAACCCGCAGAATCTAGATGAGTGGGAAACTAAGTCCCATCGCAACGACGAGGCAGGGCAGTATATTACCGAGCTCATTGGGCTCAACCGCGAACAGTTCACACAGGTGATGTTGTTACCGCAGGGGGAGTTCGCGAGGTTCCTCACCAGCAAATCTCAAGATCGCGAAGAGCTGTTGAAGCGGCTGTTCCCAACCGTTGATTATGAGCACGTACAAGCTCAACTCTCGGAGCAGGCTAAAGAAAGCCAAGCAAAGGTGCAGAGCATCTTACAGAAGGTGCAACGGCTAGAAGAGAACTTCAGTGCCACCATTGACCGCTCGGGCATTGATACTTTGGAGCAGGTTCTTGAGCGGCCGCTTGAAAAATACCACCTCGAGCCGCACAGTGAGATAATCCACGAGGCTGCGACCTCAGAAGACCCTCTTACAGACGACGCAGAGCCACAATCCGAGCTCTCGCTTACACAGAGCATGGAATCAGAGGTCGAGCGCAACAGTCGGGCTCTTGATCTTCTTACCATGCTGAATCAGCGCATCGACACTGAGCTACAAACCCAACGCGAGCAATTACAACAGGCACAACAGGTTGCAGAGGATTGGAAAGCCTACGACGATCTGCGCGCCCAACAGCAACAACTTGAGCAACAACGTGCGCAGCACCTCGACATCGTCGCCTCCCTGGAGCGTGCGCGTGCAGCCGCGCTACTTCGTCCTTTTGACCAAACCGCCCAACGAGCTGCGCGCACCGCCCACACCGCGCGCGAAGCTTTTGAGCAGAGTGTGACCGATCTTGAAGAATCGTGGAGCGTATCTTCACCGCTGCACGTCGAGAACGAGGAACAGCAGGACGACGTCCCAGCAGAGACCGCGGGTACGGCGGTTTCCGAACAAATACGGAATTTCATATCTGTTGCCAAAACGCAGCAACTCACAGAGCAAGCATGCGATGATCTGGTACAGAGCCTTGAGACGCTCATCCGACAAAACGAAGCGCAACTGCAAACCGGAGTACGCGCTGATACGTTGAGAAAACAGCTACAACAGCTTGAACAACAACTGACTAAATTGACGCAACGCCAGCAACAAACAGAGGAGCAGTTGCAGCGCACCCAGTGGGAGCATCAAGAAAAACAAAACCTCTTACAGACTTTTGCAGATGTTGAAGTTCAAGGTGCTGCCCTGGACACCGACCTTCGCACCACGCAAGAAGTTCTGCTCAAATCACAATCATGTGCTCGCAAAGTCAGCGAATTATCTGCGGCGCAAGAAAAAGCGAGTGTCTCCGAGATACACCGGCAAACAGCTTCTGTTACTGCAGATCGATTACAAAAAATGCGGTATCAGCAAGCTGCGCAATTTCTCTCCCAAGAACTAGAGACTGGGCAGCCATGCCCTGTCTGCGGTTCAGTTAAGCATCCCTTGCCTGCTCAATTTTCACTCGATGAGCGCGTCGTTGAAGAGTCGGATATCGAAACCGCCCTTGCCCAACGTAGCGAAGCTGAAGCGTCAGCGAGTGCTGATCGCACGCGGGTCAACCAGCTGAAAGCTGAGATTTTAGCGCTCGAAGAAAGCGGAGCTCAGCCTGAACCAACAGCCCACGAGGCAATGCAACGCGTGAAAAAACTCGTTGCAGAACATCAGCAGAAAAAGTTACTCAAGGCTCAAACCCAACAACAACTTGAGAACCTTTCACAGCGCCTCAAAACACTCGAGCAAGAGTTACAGAACACTACGATTGATCACACAACGTTGCGCTCCCAATACTCAACACTGGAAGCACAGCTCACTGAACTCGAAGATCAGTTGCCGCAAGATTTTGACGCAGAGTCCTTGAAAGAACTCAATCAGCAATATCAATATTTTCAGACGAGCATCAACACCATCAAACGACGTTTTCAAACGCACCAAGACGCCGAAGAACACGCTCAACAATCAGCCCAAGAGCTTGCTTATGCAGTTGCACAATCACGCTTCGATACCATAGAACAAGCGCGCGAGAGCGATGTCCTAGAGAAACAACGCGAGGAGTGGGGATCTGCTGTCAAAAAATATGAGCACTGGCAAAGTTCCGTCACAGCTCAGCTTGAAAGTAACAGGATGGTGCATATCGCGCAACTGCAGCGGGATCAAGAGCAACCTGTCACTGCTGATGAACTAGAGGAATGGGCACACAGGGTTGCCGCGGTTGAAGAAGACCGGGAGCTCATCATTCGCAGCGAAACCCGATTGCAACAAGCCCGCGAAGAACTGCAACACATCCAGAACGAATATCAACAAGCACTGGCGCACAGCGAGCAAATCATTCACCAAACAAATATGCATCAACGGCTTGCTGACATTGCCGCCGGAAACACCACAGATAATCACCTGTCGATGTCTTTGACGACCTACGTTTTAGCTGCTCAACTCGAAGAAGTGGCGCGCGCGTCCACCTTACATTTTGAGAAAATGACCCACGGCAGATATCAATTGCAATATACCGATGAGAAGATAGCTCGCGGAAAATCTGGTCTGGGCATCACTATTTTTGATACATGGCACTCCACGCATCGAGTTCCTGCAACACTCTCTGGTGGTGAGACCTTTATGGCTTCGTTAGCACTGGCGTTGGGTCTTGCCGATGTGGTGCAACAGCGCAATGGAGGAATCGAAATTGATACGCTATTTGTGGACGAAGGTTTTGGCACATTAGACGATTTCACCTTGGAAGAAGTCATGAGTACCCTTGATGGGTTGCGTGAGGGTGGGCGAGTTATTGGGCTTATTTCTCACGTTGCTGAAATGAAAAACCGTATTCCTTTGCACATAACGCTCACTACGTCGCCGGAGGGCTCTCAGATTGTCTAAAGCCACTAAAACCCCTCAAGCTCAGGTGTCTTCTCGGTCGGTATTACACCGTAGAATACCCTCGGCAAGGTGGCGTCCAGCGCGACTTTTGCGGTTGGTTAGGTTGCGAACCCGACGCCTTTTTGACGAGGTTGGCCAGCAACTTGTCTTGTTTTCACTGTTGATGCGCCTACCCACGTACATGATTGCGTTGGCGGTATTGCTGATGATGGCAAACCGCACTGGCGAAGCAACTTTGGGTGCGTACGCTGCCGGACTCGTCGCTTTGAGCTCATCGATGACGCACCACACCTATCGTGCGCTGTCTCAGCGCTGGGGATTTCGGTTAGTCACAATCATTGCGGCAACACTGAACATTCCTGCGGTTGCTTTTTTGATGATGCAGACCATGACGTTTGCGGATAACAAGATTAGTGGTTCTATCACTTTGCTTATGGTCGCTGCCGCGTGTGCTGGGGCTACAACGGCTCCGTTGGGAGCTATGATGCGCAACATGTGGGGTACTCGCTATACCCACAACGCTGATCGGCGTTTGCTCATTGCTTCCACCGCGTTTGAATCTATTTTGGACGTTATTGCTCTTCCGTTAGCGGCTGCAATAGTGGGTCTGGTGGCTATTTTGGGAGGCATTCAGTCCTCACTCTTTGCGGTGATTGTTATTAACTCTTTAGGGCTCATGTTTGTGGTTTTCAGACCTTCTACTTTCGCTTTTGCGCGTCCGGTGGGTGCCGAGATGCGCGTGAGCATTCCACGGCGCTATGGTGCGCAGTCTTTGGGGCGTTATCCCATGATGGGTACTGCTTGTTTGGGCATTGCTATCGGTGCTACCCAATCTGCGTTATTGGTTCGAGCGATTCAATCTGATGCCCTGGGCAAAGTTGGTATCTACATGGGAGCGTTGGGTGCCGCGGGCGCGCTGACCTGCGTGGTTCTCTTGGCGCTCCTTCCTCGATTTGCTACGTGGGAAGGCTGGCTGATTGTGGGTATTGGACTCATTCTGAGTTCTCTTCTGCTCTCAATCCCCGAATCCGGGGTGTGGTTGAGCGTCGTCATGGGTATCTTTGGCTCGGTTATTGGTGCGGCGCTGATGTGTATGGATACGCTTGTCACAAGGCTTTCGGCGCGAGAAAATGTGGAACTTGCCCACTCGAGCGTGCAGTCTACTTACGTGGGTGGTCTAGCTCTGGGATACGTGTGGGCAGTCATTTTCAGCAACCTCACCGGCCCTTCAGCGGCTATGTTGGTTCCGCTCATTGCCGCCACTGTGTTTTTTATGGTCGGCCATCTCTTTGGCGCACGATGGCGCACGTTATATGAGGAGCAACTAGACTTGATGAATCCTCAACAGGTGTAAACACTTCTACAACCAATAAAATGCGGAAGCGAGAACATCTCGCTTCCGCATTTTCTATGAAGTGTTATAACTAGTGACCGCGTTTGATCCATTCGTCCAGCTCGGGTGCCTCAAGGCCAATTCCGGTGGTATCACCGTGACCGGTCAACACAGCAGTTGATTCGGGCAGAGTGAGCAACTTGTTCTCAATCGATTCAATGATCGTTGAGAAGTTGCTAAAGGAGCGTCCGGTAGCCCCAGGGCCGCCCTGGAACAAGGTATCGCCACTGAAGACGACGCCGTCGGAATTATCCCAGCTCAAATCTGGCGCATAAAAGCACACAGAACCAGGGGAGTGCCCGGGAGTCTCCAAAACGTGCAGCTCCACCCCCGCAATGGGAATGATCATGCCGTCTTTGAGTTTCATATCAAAGTCCCAGTTGGGGTACTGCATGTTCCACAATTCTTGATCCCCAGGATGCAAAAACACGGGAGCGCCAAATCGCTCTGCGGCTTCTTGTGCCTTGGCAATATGGTCGTCGTGAGCGTGGGTGAGCAAAATCTTTTCCACGTTTCGCTCGGCAACGGTGCGGGAGATTTTATCGACGTCGTGGGCGGGGTCAATAATTACGACCGAGTGGTCGTCGCCAATAATCCAGACGTTATTATCCACATCCCAGGTTCCGCCATCGAGCGAGAACGTTCCGGAGGTGACTACTTTATCGATGTGCACAGACATTATTTCTCCTCAAATTCGACGACGGAGCGAAGTACCTTACCGGTCTTCATGGTTTCGAACGCGTCGTTAACCTG
>JAUMUA010000049.1 GCA_030530925.1 Rothia sp. (in: high G+C Gram-positive bacteria) | reverse complement strand
GTCGGTTAGATTCATTAGCCCCGAACAGCTCATCCAAGATTTTCATCAAGAATTTCCCTCCGCTCTGCCAACCTGCCCCACACTCCATCCCGAAGAGCTGACACAGCGTTTCTATTTCCACGTTGATATCAACTCCTGTTACGCCTCCTGCGAGCGCATCCTTGATCCCTCGCTGCGCAATCGCCCGGTAGTAGTGCTTTCAAATAATGATGGCTGTCTTGTGGCACTCTCAGCAGAGGCAAAAGCTATGGGTTACAAACTGGGTGAGCCCTGGTTCAAAATCAAAGAAGGCGCCGAAGCACGCGGTATTGTGGCGCGAAGTTCAAACTATGAACTGTATGGGGAAATCAGCAATCGCGTCATGAATCTTTTACGCGAGTACGCGCAAGAGTTCGAGCAGTACAGCATTGACGAAGCTTTTCTGACCATCCTCACCACCCCCTCGGCGGCACACACCCTCGCTCGCCGCATCAAAGACGACCTCGCGCAACGAGTGGGAGTCCCGGTATGCGTGGGAGTTGCCGCCACAAAAACCCTGGCGAAGCTCAGCAACAAAACTGCTAAAAAAGTTCCCGTTTTAGAAGGTGTTTGCGTGTGGGATCGGCTTCCTGCCGCACGCAGGACTTTTCTTTTTAGAAATTTGCCGGTCGATGAAATTTGGGGTGTTGCTAGTCACACCCGCAAAAAGCTGGCAGCTATGGGAATTCTTAGTGTCGACGATTTAGCAAAAGCCGATCTCGCCACCATACGAAAGCGCTTTTCGGTAGTGCTGATGCGCACCGTTTTAGAACTCAGAGGCACGTCCTGCATACCCATTGAGCCGGAACGAAAATTCAAAGACCAGCTGATTTATTCACGCTCTTTCTCTCACCCTATTACCGACCGCGAAGAGATGGCACAGGTGATGAGTGTTTATGCACAACGAGCAGCCCAGCGACTAGTAAAAGATGGGCAGCAAGCAAAACTGTTAACCGCTTTCTGCGCCACTAGCTACTACGGCGTTGATTTAGTCTTCCCTGCCACCAAGGTGGTGTTACAGACCCGCACGTCAGACCCCGTCATCCTAACGCGCGCTGCACTGACGCTTTTGAATCGCGCAGATTTCGACGGCCCACGCTATGCCCGAGCAGGCATCATGCTTTCCGATCTTGCTCCCTCTTACACGGCAACGGCATTCGACATGTTTCAGCCAGATCATGAGAAACGACGTATCGCTGAGGTGATTGCCCGCGTCGAAGATAAATGTGGTGAAGGCTCGTTAGGTCTAGGAAGAGCGGGTCTTGCACGCAAGCCCATATGGGAGATGAAAAGAGAATTACTCTCCCCTCGTGGCACTACGCACTGGAATGAGTTAATCCCTGCGTACATCAAATAAAATTTTCCTTCGAAAGTTTTTTAGTGGAAAATTACTTTACAATAAAAGTTTTCTAGAGAATACTTGTACTTATGGAACCCAATAAAACCAATAATTCTGAGTACTCAACCGCGGGCAACTATGTGCTCAAAGGCGCTGAGTTCAATCGCGACACCAACTACATCGAAGATCGAATTATTGCTGGCTCGAAAATCCAACGAGGTTCTGCAGATCCCCAGAATGGGGTATGGCCCGTTGAAAAAGATCGCTACCGCCTCATCGCGGCCCGCGCGTGCCCCTGGGCAAATCGCGCCATCATCGTGCGTCGCCTCCTTGGGCTAGAAGATGCCATTTCCATTGGGTTCCCCGGCCCTACCCACGACGCGCGTTCGTGGACTTTTGACCTCGACGAAGGCGGAAAAGACCCCGTTTTAGGTATCGAACGTTTGCAAGAAGCGTACTTTAATCGTTTCGAGGACTACCCCCGTGGCATTACAGTTCCCGCTATCGTGGATGTTCCCTCACAAGCGGTAGTCACCAATAACTTCCCGCAGATCACCGAAGATTTTGCGAAAGAATGGACGAAGTTTCACCGCGACGGCGCACCTAACCTCTGGCCCGCAGAGCTAGAGGATGAGATCCGAGAGGTCATGCAGTACATCTATACCGAAATCAACAATGGCGTTTACCGTTGCGGTTTTGCCGGTTCCCAAGAGGCTTACGAAAAGGGTTATGACCGCCTGTGGAATGCTCTGGATTGGGTAGAAGAGCGGCTATCGACCCGCCGCTATCTCATGGGCGATCACATTACAGAAGCCGATATTCGTCTCTTTACTACCCTGGTTCGTTTCGATCCGGTGTACTACTCACACTTCAAATGCAATCGTCAGCCGCTTTTCACTCTGCCTAACATCTGGGGCTACGCTCGTGATCTCTTTCAGACTCCAGGTTTTGGCGACACCGTTGATTTTGAGCAAATCAAGCAGCATTACTACGTTGTTCACGAAGATATTAACCCCACCGGTATTGTTCCGGTGGGTCCTGATACTTCTGGTTGGCTCACCGAACATGGCCGCGAAAAACTAGGCGGTTCACCTTTCAACGCAGAAGCTGGCGCTACTGCTCCTGGTGAAGTGCGTGAGAACGAACGCGTAGCAGCTGGTCATAATCCTCTCTATCCTCACAAGGCAGGCGAAACAAATAATTAGCGAGCACATCTGATTCCTCGTTTCTCTAGTGAGAATTTGCTTCAAGAGTGTCTTGGATCTGGAACGCTACCCCTTTGGTCGCCGAGTTTAAGTGAGCTTTTTGGTCGTCGGTGAGGGTGTCAATGTAGTTGTCATAGACGTCGGTAGAGGTGAAGTCATCGGGTAAGTCGGGAAGTTTCTCGGCAGGACCTCGCATGTTATCGGTGAGGTCTTCTGCTACTTCATATGTTCCGGCTAATAGCCCGGTTGTCCGATTCAGATCGACTTCATCTCTGGTGGTATCTGGGGCAAAGGTAGAACCGCTCACCAGCGAGGATTCACTCTTTGTAGCCTGCTTGCGCAGTTTTTCCATGCTGGGGTCAGCAACAGTGGACTCTGCAGAGACTTGAGTAGCTACTTCGTATTCCTCATACCCATGGGCGTTATGTCCATTAGCTGCTTTGAAGGGTCCCCCACCTAACTGACTGAACTTTGCCATTGAGGTCTGAATCTTTTGCTGCCCTTCGGGAGTGGAATTGAAATCGGTAGTTACCGTGCGCACGTTGTTCCCACGGTGTTTAAAACTATTTGATCCCTGTAAATGTGGAATTGCGTCGGATTTATCGTTAACAATCACGGTGGGAGTCTGGTTATCGAGCTTCATATCCCCCACTGGTGCACCTTGAAGGTGCATACCAGCCACCTTGTATTTTGAGCGGAATTCTTTGTTGGTGCTCAGAGATACAGCAGTCAGTGAACCTTGGCTAAAACCAGACATATACAGCGGCACATCAGACCCCACCCCAGCTTTTTCAAGTGCTTTATCGGTGAGTTGCATGTTGGCGGTTCCCTCAGTGAGAGTATCTAAATTATCGGAGTTGGCAGAAGCCAGAGTGTTTGCCCATGTAGAAGAGCCGCCCTTATAAGACTCAGAATCCGGGTCAGTTCCCGGAAGATAGGCAAAGGCGGCAATAACATTTCCCTGATCATCCATGACCTTGCGAATCATCACTCCGTCATAGGTAATCACCGAACCATCACTCTTATCCTGTTCATCTAACCTGTCCATTTCGTGCCCAACGAGTGCGTTGTTGTGCGCGTAGTCAGCTTCGGTAAGAGGGACGTCAATAAATTGATCTTGCTCATTTGCTGAGGCATCCTCCGCCGCAAAGAGCGATTGCGAGCGCACACTCTCTTCGTTCAAGCTCCTGATAACTCCTGATTTTTTACCCACATCTAACAGGTACAACCCGGCGTCTTTTCGAATGGACCAGTGCAAACCGCTGGCTTCCATGCGCTCGTCGCGGCGTTTGCGGGCAAAGTCTTCCCCGTTGAGTTTGAGATCAAGGTAGTAGCCTGCGCCAAAGAGAAGACGAGCGGCAAGATTGGTGACGATGGGCGGTGCGCTTTCGCCGAGCTTGTCGCCAATGACGCCGGATGAGGTTTCACCTGCGATAACGTACATGATTTCTGGAAGGAGCTGATCAGGCCCGGCGAGCATTCCTGCCGCTAGGTTCTCTGCTTCTTCATACGATTTGCTTGCGCTGGTGAGCTTTTCAGATAGCTGATGTTGGGTGTGGGCGAGCAGACCTAGTTGCGCGCAGATTTCGGTAAGGTTTTCTGCAGCTTTGATGCCGTGCCCCGACGAGTCCCACGAGAATACTGCGGTGACCTGCGTAATAAACGGTGTGAGCTCAAAGGCTAAATCGATGTTGAAATCATGAGCTGCTTCTAGCCCCAAAGACGCTGTTTCGAGGTCTTCGGTATTGACCTCGATGCTCCCTATCTTCGCCAACGTTAGTTCCTTCCCAGTGCGTTTTGGACACCGTGAATCAGAGGGTTATTTATCAAGCTTTCAAGGCCCTCTTGAGCCCCAAGAACCGTGGGGTGGCGTAAAAAGTCGACGACGTCGTCCGCAACAGAGCCCGCACTTGCAACGTGGGTGATGATACGGTCTACCGTTTGCCCGGCTTGGGTAATAGAGAATGCGAAATCTTCGAGCTGTTGGGCAAGATGCTCTGCGGCGAGCAACACGTTTTCAGCGGCGCTTTGCATAAGATTTGTGATGATTTGACGATTTTGTTCAGCGCCGTCGAGTGAGGTGTGGAAAAGCTCGGCGGCTTGCGACATCCAGGTGGGTTGTATGGTGCTTTGGAGTTGCGCCGCACCCTGGTCGCAGTGGGTTTGTGCTCTTTCGATGTGCGCTACTACCAGCGCACCGTAATCGCGCACCATCTGGGCAAGGTTCATCACATGGCTAGCTGCCCCTGAACTCAGCGCGGTACCCAGCCCCGCTTGCGCCCCTGCATGGGCTAATAATTCTGTACTCACCGATTCACTCCCTCCGGTTCTTCGCTCACTTCTCCACCCTAAGAACCTGCCAGCGTCCAAAAGAGAAATATTCAAAATCTGTGGAAAACTTTCGCCCAAAATGCCCCTAATTTTGATATCCACAGCAAAGCGGTGAACATTTTCTCTGCAATTCGTTCTGCCATGTAAAAATAGAACTATGTCTCATCGCGATAATTGCACCACTTTGCCCAACGGCCGCCACTCACTCACCGGCGCCGGTCTTGCTCTTGGCCCTCTTGATGGCCGCTACAAATCTGCTACCGAACCGCTCGTCGACTACCTCTCTGAAGCGGCGCTTAACCGCGATCGTGTGCATGTTGAAGTTGAATGGTTTATTTACCTGTGCGATCACAAAGTTCTTCCCGGTCTAGAACCGCTCACCGACGAGCAGAAGAGCGGTCTTCGCGAAATCATCACCGAATTCACCGAAGAATCCACCGCAGAATTGGCTGAAATTGAAGCCGTCACGGTGCACGATGTAAAGGCCGTTGAGTACTTTATTGGCCGCCGCCTTGAGAAGCTTGGTCTTGAGCATCTCAAGCCCCTGATTCACTTCGGTTGCACCTCAGAGGACATCAACAACCTCTCATATGCGCTGGGTATCAAGGATGCCGTGCAGAACGTGTGGCTTCCCGCCGCGCGTCAGCTTGTGGATCAGATCAACGAGATGGCGCAGGGCGCTCAAAACGTGCCCATGCTCTCTCGTACGCACGGTCAGCCCGCTACCCCATCAACTCTGGGCAAAGAGCTTGCAGTTTTCGCATACCGTTTGGGTCGCCAGGTCAAAGCTGTAGAAAACGCCGAATTCTTGGGCAAAATCAACGGTGCCACCGGCACTTTCTCAGCTCACGTGGTCTCTGTGCCTAGCGCCGATTGGCTCAAGGTCTCTGAGGAATTCGTGACCGGCTTGGGCTTGGATTGGAATCCGCTGACCACCCAGATTGAGAACCACGACTGGCAGGCTGAGCTGTATTCTTCGATCGCGCATTTCAACCAGGTTCTGCATAACCTGTGCACCGATATTTGGAATTACATTTCTATTCGCTTCTTCCGTCAAATTCCCGTGGCAGGTGCAACCGGCTCATCCACCATGCCGCACAAGGTAAACCCCATTCGTTTTGAGAACGCTGAGGCTAACCTCGAAATTTCTAACGCGTTACTGAACACTTTGGGCTCCACCCTCATTCAGTCCCGTTGGCAGCGTGACCTCACCGATTCCTCGGCTCAGCGCAACATTGGTGTGGCTTTTGGGCACAGCATTTTGGCGATTTCCAACGTGGTCAAGGGTCTTGAACGTCTCGACGTTGCCGAAGACGTCATTGCCGAAGATCTCGATAACAACTGGGAAGTTCTTGCCGAGGCTATTCAGATGGTGATGCGTGCCGAAGCTATTGCCGGCGTCGAAGGTATGGAAGACCCCTACGAGCGTCTAAAAGAGCTGACGCGCGGGCACCGCGTGGACGCCGCACGCTTGAAGGAATTTGTGGGCGAGCTAGGGCTCTCCCCCGAAGCTGAAAAGCGCCTTTCTGAGCTCACCCCCGCAACTTACATTGGTATTGCACCTGAGCTGTTGAAGTTCGCCAAGTAAGCTTCAAGCTCGTTTCACGCGACCGCCGCACCCACCGTCTTTGAGAAGACAGGTAGGTTGCGGCGGTCGCGTTTTTATTGGCTCACTCTTTACACTAGATTCATGACTGATTTCGACGACGCCCGCGCGCCTCTTCCCGATCAAGCACGCGCCGAATCCCCGCGTACGCCACAGCATCAACGCTCACAAGAAGACCCCGAAGAAATCAGTAAAGAGTCGCTCGCCGTCCGTCGTATCAAAAAATTGCGCCTCAAAAACCCTGAGGCAACTCCGGCAGAAATTGCCAACTCCTTAGCGCAACTCTTTATTCGAGATTTTTCGCTGGTGGGCGGTGCCGAGGCAGGGGTAGGAAACCTCATTCCCGGGGCGCTCAACGTTGCCACCCGCAATAGCAAAGTCGCAGGTCTTACGCGTGCTGCCGCCCAAATCGGAGTGGTTCAGGGCGCGGCAACATACACTCAAAAATCCGCCCAAGGCGTTGCCACAGCAGCGCATGTGGGTTCAGCGCAGAGCATCAAAACCTACATTTTTGCGCTCGCTCTCTTACACCGCTTACCGGCTCACACCGCCGAACAAGCCACCGAGCAGGTTTTAGTTGGCGACGTCCACCAGCTGCTGCACACCATGGAACAGCCCATAGCGCATCAGCCGAATCAAAAAGGCGCCACACCCCTCAACGTTATTTCGGCAATTTCGCAGATTGGATTGCGCAACCCGCAAATGTTTTTGCTAGTCAAAAGCGGTGAGCAGCTGGTGCGCTCGGGTGGATCTATTCTTGAAAACACCAAGGCACGTAAAGAATTTGCACAGCAATTGGTGTTGCAGGTGCGAGAGAACTTAGGTGCAGTTCCCGCTGATTTTCCCGCGCAATTTGCTCAACTTGAAGCCCCGCATATCCCACAAGACCCCGCGACCGTCGTGGCTACCCCGCCAGAGCAGGTGGCAGCAACATCGTCAGAAGATTTAGAACGCATAGCCCAGCAAAATACTGCGCCCGCTAAGGGTGCGCGCCTAGCCGCTCGCGCTTTCGCCAAAGGTGCTCAGCGCACGGGCTTGTTTGGCTTCAATAAAGAGAAATAAAACGACGCGCGGCGCTCCCCTGGGAAGGAGTGCGCCGCGCGTCATTCAACATCACGGTTGAGGTGCCAAAGCACCCTAAAAATCAGCGAATATTATTTGCCTAGCTCATCAGCAGTTTTAGCGTCTTTACCGTTATCGTTACCCGCAAATTTAGGTGCACGAGCGTTAGGTGAAAGATCGGCAGGGAATGTTGCAGGAGCTTCACCAAATGCCTTGTGAGTTGCTTCAATTACCTGGCGACCTAGCGCAAGGTTTGCCCCGCCGCCTACTACTGCGCCGATACCGAAAGGCAGTGCGCGCCCCAGCAAAGCGCCGGACTGGCGAGTCAAAAAGCGCTTGACGAACATATTGCGGATGGTGCGTTCCACGCTAAACATCTTGCCCGATTCTTGCTTGCCCATCATTAGACCCCACTTGTTGGTAATGCCTGAGGTCTTACTACTTTGGGCTACCAGTGAGTTCATCAGTACTGCGCCGTCTTCACCGAGCATAATGCCCATCACCATAGTGCGAGCGTTCTCGGGGTTCAACTCAGACAAACCATAAATTTCTGCAACAGCCTGTGCAAAAATTGCGGTGCGCTCAAGGTAGCCACCCACAGCAAAAGCGGAAAGACCAACCGAAGTGACGGTACCAATGCCCGGAACAAAAGCCGAGGCACCCACAGCGCCACCGCCCACGGTGACGTCACGAATGTACTGCTGTTCCAAGCGCTTGATAATCTGCGCAGGGGTTTCGTTAGGGTGTTTTTCGCGGAGCTTCTTTACAATCGAAACAACGAGTGGGCGTTGCACACGCAAAACGGTGTCAAGAGTCTTGGTCAAAGCAGGCTTGGGCTGACCGTTTTCATCAAATGCATTCTTTGTAGGATTGAAGTTAAACATGATTAAAGTAAATCATCTCCCTACTTAGTTTTATAGCTTTACACCAAAAGATACGCCCACAGCTCACTCCCAGGCGCTATCCAAGGTCGTTCACCCATTCAGCAAGTTCGTGAGTATCAAGGACGACGCCCGGGTGCGGTCCTGCGGCGGCAAGACGCGCGCGGGTGTCGGCGTCCAGCGCATTTTGGGTGCCCACCAAAATCATGTTCCCCGCGTGTTTGGCGTTCAAAAGGGACTGTTCAGTGAGGCACCAAACGTGTTCAAACGTGTTGAGCAGGGTTCGTGCTTGCGCGGCAAAGAAGGTGAAACCGGGGTCATCACCCACGTTGACGAGCAAGACGCCCGAATCGGCTAGTTCTGCTTTGAGTTCCTTGTAAAACCCCGGTTCGATCAGGTGCTCCGGCGCACCCCATCCTGAGAAAATATCGACGATAATCGCGTCGATACCTGCTACGGCAGATAGTGCCGGCGCTAGCTGCGAAATAGCGGCGCGGGCGTCGTCAATAATTACCTCTAGCTGACTACCCGCTGGCATGGACAAATGATCCAAAACCAAGGTGGGCAATTCACGTTCAATATCAACCGCTACCTGTGCTGAACCGGGACGGGTTGCCTGAATGTAGCGCGCCAAAGTAAGCGCACCAGCACCTAAATGAGCCACGCTAATCGGGGCTTCAGCAGGGCGAAAAACATCAATAACATTGGCGATCCGCCGCAAATATTCGTAAAAAATTTCTTCGGGGTGCGCTAGGTTAACGTGCGACTGTTCGGCACCACCAATTTCTAAGATGAAGCCGGATTCGCTGAAATCATCGGGCACAATTCGGGCGCTAAGACCCGAGAACGAAAGCTGAATGGTACGAGAGAGCATGGAACTATCGTACGGGATGCCCGCGCAACAGCTTAGGGCAGGTGAGCGTAGTGTTCGCTCTCTTGCAACGATTGTGGTTCAAGCTGAAAAGTGGAGTGTTTAATGCTCACTTCAAAGTGCTCATTCACGCAGTTTTGAAGCGATTTGAGAATTTCTACCGAGTGCCCGGTATCAAAACATTCGTCGCGAAGCACCACATGGGCGGTGAGTACCGGCAAGTCAGAGGCGATTTGTGAGGCGTGCAGATCGTGCACCGCCACCACATGTTTCTGCGATTCCAGATGCTGTTGTAGCTGCGCTAAATCAAGGTTGGGTGGGGTTGATTCCAACAGAACGCTCACGGTCTCTCGTAACAGTTTAAGAGTGCGCGGAATAATCAGCAGACCAATAAGTAGCGCCACGACGGCGTCGGCTGAATACCAGCCCCATGCCCAAATAGCGAGCGCCGAAAGGATAACCGCTACCGACCCCAGTGCGTCGTTGACCACCTCAAGAAAAGCGGCACGCATATTGAAGTTTTGCCGGTCCCCGCCTAAAAGAACGGCAATCATCACCGCGTTGCCCATCAAACCAATCACGCCAAAGAGCAGAATTTCTTGCCCTGGCATAGGCACCGGATTGAAAAATCGTTGAATCGATTTGACCACCACGAGCGCGCCAACGCCCAGCAAAATTGCCGCTTGGAACATGGCGCTGAGGACTTCTACGCGCTTCCAGCCCCAGGTGCGTTTCATCGACGACGGGCGGGTGGCTAGGTACGATGCAGCAAGGGCTACGCTAACGCCCAGGGCGTCGGTGAGCACATGGACGGTATCAAATAGCAGTGCCAGCGAGCCGGTAACGAGCGCGCCCACTAGCTGAAACGCAAAGACGAGCCAGGCGATTGCTACGACGGCGGTGAGTTTGCCGGTAGTGGCACCCGCGCCGTGGGAATGTCCATGAGAGTGGGAATGATGATCAGCCATGAAGTGATTCTTGAGTAGGTGCGAAAGTCTGTTTAGTACGTTCCGAAGTCTTTATAGCTTCCGGTGGGTTCTGCGATATTCGCATCTACATGTTCCACGTGACCTGCGGTGTTGCCTGAGTTGAGCGTGTCTAATAGTTTCTGGCAGTTCTCGCGGGTACCCTGGGCAACGATTTCTACGGAGCCGTCGTCCATGTTTTTGGCGTAGCCTACCAACCCTAGCGGTTGCGCTTCGCCTTTGGTCCACCAGCGAAAACCTACGCCTTGCACGGTGCCACGCACGTTGGCGTTAAGCTGTGCCTCTGCAGATTCGCTACCGGTGCTTTTATTGTCAAACATATTTTTGAAACTCATAGTTTTACCCTATTACACAGGTGGCATGTTCTGCAGAGGCACCATAGTTATTTGCGCTCAAACACGGTGATCGCCGCGCAAATTTTCTACTTGAAGTTACGCTTTGCTGGCGCTGCGGCTAGCGCATCCGCAACGGCGTCGGATCCGTTAGAGAAGGCAATGGACTTACCCACCGTGGAGTCGTCGGCAATAGTTGCCACAATAACCTCTGCCACGAGTTCACGCGAGGTCTCGGAATTCTTAGGTGAGCCGCCAATTTCGATGCCGCTAACCTCATCGAGAGTAAGCATGCCAGGACCCAAAATGGTGAAGTCCAAATCGGAATCGCGCAAGAAAGCGTCGGCAACTGCCTTGGCGGTCTCGTAAGCAAAGAATCCGTTGTCTTCATCCACCTGGTGACCGGTGCCGGCGCCCATGTAAGAAACCATCACATAGCGTTTTACGCCAGCGCACTCTGCCGCTTCCATGGAACGAATTGCAGCGTCTTGGTCAACGGCGAAGGTGCGCTCTTTGCTACCTCCACCGGCGCCGGCGCTCCACACCAAAACGTCGGTGTTGGTCTCTTTGAGCATCTTTTCGATGTCACTCACGCTGGCATCTTGAATATCAAAGACCACGGGGTTTGCGCCCTTTTCTTCGATATCTGCGCGCTGCTCTTCTTTGCGAATCACAGCGTTGACGGTATGACTTGCGCTGACCAACTTTGGTTCAGCGAGTAGGGCAACCTTGCCGTGACCACCGATAATAGTTACATTTGCCATGAGAGTTCTCCTTCTTTGTTCAGCGGAAAGCTTTTTCTTCCCGGACACCCTCTAAAACCAACCGTACTTATCTTTTATTCCCTCTCACAAGGGTTCGAAAGGAATTTCTATGACGCCCGAACTCATTATTTTTGACTGCGACGGCGTGCTCGTAGATTCAGAAGTTCTTGCCGTTGATATTGATCGACAGGTGTTCGCTGAATACGGTTGGGATTTGACGCGTGATGAGGTAATTGAGCGGTTTTTGGGCACTCCTATGCGCACCATGCAAGAGCAGCTTGAAGCACGGTTAGGGCGTTCATTAGGCGAAGAGTGGCTGGACGCGTTAGAGGCTCGCTATGCGCAGGTCTTTGAGAAAGAGTTGGTGGCGGTTCCTGGCGTGATTGATCTTCTGGAACAGCTCGATACGCCGCGGTGCGTGGCGTCGAGCGGCACTCACCAGCGCATTCGTCACTCTCTGAAGCTGTGCAATATGAGTACCTATTTTGAGGATGAGCATATTTTTAGTGCCCAGGACGTGCGCCGAGGTAAGCCTGCGCCTGACCTCTTTCTACACGCGGCGTCGGCAATGGGCGCAGCGCCCCAGCAGTGCGTGGTGATTGAAGACAGCGCGCACGGAGTGAGCGCCGCACGCGCCGCCGGAATGCGAGTCTTAGGTTACGCGGGCGGGGTTACCCCGGCTCGCACATTGCAGGACGCCGGAGCGCAAGTTTTTGAGAGCATGGCGCAGGTGCCGGGGTTACTTGCGGCGTCGTGATGCGGCGACGTCCGAGTTTTGACGCGTAAAATCCCTGCACCATCATCAGAACTTTCGATTGTTCTCGCAAGTCAATGCAGGGATTTTGAGCGTCAATGTTTGAGGTTTGAGCCGAATCACAAAGTCGCTAAACTCAGCAGACACTCGAGCAACCTCTAAAAACTTAGTACCCCAACTTTGCGTTCTTCAGCACCGGTAGCGACTCGCGCGCCTGATTCACCAAATCAAGGTCAAGTTCAACCACCGCGAGTTCTTCCCCCTCACCTAGTTCTGCAATGATTTTGCCAAAGGGTGAAATCACGCGGGAGTAACCCACTCCGAATGGGCCGTCGTCGTCAGCATTGGGGTCAACAGCCTTGGGGTTTGCTTGGTCTACAGCCACCACAAATGTGTTCGAATCTAGCGCGCGAGCGCCGGTGAGCATTTGCCACTGGTTTACTTTGAAATCCCCGGGTGCCCAGGACGCGGGGACCACAATAATCTGTGCACCGGCGCGGGAAAGCTCGGCGTAGAGCTTGGGAAATCGCACGTCGTAACAGAGGGTGAGCCCCACGCGTACCCCGTCGATATCGGTGGTTTTGAGGTCGTTACCAGCCACGACGCCGTCAGTTTCGTTAAATCCCAGCGCGTCGTAGAGGTGGATCTTGTGGTAGGCGGTCTCGATTCCCTCAGGTTTCACCACCACCAGCTGATTGATGACGCGCGGCTTTTCAGGGTCCGTATTTTCTTCGGGCGCGAAGGCACCGGCAAGAATGGTGATGTCATGTTCGCGAGCGATTTCTTGAATTTCGCGGTTCCACTGTTCTTGTGCTTGAACAACTTCGTCATGCAAGCGCCCGCCAAAAGCAATCATGGTTGCCTCGGGGAACACGATAAAGCTGGCGCCTTGATCTTTAGCTTGTGCGGTGTATTCGCGCACCTGTTCTAGATTTTTGGCAACGTCTTTGGTGGCAGAGATCTGCCCTAACGCAATTTTCATGGGAATACTCCTTGACAGCTAATCTCGATAATGGGACTTCTCTAAAATCTTACGCTTCTGTTGGGAGTCAGCACGTTTT
>JAUMUA010000048.1 GCA_030530925.1 Rothia sp. (in: high G+C Gram-positive bacteria) | reverse complement strand
CAGATATTAGCGCAGTAGTTATTGACGCCGATGTAGTGCTGGGCACGAAAGAACCGGTACTCGTGGAATCAGTTAATGACCGCAAGAAATCTGCATAAAACAGAACTTTTTAGATTTTTACCCGAGAAATAAGGAGTAATCATGACTGAAACCGCAAAAGTAGATTTTTGGTTTGACCCCATCTGCCCTTGGTGCTGGATGACTTCACGCTGGATCAAGGACGTTGAGAAAGTCCGCGACATCACCGTGGAATGGCATCCATTCTCGCTAGCCGTTCTTAACGATGGCCGCGATTTGCCCGAAAGCTACCGCAAGCACATGGAAGACGCTTGGGGACCAGTACGCGTTGCTACTGCAGTTGCTGAGCAACTCTCACAAAAAGAATTGGATGCGCTCTACACTGCGTTGGGCGAACAAATTCACCATCAAGAAAATACGAAAGATCAGTATGCCGATGCTATTGCACAGGCGCTCAAAGATGCTGGTCTCTCTGCCGATTTTGCTGAGATAGCAAAGTCTGATGAATATGATCAGAAAATGCGCGCTTCGACGCAGGAAGGTCTAGACGCTGCCGGGGGAGACGATATCGGTGTTCCGTTGATGTCCATCAACGGCGTCACTTTCTTTGGTCCCGTGATGAGCCCTGCTCCTACAGGCGAAGAGGCAGGCAAGGTGTTTGACGGCGCTCTAGCGCTAGCATCCTATCCCGGGTTCTTTGAACTCAAGCGCCCCCGTAATGTGGGACCTATCTTTAATAACAAGTAAGTCAAGGTATAAGAATGACCCTCAGGAAAATACCTAAGGGTCATTTTTTATTTTTCTCTTATTGCAAGCGGCTTATTAGGTATCCCATTAAGGCGATTACTCATTAGGGCTTCATGTCATGTTTTGCAAGCCACGGCGTTTTGAGCGTGTGCGCCTTTTCGGTGAACTGCCGTGCCTGATCTGAGGTGTAGGCGAGCATCGCAAAGACCAAAATACTCATCTGCCCCACAATGGTGGCAAGCTCTAAATGTTGTCCCCACACAAAAGTTCGCACTAAATGGATGAGGAAGGCGAACGCTAGAAGATCAAGCATCAGCAATCGCGCTCGCGATGAGCGCTTGAGCAGACGCCACGCCACAATCAGTTGCACAACGATGAAGCACACAATGAGGATAGGTATGGACGTTTCAATGAGGTCCAAAAATTCAAAGACGCCAAAGAAATCAACCATGCGCTGAACCGAGGGTTCTAATGTGACAATCTGCTGCAAATCGATGGGGTTTCTGAGCCGGTATAGTAGCTGACCACTTTGCACCAAGCTCCAAAGGAGTACGAGTGCTGTTCCCACTAATACATTCATGGGCATTTTCCGGGCAATATCACTAGCCGAGTGAAGGTCAATACGATCATCTCGGATGGAACGGTGCGGCGGAACATTGTGGAGCACCACAATCGGCAAGTTACCGTCGGTCACAATGTTGTCACCTCCACCATTGCGAGAGTGATAGCCTGTTGAGAAATCCTTAATAATTTCTACTTCAGTGCTGGGCACGTGATACTGCAACGATTCCAGAATGAAATCTCTCTCGAAATCAGTTTCTGGATCAATGCGGTGCGTAATTTGAAGCGTAAAAAATGAAAAACCCACACCGGTGTCGTAAGTAGCAGCCGCTACCCAATCAACCTGCTGACCGCCGGGTAGAACCCACCCATCGGGTGATTTCCAAAAACGCACATGATGACGTTTGCCGGGGTTTCCATCAACTTCTAGCTGATAAGCAAAAGCCTGAACCCTACCAAACAACAGCAACGGAGAAACCGGTGCTTCTGGGTACGATTTACGCGAGAGAGTAGAGCGCACAATACCCCACGAAGACTTCAATGTAACGTCATCTGCGCGAGACCATCCGGCTTGGCTCATCGCATGATGAATTTGCTCTTCGGTTGCCTGAAAACTCAAATTGATGGGATCCCCTAATAATCCATCAGCGGTACGCGTACGCCCAATAAAGTAATCAGGTACATAGATTCTTGTAAAAATGGAGTGCAAACGCGGTAGCGTCAAATATGCTGTGACCACCCAAAACAAGAACAATAGGCCAATGTTCAGCCAAGAATTCTGAAATCCCTGCTGAAAAATAAGTGCGGTAAGAACAGTAGCTGCAACGCCTGCGAACACGAAGAAGATACTATCTGATGCCCCGGCAGTAAACCGGGTGGTTGGTATGAGGTGGTATTTACGCCGCTTGCGACGTTTTCCCTCTCCTCCATACACCGGAGGAGTCATGCTGGACATTCCCTAATTCCCCTCTAAAGATGAGCCGCCCAGCTGTATTTGGAGCCGGGCGGCATGGTGATGACTCTAATTATGCAGTTTCTTCCCTCACAAGAACGACGTCAGACACGTTGAGCTCACCGTCGGCGACCGCCAACTCAACATCGCGCATATTGCCCGCTGCCTTGAGGTCTTCAATACCTGCCTGAATGCGTGCTACAGAATCGGCGTCAGCTGAGATAGTAGCTATCTCAACCTCAGTGCGCTGCTTGACCTTCGCTTCAGACTTAGCCTTGCGCAAACCACCTAGCGCGATGCCGATTGTGGGCAGAATCTGCGCGTCGGCGTCGTTGGCAATAGCCTGGAAACCTTCGGTGGTAGGCCACGGTGCGCTGTGCACCGAACCTGCACGCCACCAGCTCCAAACCTCGTCGGTAGCGAAAGGCAAGAAAGGAGCGAACAAGCGCAACAGAGCATCCAACGTGGTTGCCAAAGCTGCTAGCACAGACGCTTGCTGTTCTTCACCGCGAGCGCCATAAGCGCGATCCTTGATGAGCTCTACGAAATCATCGGTAAAGGACCAGAAGAAGCTCTCGCACTGCTGAAGGGCACGAGCGTACTCGTACTTTTCAAAGCTGGCAGTGGCTTCTTCTACCACGGTAGCTAGTTTGGCGAGCAAGGAACGATCAAGATCGTTGATGACAACCGACGCCTGCTCAGGGGAGCGCAACACTGAATCTTCGGTAGCGCCCAAGTTCAACACAAACTTTGAAGCGTTGAGCAACTTGATAGCAAGACGGCGGCCGATCTTCATCTGGCCTTCGTCGTAGGCGGTATCAGCACCCAATCGTGCCGACGCCGCCCAGTAACGCACAGCGTCCGAACCATACTTCTCGAGTACCTCGTTCGGGACCACCACGTTGCCCTTAGACTTGGACATCTTCTTGCGATCGGGATCCAAAATCCAGCCCGAAAGCGCAGTGTGCTTCCACGGAACGCAGTTTTCCAATGAGTTGGAGCGAACCACGGTGGAGAACAGCCAGGTGCGGATAATATCGTGACCCTGAGGGCGCAAATCCATGGGGTAGGTAACCTCATGAAGCTTGGAATCTACAACCCAGCCGGTAGCAATCTGCGGAGTGAGAGATGAGGTAGCCCAGGTATCAAGAACATCGGGATCTGCCTGGAAACCACCGGGTACCCCGCGCTGATCTTCGGTGAAACCGGGAGCAGGTTGCGCTGCAGGGTCAACCGGTAGCGACTCTTCTGAGGGCAAAATGGGGTTCTCGTAATCAGGTTCGCCCTGCTCATCGAGTTTGTACCACAGCGGGAACGGGACGCCAAAGAAACGCTGACGCGAAATTAGCCAGTCGCCGTTGAGGCCCTCTACCCAGTTCTCATAGCGTGAGCGCATAAACGTGGGGTGCCATTCAATGTTGCGACCGCGTTCAATCAGTGACTCGCGACGATCGGCGTCACGTCCACCGTTGCGGATGTACCACTGGCGTGATGCCACGATTTCAAGCGGCTTATCGCCCTTTTCGTAGAACTTTACCGGGTGAGTAATTTTCTTGGGCTCACCCTCCATCTCTCCATGTTCAACGAGCATCTCCACCACAGCTTTTTGAGCTGAGAAGACAGTAGCACCGGCGATTTTTTCGAAACACTGGCGGCCCTCTGGACTGGTAATCCACTCGGGGGTTTCGCGGGCAAAACGGCCGTCGCGACCAATGAGTGCACGGGTATCAAGCTGCAATTCGCGCCACCAGGTGACGTCGGTAGTATCGCCAAAGGTACAAATCATGGCGATGCCGGCGCCCTTATCGGGCTGAGCCAGCGGGTGAGCTTTGATTTCAACTTCTACGCCAAAGAGCGGGGAAGTGACGGTGGTGCCAAAAAGAGGCTGATAACGCTCATCATCGGGGTGCGCTACCAAAGCTACACACGAGGGCAACAGCTCGGGACGAGTGGTTTCGATCCACACTTTTTCACCGTTGGGGCGGTGGAACGAAATGCGGTGGTAAGCGCTTTCACGCTCTTTATCTTCAAGTTCAGCCTGCGCCACTGCAGTGCGGAAAGTAACATCCCACATGGTAGGAGCCTCAGCCATGTACGCATCGCCAGTAGCAAGATCGTTCAAGAACGCAAGCTGGGAAACCTTGCGCGAGTGGGCGTCGATGGTGCGGTAAGAGTGCGACCAATCAACCGATAGCCCCAGTGTGGTAAAGAGGTGCTCAAAGACTTTTTCGTCTTCGGTGGCGAGGGTTTCGCACAGCTCAATAAAGTTGCCGCGGGAAATACGGGGCCAATCGCGCTGATTCTTGGCAGGTTTTTCGGGTGCCTGGAAATCGGGGTCATAAGGAATGGCTGGATCACACAAAACGCCGTAGTAGTTTTGCACACGACGCTCGGTGGGCAAACCGTTATCGTCCCACCCCAGCGGGTAAAACACGTTTTTGCCGGTCATACGCTGATAGCGGGCGATGACATCGGTTTGGGTGTATGAGAACATATGCCCCACGTGCAAAGAACCGGACGCGGTGGGCGGCGGAGTGTCGATCGAGTAGACCTGCTCGCGAGTGGTCTCGCGGTTAAACGCATAGGTCTTTTCGGATTCCCAGCGGGCAGAAAGCTTGGCTTCTAGCCCTTCAAGAGCTGGGCGATCGGGAACATTAATAGTAATGGGCGAGTCTGAGCCCTGAGTATTTTCAACCATGTGTTTTATTCTCTCATGTTCATGTATAGGTCTGGGCATGGGCGCTTGAGAACTTCGCCAAAAATAAGCACGCTGGGTTTTCTTCTTGTGGTGTCATAATTCATGCCACGCTCTTTAAAAGTTCTTTAATCGCTCTCGTCTGCAGTAGCTTTAGTGCTATGGGACAGACACAACTTGCGCAAAATCCTTTCGCTCACAATGCACAACAGGGAAAAATCGCTGTGGTAACCGGTGCTTCATCTGGCATTGGACGCGCTAGCGTAGAACAGCTTTGTGCTACGGGCTGGACTGTTTATGCTTTGGCGCGCCGTCACGATCAGTTGCAGGAGCTCGGGGAATCCACCGGAGCTATTCCAATTACTGTGGACATCACTGATGAAGAGGCAGTGATCGACGTCGCTCAGCGAATTCTTGCAGAGACAGATCAGCGCGTTGATGCGCTCATCAACATTGCAGGAGGCGCCATGGGCGCAGATTCTGTGCTCTTGGGGAAACCGCAGGATTACCGCGCGATGTTCGAGCTCAATGTTTTGGGCACGCTTCATATGATTCAAGCCTTCTTACCAGCATTACGCGCCAATGGTGAGGGTAGCATTTTGAACTTGACCTCAACCGCTGCAGAGCACGGCTATGAGGGTGGCGCAGGGTATAACGCCTCCAAATTTGGGGCGCGCGGTGTAACAGAAGCCTTGCGTCTTGAAGAAGCAGAAAACAATATCCGCGTGATTGAAATCGCACCAGGTATGGTGCATACTCCCGAGTTCTCTCTGAAGCGGTTAGGATCTGCAGAAGCTGCCGAAAAAGTCTATGCAGGCGTTGAAAAACCGCTGTTGGCAGAAGACGTCGCTCAAACCGTGACGTTCGCTCTGAACGTACCGCACCATATTAATCTCGATCGAGTCGTGATGAGACCGGTCGCTCAAGCGTCTCAGTTTAAGGTGATTCGCTCAACCTCTTGAGACCAGCACTCATCGTGTAATACACGTTCGCCACTGGGGGATAGTGGCACTATTCATCACTCACAACTTGAGGGAACAAAAACATGACACTCAACATTGTCGCCACCGCGCACGGCACCAACAGCTCGCAGGGGCAGCAAACGATTGACGCTATTCGTCAGCGTCTGCAAGAAAGGCTCAACCTACGATTGGGTCCGGTGTGCAACGTTTATGAAGCCTACGTTGATGTGCAAAACCCGCCACTAGAAGAAGTTGTGGAGTTCTTGCCTAAAACGGATCAGACCATTTTGTTGCCGCTGCTTCTCTCCACGGGCTACCACACCCAGGTAGATATGAAGCAAGCGGCGGTGCAATCTGGTATCGAGGAAATTGCCATTGCAGGTTCATTGGGGCCTTCGCTCTTGTTGGCTAGATTGCTCAAGCAGCGATTGGAAGAAGCCGGGTGGACGCCGGGTATCCCCGTAGTGCTTGCAGGGGCAGGCTCATCTCGCGCCGATGGCCAAAATGATGTGATGAAACAGGCTTCTGCGCTCATGAACGAATTGGCTCAAGACGTGAGCTTTGGGTTTGTGGCAGATATTGAACCCACCCTCGAACAAGCCATTCACAAAGCGCAGGCCGAGGGAACCGTGTATGTGGCGAACTACCTGATGGGTGAGGGCCACTTCAATACCAAAGCTCAAGAAACCGCGCGGGAGCTCGGTGCTGTTATGACACAGCCGTTGGCAGTAGTAGGCGATCAGCGCGCTATTGAGGTGCTAGTAGATTGCGCTCTGGATTCCATCGACCGCGTGGAATTGATGCACGAAGTCTAAGGCGACTACGTTGAATATTACGCACGAGAACTTGTCATGCTGACCGGTTAGTGCTCTACCGTAAGTACGCAAAAGAGCCGAGTTCGTTGAAACGAACTCGGCTCTTTTGCGCACTTAGTGAGTTTTGAACGCTTCAGCCATCACCTGCTCGCGGTGCTGCCCCACCACGCCGGCGGCGTCGCCGAATACGGTAATGGCAGGCGAAACAATCGAATCAAGGTCAAACGCTCCATGTGAAAGATCGCTGAGCGTAATACGCTGACCCTCTCTAAAACCATTTTCAATCGCCACTACCGGCAAATCTTTGCGAACGCCGCGTTCCAAAAGACCCTCAAGGGTTAGAGGCAACGTCTTCACACCCATCAACAAACTAATGGTCCCACCGTTTTGAAGAATGCCAGCCAGAGCATCCAGATCAGCTTCGCTTAATGGCGCGTGGCCCGAGACCACCGTAAACATTCTCGCAACTCGCCGCAACGTCATAGGAACTCCCGCCAACGCCGGAACGGCAATAGCCGAAGTCACTCCCGAAATCACCTCAACCGGAACACCTGCTTGCTTGCACACAAAAACTTCTTCGGCGCCGCGCCCAAAAACGTAAGGATCCCCGCCTTTGAGGCGAGCTACATTCTTGCCCTGTTGCGCGTAGCTAATCATGAGTTCATCGATCTGACGCTGGGGCATAGCATGCTGACCAGGTAGCTTTCCCACGTCCACTATCTCAGCCCGAGGTGCCCAGTGCTTCACCTGCTCTTGCGGAGCGAGGTGATCTAAGAGCACGACGTCGGCGGCGCTGAGCGCAGAGAGCGCGCCCAACGTGAGTAGCTGCGGATCTGAGGGACCAGCACCAATGAGAAAAACCGTGCCCGTGGATTCCGGTGGCACTTCAGAATCTACGGTTAGGAGAACGGGAAGCGGAAGCTGGGTGAGAGCTTCTTTCCATTTCTTAATTTCTGAGCTCTCACTGGCACAAATAACCGCCAGGCTCAAACGCTCAGCTACTGCTAGAGAAGCCGGCTTTGAACAATGCAAAAGTTGTGCTGCGTCGGCATATTTCTCTGCAACCCGAGCAGTGCGAGAAGCGTTCCCACACAGCACAACCACAGCATTGCTCACATCAAGTTCAGTCAACACGAAGTGATACTCCTAGCTGGGCTGACCGACGGGAATCTTGGCGCCAGAGACCAAAATCGGGCCATCTCCGCGTTCATGGGCGGCGATTTCTTCTGCGGTTGCCGGGCGAATCATCTCGCGCTCCATCACGTACATGCGCGCTTGATCGTCCGGGGTCTCTGGAGCGTTCACGAAAGAACGGAATCGCTTGAGACGATCAGGGCTTGCCAGAGTTGCTGCCCATTCGTCCTCGTACGAATCCACATGCTCTTGCATAGCACGCTCAAGGTCCTCTGCGATTCCCAAGGAATCTTCGATGATGATGCTCTGCAAGTGCTCAATAGCGTCGCCGTGCTTTTCATCGAGATCTTCAGCCCAGCGAGCGGTACGCTGCAGGCGGTCAGCAGTGCGGATGTAGTACATCAAGAAACGGTCAATGTATTTGATGAGTGTCTCTTCATCGAGGTCCTTGGCAAAGAGGCGACCGTGAGCGGGGTTCGCACCGCCATTACCTGCAAAGTAGAGATTCCAACCGTTGGCGGTAGCAATCACGCCCACGTCTTTACCTTGCGCTTCTGAACACGACCGGTTGCAACCTGCAACACCCATCTTGAATTTGTGCGGCGAGCGCACGCCCTTGTATCGGTTCTCCAACACGATAGCTAGCGAGCTGGAATCACCCACGCCAAAGCGGCACCAATTGGTACCCAGGCAGGTCTTGACGTTGCGCAAACCCTTGCCGTACGCCTGTCCGGACTCAAATCCGGCGTCCACAAATTTCTGCCAAATTTCTGGCAGCTGCTCAAGACGAGCGCCGTACAAACCGATACGCTGTGCACCATTGATTTTGGTGTAAAGACCGTATTCCTGGCCAATTTGGGCAATCACAGCCAGTTTCTCTGGTGTGATTTCGCCGCCGATAATGCGGGGAATGACGCCGTAGGTGCCGTCCTTTTGCATATTTGCCAGGTTGCGGTCGTTGGTTTCTTGCAAAGTGCCGCGGCCCTCATCGAGCACATACGAATTACGCAGGGACGCCAAAATGGAGGCAACCGTAGGTTTGCAAATCGCACAACCGTCTTCGCCCTTGCCAAAGCGCTGAAGAACGGAGGGGAAATCGTTGTAGTCGGTAGCTTGGATCGCAGTGAAGAGCTCAGCGCGCGAGAAATCAAAGTGCTCACACAGAGATTTATCAACGGTAAGACCGAGCTTCTTCATTTGCTGCTCTAGCGTTTTTTGAATCACCGGAACACACGAGCCGCATTGGGTACCAGCCGTGGTGGCAGCTTTTAGTGAGGGGACGTCCCGGTTACCTGCCACAATGGATTCGCGAATTTCACCAAAGGTGATGTTATTACACGAGCAGCACACCGCGTCGTCGGGCAACTCGGTATCTGGCGCGCCTTCGCCCCCTGCGGCAGAGAGGAAAGCGGCAGCTTCTGCCGGAAGCTCTCGCCCCACTAGCGGTTTAAGCGAATCAAAAGGAGCGGTATCGCCCACAAACACGCCGCCGAGCAGAGTCTTTGCATCGGCAGAAGTCACAATCTTCTGATAAATCTTCTGCGCGGGATCAACATACATAATCTCCAGCGCACCGGAGGTGGTGGCGCGACGATCGCCAAAGCCACCTACCTCAAGACCGGAGAATTTGAGCTTGGTTGCAATATCGAACTCTTCAACATGGTCATCCTGTCCACAGAGGTTCTTTGCCACCGCATCAGCCATTTGATTGGCAGGAGCTACCAAGCCCCAGGTGCGACCCAGCACGCACGCTACTTCACCAATAGCCCAGATATGCGGGTCTTCAGACTGGCAATGATCGTTCACAATCAGACCGCCGCGCTCGCCAACGCTCAAACCGGCCTCGCGCGCCAGCTGATCGTTGGCACGAATACCTGCTGCCATACAGACAATATCGGCGCGGAGTTCGTGAACATCGGCTTCATCGCCCATGCCATCGGCGACCGAGACGGAGATGACTTCACCGGCAGAATCACGGTTAATGGTGGAGATAAAGGCGCCGGTTTCCACCGTAATGCCCGTTTCTTTAATGAGGGAGTTGACCAAGTGACCGCCACCTTGATCCACCTCAATAGACAGTAGCCACGATGCCACATCCAAAATGGTTGCCTCAGCACCGAGATCGCGCAGACCTTCAGCAGCCTCAAGACCTAGCAAACCGCCACCGACCACGATCGCGCGCGGCGCACGTCCTAATTTCTCTTTGAGGCGGGCAACTTCACTCACCATATTCTGTACGTCTTCAATGGTTCGGAAAACGTGAGCTACTTCTGAGCCGGGAATCGGAATTTTGACGGCGCGTGAGCCTGTGGCTAGTACCAGCTCGTCGTAGGGGTACTCGGTACCATTATCTGCCAGTACCGTTTGGTTTTTGCGCTGGATTGCGGTGGCGCTGACGCCGCGCACGAGGTTGACGCGCGAATCGTCCCATATCTCAGCATTAGCAAGCGTGAGATCTTTGGCGGGATCTTTGAAGAGCTGCTCTAGCGCTACGCGGTCGTAGGGAACATGATCCTCTGCGCTGAGAACGGTGAGTTGATCAGATGTAGATTCTTTGAGGAATGCGCGAGCAAACCGCCAGGCAGCTGGACCACCTCCAACCACAAGAATATTTCTGCCATTCTGTACGTGGTTTTCAGACATTGTTCACCGTTCGTCGTGTGGGTTAATGACGGCTCGTTGCCGACAATAATATGAATGAATAATGCTAATATTACACATGAATCACATTCTTTGAGAATGTGAAAAGTAATGAGGGTTCATAATTTTTTCAAGATAGAGGTATGGGTATGAGTGACTCTAAGTGGCAACGCATTTGTAAGTTAGATGACCTTGAAGAAAACTGGGGTGAGGTGGCGTTGGTGCAGGGCCATCAATACGCCATTTTCCGTCTCTCCGGTGATCGCGTGTTTGCTTGCGATCATGCAGATCCCAATAGTGGCGCGCTTGTTATTGCCCGCGGAATTACGGGGCAAAAGGGGGATGCGCCTACCATTGCTTCCCCTTTGTATAAAGAAGAATATGATTTACGCACGGGGGAGAGCTTGAACTCTGATTATCACTTGCCGGTGTACCAGACGCGCGTAGAAAATGGGGAAGTCTCCCTTCTTGCTGAATAATTAGAACATCTTTTATTGTTCTAATTAATATCAATAAGAAAAATTTATTAATAAGCTACTTATAACTAATTGTTATGCACTGCACACAGCATTTATGGGGATATTTTTTATATTTACTTAAGGTACATGTGCAATTAACAAACAGTGAGAGAAAACTAGCATGAAACCCACTGCTACACCGTATTCCTCGCGAGCGATGTTGCCCGTTGCCTTACATTTATCCGGACGCGCGGTGCTGGTGGTGGGTGGCGGTGTGGTGGCTCTGCGTCGGGTTCGCGCTTTGTTAGAAGTTGGCGCTCGAGTTCGAGTAGTAGCTCAGCAGGTGCTTCCCGAGCTCAAAGCGCTGATTGACTCTCGGAGTATCGACTACCTTGAGCGCACCTTTGAGCCCGCCGATGTGCAAGGAGTCTGGGTGGTCTTTGCCCACACCGATAGCGCGCCCGTCAACGACGAGATTGCAGAATTCTGTGAATCTGCGCAGATATTCTGCGCTGTGGGTGCACAGCCGCAACGATCAAGCCTGTGGATGATGGCGCATCAGAAAGTAGCCGCTGAAACCATGGTGGCGGTCAGTAGTTTTGGCAACCCTAAACGATCGCAAAAAATATTGGCAAAGCTTACTCGATGGTTCGCGCAAGTAGACAGTGAAGACCTCTAAATACCCGGTTCGCTACAACCACAAACATGTAATTCGCGTGAGAAAACTCGCCCCACCCTCATCGATTATTCATATATTTAGGGTGTGTCTATTTGGGACGGCACAACATATAGTGGTGAAAAATTTTTTCAGCACATAACGGGGGACTCATGCCCAACCCGCCCCACAAAATCCGTTAGACACCAGCACACCCCCTGCAATAGACTTGAACCAGTTGCAATGACCCGGCCATCACCGGCGAGCAATCCGGAAGAAAAAACCGTACCTGCAAAACCTCATGTATTCGTTGCGACGAGAGGTGGAGCGGAATAGATACAGTTTGAGTAGAACCGGACGGGTAAGCCCGTAACAGCAGTCATGAAGCGACTGATAACGCTCGACTGCGCTACTTCCCCCAAAGTATTACTTTGTGGGGAAGTGGTGCAGATTTCGCCGCATCAGTAAGCAAGGTGGTACCGCGCCGCCGCAACGCTCTGCCCCGGCAGATCCGCGAAGCCTAAGCGTCCTTGCGAGTCCTCTTTTGTTCTGGATTTATTTACTAAGGGCGTCGCAATGAATAATCCTCTGTATCCCAAAGCCAGCGCTAACAATGCGCACGGTGTTCCATCATCACCCTCCTTTCCCGCACTCGAAGAAGCGGTTCTAAAATACTGGAAAGATGATGACACTTTTCAGGCTTCCATTGACCAGCGCTCAGCTGAAAACAACGAATTCGTTTTCTACGATGGTCCTCCCTTTGCCAACGGACTGCCTCACTACGGGCATCTGCTTACCGGCTACGTCAAAGACCTCGTAGCCCGCTACCAGACCCAGCGCGGCCACCGTGTGGAGCGCCGCTTTGGCTGGGACACCCACGGTCTGCCAGCAGAACTTGAAGCCATGAAGCAGCTGGGCATGACTGATAAGCAAGAAATTCTTGACATGGGCATCGACAACTTCAACGATGCCGCTCGTCAGTCCGTGCTCAAATACACCAAAGAATGGCAAGAGTACGTTACCCGCCAAGCACGCTGGGTAGACTTCGATAACGATTACAAAACCCTCAACGTGGAATACATGGAGTCCGTCATCTGGGCTTTCAAGCAACTCCACGACAAAGGTCTGACCTACCAGGGTTTCCGCGTTCTACCCTATTGCTGGAAAGACGAAACTCCGCTCTCAAACCACGAACTTCGCATGGACGACGACGTCTACAAAGACCGTCAAGATCCCTCAGTCACCGTGGCGTTCTCCATCAGTGGCGACGACTCACTCGCCAAGCACCCTGAGGTTGCTCAGGAACTCGCAGGTGTTGAAGCTCTTGCCTGGACCACCACCCCGTGGACCTTGCCCACAAACCAGGCGCTCGCCGTCGGGCCCGAGATTGAATACTCGGTGGTTGCTGGCGCAGGTGAATTTGAAGGCCGCCGTTTCTTGATTGCCTCTGCTTTGCTGGCTAACTACGCCAAAGACTTGGGATTTGAGGACGCCGACGCCGCCGCTTCGGCAGTGCGCGCAACCTACACCGGTGCTCAGCTAGAGGGCGTGCGTTACGCGCCTTTGTGGGACTATTTCACCGACATCGAGAAGTGGGGCACCGGCACTTCCTGGCAGATTTTGGTTGCTGATTATGTGAGCACCAGCGACGGTACCGGCTTGGTGCATCAGGCACCTGCCTACGGTGAGGATGACCAGAAAGCTTGTGAAGAATACGGCATCCCCGTGATTCTTTCGATTGACGAGGGCGCTAAGTTCCTCGATCTGTTCACCGATGAAAACCTCGCCGCTGGTGCGCCGTTGCGCGAAATTGCCGGTGTGCAGATTTTCGAGGCGAACCGCACCATCA
>JAUMUA010000047.1 GCA_030530925.1 Rothia sp. (in: high G+C Gram-positive bacteria) | reverse complement strand
AGAACCTCGATGCCGCGTGCGCGCAATTCAGCAACAACCTTCTCTGCGCGGTCTGCAGGAACCTCAGGCATGATGCGTGGAGCTGCTTCAACCATGACAAAGCGAAGGTCTGAAACGCGCAAACGATCGTTACGCTCTACAGCAACGCGTGCCATGTCTTCGAGCTCTGAGATGGTTTCAACGCCAGCGAAACCGCCACCAACAATCACGAAGGTAAGGGCGCGACGTCGTGCGTCTTCGTCTTCAGTCAAAGAAGCAACTTCGATGCGCTCAAGAACCCAGTTACGAACAGAAACTGCTTCTTCAACGGTCTTCATTCCGATAGCAACTTCTGCAAGACCGGGAATGGGGAATGCGCGGGTAACTGCACCGGCGCCCAAAACGATCTCGTCGTAAGTGATGTCGAAAGGCTCTCCAGCGTCAATGGGTTCAAGAGTTGCGGTCTTGGTAGCGTGGTTAATCTTGCTAACGCGAGCGCCAACGATTTCGGTGTCACGCAAGTGCTGACGCAACGGAACAGTAGCGTTACGACCTTCCATGGAACCTGCAGCAACTTCGGGAAGGAAAGGCTGGTAAGTCATGTAAGGGTTAGGGTCAACAACGGTAACAACGCCGCCGGTTTCCTTAATAGCCTTCTGAATCTTTTGTGCAACAGTGAAACCCACGTAACCGCCGCCAACGATAAGAACGCGTGGGCGATCCTGAGCCAATTTGGTGAATGCCATATTTTGTTTCTTCCTTGTGTGAAAGGAGCGCGCAGGGTGAGCTACGAGCACCTAGAAATGCACCTATTCTAAGGGTTTAGTTAAAAAGTAACACCTTTTAAGTAATCATGCTTAGGGGTGCGAAGAGGACAATTTCTCTTATGCTATTTTGCCACCTTTAGGGGATAAAAAACATCTATCCCGCACCAGAAAGCTCAACTATTCGGCTGACAAGCCCGCTGACTCATTCAGCTTTGACCCTAAATAGAGATTAGCGCCTCTTTCCCAGCTTTCTCAGGCTCTGCACACTGCCAGCGGTGATAATGCCAACCCATAAAGCGAATCCGCCCAAAACAATAAAAGGGAGTATTCCGGAGTCTTCTACCGGACGTTGGGCAACCGGCGCCGCCTCATCGTGTAATTTCTCACCTTCTTGGTGTACGGGCGTTTCTGTGGCTTGCGCAGAGGGTGATTCTTGAGACTGCGATTTACGATGCACCGCAACCCACTCACTCATGGAACCGAGGGGGTTATCTTGGGCATCACTCGGTGTATCAGCCGCCACGGCTTTTTGAGGGTTGATGATGCCGTACCCGTAGATGGCATCGCGCCCGCTCTGGCCGGCGTCATCGGCAGATGCGATAATACGTTGAATGATCTGATTGCCCGAGAGTTCGGGGTATTCCGACTTAATCAACGCAGCTAGACCAGAAACAATGGGCGCTGCCGCTGAAGTACCCGACCAGAGGGCATATTTGTTCTCGGGAATCGCGCTGATGAGGTCCTCACTCGGTGCCGCTACCGCAATGGAAATTCCCTGTGACGACGACGACCACGAATCTTTCCTGTTCTGGTCTACACCGCCCACGGTGAGAACGCCGGGCATAGTGGCTGGCGCCCCTACCTGGGTCAGACCCGAGCCGCGGTTACCGGCAGAGGCAACCAGAACAACACCTTTTTCTTCGGCATAGGTAAACGCCTCATCCCAAGATTGCGGCCAGCTCGTGGTGTCTGACCCCACCGAGAGGTTGATGATGTTCGCCCCGTGATCTACTGCGTATTTGACGGCGTCGGGTAGTTGTTCGTCGATGGATTTGCCGTTTTCGCTGACTTCACCGATTTGCAACGAAATCGGCAAAATTTTTGCCTTGGGCGCGATTCCTAGCATGCCAGCAGGTTCGCCGGGCCAGCCCGATTCACCGCTTACCCCTGATTCATCGTGTCCGTGCCCGGCAATTAGAGATGCCACCAGCGTGCCGTGCTCGGGCTCAACACCCAAACCTTCCCAGCCATTTGAACTGCCCTGCCCCGAGGCGTCGTAGCCTTTGAGCACATTGCCGCTGAGATCCTGGTGAGTGCCATCAACACCGGTATCAATCACCGCCACGGTAACACCCTCACCCGTGGATTTTTGCCAGACCTTATCGAAACCGTATTCGGTGAGCCAGTATTCGCGAGCGCGCGTTGAATCCCCCTGCGGGGTATCAATCGTAGGAACCGACGGCAAAAAGCTGGGTTCTTGAGAAACCGGTGCCGACGGCGTAGATTCAGCAGGTTCGGCAACGGCAGGAACCATTGTTGCCAACGCCAACGAAAGAGCCGTTGCCAAACTTTTCAGAGCTGCAGAGGGACGCATGGGGAATCTCTTGATCTGGGGACGAGGGGAAAAAGCTATTTGATCTGCGAGAGAACTAAGCCATCTAAAATATCGAATTCGCTGGCGATTGCCGAGTTCACGACGGCGCCGGTGCGCTCTGAGATGGCGCGCACGATGCGCGCCCAAATCACAGCGCCAGTTCCGATAACGTCCACTCGACCAGAGTGCATAAAGCCTAAAGCTTCGCGTTCTTCGCGACTCATGTTAGCCAAGTCGTTGGCGGCTTGTTCAATTTTTTCTACCGATAGCTCGGTAGCGTTGATAACTGAAGAATCATAGCTTTCCAGATTCAGTGCTTGTGCCACCACGGTGGTAACAGTTCCAGCGACTCCGACCAAGCGTTGTGCGCGGCAGAGATCAACGTGTTGCAGCACCTCTTCAATCGCAACGTCAACGTCCGCTTCAATCAGCTCGCGCTGTTGCGCAGTCATGGGAGCAGACACCTGATGACGCTCGGTGAGGCGAACACACCCAATATTGGCAGAGTACGCCGCGCTCACACCGCTCTGGTTACCCAAAACAAATTCGGTAGAGCCACCACCAAGATCAATCACGAGCGTATTTTCTTCGCTGTTTCCAATGGCAGATACTGCACCGACAAAAGAGAGCGCCGCTTCTTCAGTACCGCTAATAACCTCTGGTTGCACCCCAAGAATATTTTGGATTTCGTTGATAAAAACATCCCGGTTTTCGGCATCTCGCGTGGCGCTGGTAGCACCGAATCGCAGGGACTCCACACGGTGCTCTGCTATCAGTGCGGCGTATTCACGAGCTACGGCGAAAGTTCGCTGCAGCGCGGCATCGGCAAATCGATGAGTAGAATCTACCCCTTCACCTAAGCGAACGATCTTCATCATTCGTACAACATCGCGAAGCTCAGGGCCGTCGGCGCCCTGTTGCACTTCGGCAATGAGCAGGCGAATTGAATTGGTTCCGCAATCGATAGCACCAATGCGCACGGGATACTCTTTTCTGAAAAATTAGTGAGTTTCTGAGGATTCTTCGGAGTAGGACTCACGCCATGCGGGATCACACGCGCACTGCTCAGGAGTCCAATATTCGGCAATAAGATCGAGAGTCTCATCGCCAAAGGGGTTAATTCCTCGCCCCACCGAGAGAGTATGGCCCAGCACTGCGTGCAAGCATTTCACGCGAGTAGGCATACCGCCTGCGGAAATGCCCTCAATCTCTGGTACTTCTTCGGTACCGGTTTGCACGCGGATTCGTTCGCGTTCTGCCAAGTAGTTCTCATGAGCACTCTGGTACTGCGCCGCAAGCTCTGGGTCTTCAGCAATACGATCCGTCATGCCGTACATAGCGCCTTCTGCTTCAAAACGGCTAGCGGCCGCGGTAATCACGGGGTGCGCTAAGTAGAAAACAGTGGGAAACGGCGAGCCATTCGAAAGGCGCGGTGCCGTTGCGGCAACCAGCGGATTACCACACACGCAACGAGCAGGAATTTCAGCGACGTCGCGCACTTTTCGTCCCAATTCTTGGGAGAGAACATGAATATCAAGCTCGGTGGGGGCAAGAGTCTGCGCTGTTACGCCAAATCCGCCAGGGGTGTGTGAAGTGCTCATGGTGTCCTTTATACGTTGCTTAAAAATATGGGCAGAGCGAGCGCTCTGAAAAAATTCTCAGGAATCTAAAAGTCTAAGGTGTGAATCAAAAATTATGGGGTGGGGGTGCTAACAGCTGACGAAGTAGCAGAAGGATTAGCTGCGGGCTGATTTTGTGACTGCTCGGTACCGTCGAGAGCTGATTGCTGAAAAGAATTCCATAGCCCGTTCGTCCAGGACTGTTCTGGAGCTGTTTGCGCAGCTGCCGAGGTGTCGTCAGCAACATGGGACTTATAGTCCGTTCCCACCACCAGGTAGGGGGTCTCCCCCTCGCTCACGTAGTAAAGCCGGCTCTTAGCCTGCTGCTTCACGTAATTATCATCTTTCCACCAGCTCAGCTGAGTTTGCAGATCGCTATTTTCTGCTTTGAGGTCTGCAATGTGCTGATTGACCTGGCGAATCTCAGCCTGTTGTTGAAAATACGTGGTTACCGGCGCATAAGCGGCGAAAGCAATAAAAATCACAACTACCAAGCCAATAAAAAATCGACCCGAGAAAACGTGCGCGGCTACCGGGGTGGGGCCAGAACTTGCAGATGACGTAGCGCGTGAGCCACCAAAGAAATGAGAGAGAGACGATGCCCGTGCCTGGGAACCGCTGCGACCGCGAGAAAAAATCGACGCCCGTTGTGATGCGCTCTGAGAAGCTTTAGGCTGTCGCGATTTTTTGCTCTTTACCACCGAAGACCGCTCCTCTAACTGAAGTTCTATATTCCTTGCCACGAGTGCAATACTCATGCGAGCTAAATTCTACCTGCTCACCCCAGCATTCTTGATCCCCGCGCAAGAGCATTGGACTGAAAGATAGCTCAAAATCATGCAAAAGTGCCCCGGGCTTTGAATCCCAGGGCACTTTAACTAGAGCATCAGATCAGCAAACCTTGCTTACTTTTTGAAGCGAGGGAATGCTGACTTCCCTGCGTAAGTTGCTTCCTCACCCAACTCTTCTTCAATACGAAGAAGCTGGTTGTACTTAGCCACGCGCTCTGAACGAGCAGGTGCACCAGTCTTGATCTGACCTGCGTTAGTTGCAACAGCAAGATCAGCAATGGTGACATCTTCGGTTTCACCGGAACGGTGTGAAACCATGCAACGGTAGTTATGGCGCTGAGCCATTTCCATGGCGTCAAAGGTTTCAGTCAATGAACCGATCTGGTTGACCTTCACGAGAAGTGCGTTAGCAGCCTCCATCTCAATACCCTTTTCAAGACGCTCAGGGTTGGTGACGAAGAAGTCGTCGCCAACGATCTGAACTTTGTCGCCAATAGCGGCGGTCAGGGTCTTGTAACCGTCCCAGTCGTTCTCGTCCAGGGGATCCTCAATGGAAACGAGGGGGTACTTAGCTACGAGGTCTTCGTAGTACTTAGACATTTCATCTGCTGACTTCTTCTGACCCTCGAACTCATAGGAGCCGTTGTTGAAGAATTCTGAAGATGCGACGTCGAGCGCAAGAGCAATCTGCTCACCGGGCTTGTAGCCAGCCTTCTCGATAGCTTCGATGATGAGGTCAAGAGCTGCTGCGTTGGACTCAAGGTTAGGAGCGAAGCCACCTTCATCACCCAAACCGGTTGCAAGACCGCGATCGTGCAGCACTGACTTGAGGTTGTGGTAAACCTCAACGCCTGCGCGCAATGCCTCTGAGTAGGTGTCAAAACCGATAGGAGCAATCATGAACTCCTGGATATCAACGTTGGAATCAGCGTGTGAGCCTCCGTTGAGAATGTTCATCATAGGAACAGGAAGAACGTGAGCGTTAGGACCACCGAGATACTTGAACAAAGGAAGACCTGCGGAGTCTGCAGCTGCGTGTGCTACTGCCAGTGAGACACCAAGAATAGCGTTTGCACCAAGCTTGCCCTTATTGTTAGTGCCATCAAGCTTAATCATGGCGTTATCAATGGTTCGCTGGTCTGAAGCCTCAAGACCAATAACTTCTTCTGCGATTTCGTTGATGACTGAGTCAACAGCGTTTTCTACGCCCTTGCCCAAGTAAACTTTTTTGTCGCCATCGCGGCGTTCAACAGCTTCCCACTCACCGGTGGATGCACCTGAAGGTACAGCTGCGCGACCGAGCGCGCCGTCCTCCAGAAGAACCTCTACCTCAACAGTGGGGTTGCCGCGGGAATCGAGAATCTGACGTGCGTGTACTGAGATAATTTCAGCCATGTGAAACGCTCCTTAGAAGCTTTGAAAATATTGGCTTTGGTCTGGAATTGAAAGCTTGATCAAACAAGCAGAACAAAACCGTTGTCCACGCTATATTTTACCAAAAACCCCACACAAGCACACAGGTCCTCAGGCATACACACGGCAAATTTTCAGGGATTCTCAGAAATCGCCCCCGAAAATACCAAATTTTCCCACTGTTAACCACATCTTCAGCAAAGCACAGGGATCCCCACACCATCTCTCGGATAATAAATAAACGCCCACCCGAATAAGCTTGCAAAAAATCCTAAAGACACGCCGTGCCCTAAATATTTTTCCTCATCTTCAACACTTTGAGAAGAAAATTAATTCCATACATAAACCCCTATGGGCAAATTAGATTCGCAATGACTTTAACTCATTTAATGCCGGTCACAAATACCTCTAAAACGAACTCTTAAAATATTCATTCCCTGCTGAGTAAATTGGTTCTTGAGAAAACATCAACGCCGATATTTTCTCCCTTACCGCAACAGGCAAGGACGATCCCCCAGACCTAGCGTTTTACACGTGGAAGAAGGATTGTCATGAGTTCCACCACCGCTGCGGGCATCAGCCCACAGCAAACAACCACCCCCGCCACTGGCGGACTATCACTCTTTGCGTTGCTCGCGCTCGTCATTGGTTCAATGATTGGCGGAGGCATCTTTTCACTGCCGCAAAACATTGCTTCCCAAGCAAGTGCTGGCCCCACTATTATTGGCTGGCTCATCACCGGAATCGGCATGATTTGCTTGGCGCTGGTGTACCAATTTCTCTCCCTGCGTAAACCCGATCTGGACAACGGTATTTACGCTTACGCCCGTGCCGGTTTTGGCAATTACATGGGATTCAATTCAGCCTGGGGCTATTGGCTCTCAGCTCTAATTGGCAACGTAGGCTACCTGGTTTTGCTTTTCTCAACCATCGGAAAATTCTTTCCCGCATTTGAAGGCGGCAACACCCTCATAGCTCTGATTTGCGCCTCCATTTTGCTCTGGGCCGTGCACTTCTTGATTATCAAGGGCGTACAAACCGCAGCGTTAGTCAACACGATTACCACCGTTGCAAAAATTGTGCCGCTCATTGTTTTCATTGGCATTTGTGCTATCGGTTTCCACTTCGACCTTTTTACCCAAGACTTCTGGGGCGCAGATTCTGACCTGGGCGGCGTGCTGGCACAAACTAAGAACATGATGATGGTGACCGTATGGGTCTTCATCGGTATTGAAGGTGCCTCCGTTTACTCCAAGCGTGCCAAGAAACGTTCTGACGTGGGCAAAGCTACCGTTCTTGGCTTCGTGTTTGTGCTAGCAATTCTCATTGCGGTCAACCTGCTCTCGCTCGGAGTTATGAAACGCGCAGAAATCGCAGGACTCAACGACGTCTCAACCGCCGATATTCTGGCGAAAGTCGTGGGACCCTGGGGCGCTTGGTTTATTAGCATTGGCGTGATTCTCTCGCTCCTTGGCGCGCTCCTGGCTTGGATTCTACTGTGCGGTGAAACCATGCAGATTCCCGGATCAGATGGCACGATGCCCGCATACTTTGGGCAACTCAACCAGCACGACGCCCCGGCACACGCCCTGTGGGTCACCAATATTCTGACCCAGCTCATCCTGGTTGCAGCCTATTTCTCTTCAGATGTGTACCTTGCCATGGCAACTCTGGCAGCTGCATTGATTCTGGTGCCCTATCTTCTCTCGGCAGTCTACGCACTGCTCGTAACGATCCGCGCCGAAGGGTACGACGGCGATTCGGGCAAGCGCTGGCGCGACATGCTCGTTGCCACCGTGGCAACTCTCTACGGAATCTGGCTTCTCATAGCTGCCGGTACAGAGAATCTTTTGCTCTCAGCCCTGCTCTATTTACCCGGTGCCGCCGTATATATCTGGGCACAAAAAGAAAACGGTCGCAAACAATTCTTCAAAGGATTTGAATGGGCAATTCTTGCACTCTTAGTAATCGCTTCAATATACGCAATTATTTTGATGGTAAACGGTTCACTCTCATTGTTCTAAAACAATTTACATATTAACAATTTTATTTATTTTAATTTCTGAGTATTACTACTCTCTCTCATGAAAGAAGATGTTTCACATGACTGCTCCCACCATTGGCGCATTCTCCGAGGTTGGCAAACTCCGCGAGGTCATGGTCTGCTCTCCAGGGCTTGCCCATCAGCGCCTGACACCCAGCAACTGCAAAGATTTGCTGTTTGACGACGTCCTCTGGGTTGCCAAAGCAAAGAGCGATCACCTCGATTTCATTTCTAAAATGCGTGATCGCGGCGTCGAAACCCTAGAAATGCACGAGCTACTCACCGAAACCCTCGACATTCCAGAAGCTCGCGAATGGATTCTAAAGCGCAAGCTCTCCCCCAACAATGTTGGTTTGGGTGTTTCAGAAGAACTCGGTGATTGGTTGCGTGAGCTCCCCTCGCGTCAGCTCGCTGAATATCTGATCGGCGGTATTGCCTTCTCAGATTTGCCCTCTGATTTTCACCGCACTGCCACCACTGCTTTGGCGCAAACCACCAGCACCATGAGCTTCTTGATTCCGCCTCTGCCTAATACGCAGTTCACCCGCGATACCACCGCATGGATTTATGGCGGTGTTTCGCTCAACCCCATGCACTGGCCGGTGCGCCGTCAGGAAACCCTGCTTACCACCGCGATCTACACGTTCCACCCCAAGTTCACCTCTCGCGACTTCAAGATTTGGTACGGATCCCCCGACGAAGATCACGGCCTCTCCACCCTTGAAGGCGGCGACATCATGCCGGTGGGCAACGGCGTCGTACTGATTGGCATGGGTGAGCGCACCTCGTGGCAGGCAATCTCTCAGTTGGCAAAGAATCTCTTTGCCGCTGAAGCTGCCCAGCACATTATTGTTGCTGCAATGGCACCCGATCGTGCATCTATGCACCTGGACACCGTGTTCTCGTTCTGCGACCGCGATATCGTGACCTGCTTCAACGAGGTGGTCAACTCCATCAAGACCATCTCGCTACGCCCCGACGACCGCGAGCGCGGCTTCTCGGTCACTACTGAAAATCGCCCCTTCGTAGACGTGGTGGCACAAGCTCTAGGGCTTTCTAAACTCCACGTGATTCCCACCGGCGGTTCAGCATTTGACGCAGAACGCGAGCAGTGGGACGACGGCAACAACGTGGTTGCTCTCGAACCCGGCGTTGTAGTGGGTTATGACCGCAACATTCACACCAACACTTTGCTTCGCAAAGCAGGCGTTGAAGTCATCACGATTTCCTCGGGTGAGCTGGGCCGTGGCCGCGGCGGTGGACACTGCATGACCTGCCCCATTACCCGCGATGCCGTGGACTACTAAATCTTTTCACCTCTCATCTCTTACTATCGAAAAGGAAAAATACAATGTCGTACAACCTTCACAATCGCAACCTTCTCTCCCTCACTCACCACTCCGAAAAAGAACTTCGCTTGCTCATTGATTTGGCTCGAGATCTCAAGCGCGCAAAGTACAGCGGCAACGAAGTCAAGCAGCTTTCGGGTTTGAACATTGCTCTCATTTTTGAAAAGACCTCAACCCGTACCCGTTGCGCATTCGAAGTTGCAGCATACGATCAGGGTGCAAACGTTACCTACATTGACCCCACGTCCTCACAAATTGGGCACAAAGAGTCCATGAAAGATACCGCCCGCGTATTGGGCCGTATGTACGATGCGATTGAGTACCGCGGTTTCAAGCAGGAAATTGTGGAGGAATTGGCGCAGTTTGCCGGCGTCCCCGTCTTCAACGGTCTTACCGATGAATTCCACCCCACTCAGATGCTTGCCGATACCCTCACCATGGTAGAAAACGCTGATAAGCCGATTCACGACATCAGCTATGCCTATGTGGGCGACGCCCGCAACAACATGGGCCGCTCGCTCTTGCTCATTGGCGCAAAGCTAGGCATGGACGTGCGTATTGGTGCCCCTAAAGACTTGCAGCCCGAACAGGATTTGGTAGAGCACTGCCAGCAGTGGGCTAAGGAATCAGGTGGCAAAATCACCATTACCGACGACCCCAAAGAAGCTGTCAAAGGCGTAGATTTTGTGCACACCGATGTATGGGTTTCTATGGGTGAGCCCATTGAAACGTGGGGCGATCGCATTGATTTGCTCAAGCCCTTCCAGGTCAACCGCGAGCTCCTTGAAGCCTCGGGCAATGCGCGCGTGAAGTTCATGCACTGCCTGCCCGCTTTCCACAACGCTGAGACCAAAGTGGGCCAGCAAATCGCTGAAAAGTACCCCGAATTTGCCAACGGCATTGAGGTCACCGAAGACGTCTTTGAGTCTCCTTACAACATTGCCTTTGATCAGGCAGAGAACCGTATGCACACCATCAAAGCTGTGCTGGTTTCAACTCTGGGTCAATAACTGCAACCGCTTCTAGCATTAGGAACATTTATCATGAAAATTCTGGTGGCGCTCGGTGGCAACGCCCTTCTCAAGCGCGGTGAGCCGCTTACAGCAACAAATCAACGTGCCAACATCAATATCGCAGCTGAGCGTATCGCCCGCATCGCCGCTGATAACAAGGTAGTGGTGGCGCACGGCAACGGCCCGCAGGTTGGTTTGCTGGCGCTACAGTCGGCAGCTTATACCGACGTCGAGGCTTATCCGCTCGATGTTTTGGGCGCCGAGTCTGAGGCAATGATCGGTTACATGCTTGAGCAAGAACTGGGCAACGTTCTTCCTCAAGAGCAACACGTGGTCACTATTTTGACCATGACCGAAGTTGATCCAGCAGACCCTGCTTTTGAGAACCCCACCAAGTTCATTGGTCCGGTTTACGATCAAGAGACAGCGGAGGCGCTAGCGGAGCAAAAGGGCTGGACGGTCAAAGCCGATGGTCCGTATTTCCGCCGTGTGGTGCCCTCACCTCTACCGAAGCGCATTATCGAACAAGATGCTATCAACCACTTGGTTGATAAAGATGTGATGGTGGTGTGCGCTGGTGGCGGTGGTATTCCCACCTATCTCGACGAGCACCAAAAGCTCCACGGTGTTGAAGCGGTTATCGACAAAGATTTGTGCTCGGCATTGCTGGCGCAAAATTTGGACGCCGACCTGCTCGTTATCGCCACCGACGTTGAGGGCGTCTACGCCGATTGGGGCACCCCCAATCAGCAAATGCTCTCAGAAATCACGGTGGAGCAAGCTCAGCAGATGCACCTGGCTGAAGGATCCATGGGACCCAAGGTTCAGGCAGCGTGCAACTTTGCGCAGGCAACCGGTAAACGTGCTGTGATTGGCGCTCTTGCCGACATTGAAGAGTTGGTCAAGGGTAATGCTGGCACCTCTGTAGTTCAGGGTTAAGTACCGGTTCACAGAGGTATAAGAGACCGAAGGGGCGGAGTTCGTTGAAGATACGAGCTCCGCCCCTTTTCGTATTGGTTGCACTACGATTCTGCAGATGGATAACCGCGCATTTTAATCCTGCTCAGCAATAACCTGCCGGGTGTACGTGCGCAAGGCGCGTTCGGCGTCAAGCCCTTGGCTCTTTGCCTGCGCGACCAGCGCAAAAAGGGTTTGGCCCAGCTCTTCTTCGGACGAAAAAGTAAGCCCCACACCTTCCCCATTCCCCACCTCAATGTCTGCTTTGTGAGCCTTTGAAATGGTCTTTTCTGCCAGAGCAAGCGCTGGCAGATGCGGTGGAATACCGTCAAAAGGCGAAACCCGCTCCGGTTTTTCTTGCTTTTTCAGCTCGTCCCAGCGCGCCTCAACATCGGCAATTTCTGCGCTCTCCCCAGCAAATACATGCGGGTGACGACGGCGCAATTTGTTGTTGAGTCCGCGCACGACGTCGGTGATATTGAATCCCCCAACAGAGGTTGGCGTTTCTGCGGCAATGCGAGCGTGAAAAACTACCTGCAACAGAACGTCTCCGAGCTCTTCTTGGAGGAGCTCGCGGTTGACCTCAGAACCGGTTTCAATAGCTTCAACCACCTCGTAGGCTTCTTCAATCAGATAGCGCAAAAGCGAAGCGTGAGTCTGCTGCGCGTCCCAGGGGCAGCCACCGGGTGAACGCAACTGATCCATGATGCTCACCAAATCGGCAAACTCGGTTGCGGCTTGATGTGCCGCTGTATTCTCCGCATCGAGTTGCGGAGTGTTTTCTGAAGTCATAACTGGTGCAACCTTTCCTCTGCTGTGCTACGAGTTCTCTTCTGACCTGCGAAAACTAGCCCTGCGCAGGTTGTTCGGACGCCGCATCCTGCATGAGCTGCATGTAAGGGCCCTGCACCGAGCGAGCGAGAAATTGCTTCTCGTCCATCGTCACAAAAGCACCCTCAATAGCGTTCATGGTGAGTTCAAAGAACTCCTGAGGACCATACGAATGTGCTTCGGCGAGTTCCATAAATTCACGGCTCATGCTGGTGCCGCTCATCAGGCGGTTATCCGGTCCAAGAGCCACCGAGAATCCTGCATCACGCAGAAGAGCTACCGGGTGCTCGGCAATACTGCCTGCCCACTCGGTCGGATGCGCGGCACCCTCGCGTACCGCGTAGGCGGCGTCGGTTTGCAGGTTAGAGCAGGGGCAGACCTCAAGGGTAATGCGGCGGTCTTTGACCCAGCTAGCAACCTGGCCCAGTTGCAAAATCTGCTGAGATGGATCGGCGCCGGGCATCAGATGGCCCGACGGGTCAACCTCACCCACCGTGGTGTAGATAAAATCTTCAGTGATTCGCACGCCGTGACCCAAGCGCAGTGCGCGCCCGTCCAACAAAGCAGAGCGAATCGAATCAATGCCTGCTGCTTCACCGGCGTGAAGAGTTACGGGCATAAAATTCTGTGCCAGATATTCCAGGGCGGGGCGGTGATTTGCCGGCGAGAAACCGTCTTCGGGACCCGCCAAATCAAAACCTGCCACGCCAATACGGCGGTACTTTACCGCAAGCTGTGCTACCTCAAGCGAGCGATCGTTTTGACGCATAGCGCACAAAATCTGGTTCACTAGCACGCGGCCACCGGATTGAGCGACTTCTTCCATGCCAGCAAGCAGACCGTCGGTGACCGCCTCGATAGCCTCTTCCATGCTCAACCCAGCGTTGGTGTGCTGTTCCGGTGCCCAGCGCACTTCGCCGTACACCACGCCGTCGGCAGCTAAGGTCAAAACGTGTTCGTGGGCCACGCGGCGCAAATCTTCGGGGCGTTGCATCACGGCAATAGTGTGCTCAAAAGTTTCAAGATAATTAGCCAGCGAGCGCGAATTAGCCGCCTCTTCAAACCATTTCTGCAACTCAGCGGCGTTATCGCGGGGTAGCTCGTGGCCAATTTCTTGCGAAATCTCAATCATGGTCTGAGTCTGCACACCGCCGTCAAGGTGATCGTGCAAGCACACCTTAGGCAAGCTCTGAATCCAGCTGAAATCTTGTTCG
>JAUMUA010000046.1 GCA_030530925.1 Rothia sp. (in: high G+C Gram-positive bacteria) | reverse complement strand
CCCATAGGAACCCATGGTGACGGTTTGTAGCTTGCCGTTTTGATCAAGAACTTTGAGATCTAGCGCCTCAGCATACTTACGGCCGAGCTGAAAGATGTGTCCCATTTCGATACCGCGGGCAGCCATTAATGGTCCTGATCCATCGGGAGCAGGATCACCCTCACGCACCTCACATGCCTCAATCACGCCGTCGGCCTCAAAATCTCGCTCAAAAACGAGGTTGTAGACGTGTTTCCCAGCTTCGTTTGCACCGGTAATCCATGCTGAACCTGAAACGATACGAGGATCAACGAAGTAGGGAATCTCGGTTTCAGAATCGACCCCCAATAGCTTGGCATCGGGTGAAAGACCAGGTCCGATATAACCCTTTACCAGCTGAGGGAATTTCTTGAAATCTTTTTCGGTCGCGGCTTCAACTTCAACTTCTCCACCGATACCCAGCAAAACGCCTACATTTACTTCAACGCGATCCATATCTATTGCACGGTCACCCGGCACGCCAATAGCTACCAGTTGACGTGTGCCATCAGGATGAATCACCGCAATGATGACGTTTTTCAGGGTGTCTGAAGCACACCATTGGCCACCATCTTTAGGGTGCAAAGTGTTAGATTGACTCACCAAAGTCTCGATGGTGGATGAATCAGGGGTAGATTCTACCGACGCCGCAGGAGTATTTGAAGCATCAACGGGATCAGGAATCACTGTGGTTACCGCTTCTACGTTTGCCGCGTACCCCCCCTCGGAACGCACAAAGGTGTCTTCACCAACGGGAGTAGGATGCAAGAACTCCTCAGATCGTGAGCCACCCATTGCACCAGATTGCGCTTTAACAATGACAACCTCTAGCCCAAGACGTTCGAAAATACGTTGGTAGGCACCACGGTGATCGAAGTAAGCATCTTCCAAACCGGCGTCGTCAATATTGAAAGAATAAGAATCTTTCATGATGAACTCGCGACCACGAAGCAAACCAGCGCGAGGACGCGCCTCATCACGGTACTTATTCTGGATCTGGTACAAATACACTGGTAGATCTTTATAAGAACTGTATAAATCCTTCACTAAGAGGGTAAACATCTCTTCGTGGGTGGGGGCCAAAAGCATGTCGGTACCCCGACGATCCTGCAAACGGAAAAGGTTATCTCCGTATTCGGTCCAGCGGTTGGTGGCTTCATAGGGTTCGCGTGGTAGCAAGGCAGGAAAGTGAACTTCCTGTGCTCCAATTGCATTCATTTCTTCGCGAACAATATTCTCAACTTTATTTAAAACCTTCAGGCCCATGGGCAACCAGGTATAAATACCGGGAGCAGCGCGGCGAATATAACCGGCACGCACCAACAATTTATGGCTTGCCACCTCCGCTTCAGCAGGGTCATCGCGCAAAGTACGCAAGAAGAGTTGTGAAAGGCGAGTAATGGTCACCTGAATCATCCGTTTCTTTGTGGGGATGCTGCAGAGATTCTCCCCGGCAGCACAATTTATCTCATTCTACCGTGCCCGATGTAAGTGACTTTGATGGCAACCGAGGAAAAAAAGAGCAGAAGCCTCGGTGAAGGTTGTGGAGCGAGGCTTCTGCTAGATATTCAAAAAGTCAGATTTTACCGGACGGGGTAGAGCTTGTTGTAGAGAGCTTGAGTCTCAGCGTCTAAAGTTACTACGGCGTCTTTAGCTTTTGCATCGCCCACAGGAACTTCCCACTTGATAGCACCGTGTTCAAAGCGTTGAGTTTGGAAAGTAACTCCGTTTTCAACGACGGTTTTACCATCTTCAATGGGTGCTCCCAAGAAATACTGGGGAGCCAAGCTGCCTGCAGGAGTTGGCTCCGACCACAATGAGAAGTCAGTAATATCCCAGCGGCCTGAACGCGGTTGGAAGTAACCCAACCAATCAGAGCGGTATGCCATGGCGCCAGCTTGGGGTGTACCGTCTGCATTTGCTTTAATAATCAAAGATGAGGCGGGGCCATCTTGCATAAATAGGATGGATTCATTCTGGCCAGGGATACCATCACGGTAGATGTGATAGGCCTTGGACCAATCCACAGTTGCGGGGTCCATGGGAACCCACTCAGGTTCACGATCGATAATCTCTGTGATCCAGGTGCCATCGGCGTTTGTGCGGATGACATTCACAGATTTGGTTTTAAAACCACTAACAGTAACCTCATACCCTGACTGATCTATAAAGTTAGTAAATCCATAGTTATACATATCGCCGCCACGGCCATCACCGACAACTGAGCTCCCCGCGAAGGTTCCGAACTGATGGGTATCCTCAAGGAAGACATCGAAGGCACGATTATCCATGATGCCGAAGATGCCCTGGCGGGAATCATAGATGAAGGTGTAGAAATTTCCACGCTCTGCATACAAATCGGCGTCGATTTTCTGGAAGTTACCCTGGTAACCACCTGCATCCACGGGCAATTTCATATTGATACTCTTGGCGTATGTCTTAGCACCTTCGATGCTAATAAAAGTTTTATGCTCCCCTGTTGCAGCATTAAAAGATTCCGTACCACCTTCAAATTGCTGGGTATAGGAAGCGCCGCCCCATACAGGATTAGCCAAGGGCATACCTAAGGCAGCTTCAGGTTGTAGGGCTGCGTTATCGTAGGAGTTATACCACGTAGATAGATTATTCAATGGTTTTGCAAGCAGAGGCACTTCAAAGACGGTAGCACCAGCGAGGGGCTGATAGTTCTCATCTGCTTTAGTGACGTAGGCAGTAGTCTCGGTCTGAAGAATTAAAGTGTCACCCTGGTAGGAATGAAAGGCCTGAGACCAATTGAGGTTGGCAGGAATCTCATGATTTGTTCCTGGAGGGACAGGAGCTTCTTCTGCAGGGAAACATGCATTAGTAGCTGAACGAGTAGCTAGCCAGTCCTTACCAGCGGACGAATTCAAATCAATGGAAGAACCAGCAGTAGCTTTGGAGTCACCTACTACGACCAGGTGGCGGGTTTTACCATCCCACGTAGTCACCACAGGACCACAAAAAGTGTTGTTCCAAGAGTCCCCCTCAAGGGCACCAACAGTGGCAACCCCACCAGCTTTTTCAAAAGCCGCAACCTTCGCAGCACCGGTTAGCGCTTTTACGCCGTTGCGAGAGTTCCAGGTGAGAACAGCTTTTTCAAACACCTGCTCGCAACCCTTACCCGTTACACATTTTTCAGGATAAACAGGTTTTCCGTAGAGGTCGGGGTTCTTCTGCCAGAGCTTTGTGATGCCAGCATTGGGGTTCATGGGAATGCTAGTTGTTGGAGTAGCTTGTGCAAGGCCAGGAGTAAGACCCATCAGTATAACGGCAGAAACAAAAGCAGTTCCTATATTTTTTGGGGATTTCAAGAGTATCTCCTCAAAGCGTAAGTATGAGTAAAGTTTTCTGATGCCAACGTCATCGTCGACATCGATGTAGAGCTAAGATGTCTGAAGACTCTCTTATATGAAGGAGTTGTACCAGTTCAGTTTTGCCTGGCCAAGATCATTTAAGGTAGCCCCTAGGTGTTCAGTACCGACCCACCATGTGAGAGTTCCTCCTTCAAATTCCTGAGTGACTATTTGCCCATCAGCAATTTCGGGACCGACGGGCGCACCCAAAGCAGTGAGGCTGTCCCAGGTGTTCCAGCGGCCGCCGCCGGCCCACTGGCCGTAATCCGACATACGATCGGCATAAGCCGCGCTGCCCCTCAGCGAATTCGATTTCACAGGTTTAGCTCCCGGTAGGGGGTTTCCGTTTTCATCTGCTTTGATATACCAGGTATCACCGGTCTTTACATCGTAGAATTCCAAAACTTTTTGCAATGAAATGAAAGATGCTTGGCTCCAGTCAAAGGTGGTGTCCACTATGCCGTTAGGTTCTGCGGTGCGAGGCATGTATTGCGAAGGGATTTCTAAGGGAGTGGGAAGTTCACCCTCATAAATCACGCAAGTTCCACCGTTAGTTTGCAGAGAAATATTCTGCACCATAGGAACATTCAAACCCGGTTCTGTATAGAACTCCTTGCCGCCATACCAGGTAGGGCCGCATACCGGGTTGGGTTTATAGGTAAAGGAGGCGCTAATAATTAGCTGACCCTCTGTCATGCGGCCTTCAGACCTATAGAGGAAATTGCCGTTATTTTCAACGTCTTTGAGGTAATACCGCAGAGAGCTAGTTGAAATGTAGAGAGCCTTGTTCTGTTCTTTACTAAAGATTGCCGAAATATCATTGGCGAAAGTCTGAGTGTAAAGATCTTCTGAAATCTGAGTTAGCTCCCCGGTAGGAGCGCCAGGATTGAATGAAATAAACTTATCGGTGCGGTATTCATAAACCTTAATTGCTGAGATAGCAGTCTGTGCTTTCTGCGCGTCAGGGGTCGTGTCAGGCTGTGTAGGAGTTACGTCGGTAAAGCATTTACCAGTTTTGCCACGATTAGCCAACCAGTCCTTACCGGTCGCCGAATTCAAGTCGATGGAGGAACCTGCAGTTCCCTTACCGGCTGCAACAATGACAAGATGGCGAGTAGCACCGTCCCAGGTGCTTACTACAGGACCACAAAAGGTGTTGTTCCAAGCGTCGCTTTCTAAAGCGCCAACCGTGCCGATACCGCCAGCCTTAACGTATGCAGCAACACGGTCAGCACCGGTTAGAGCCTTCACCCCGGTTCGAGTATTCCAGGTAATCACTGAATTCTCGAAAACTTGTTCACACCCCTTACCCGGCACACAGTTTTCCTTAGAAACAGGCTGGCCGTATTTAGCAGTATTGGTTTTCCACAACTTGGTAATACCTGCATTGGGGTTCATGGGAATTGATGAAGTGGTAGCCTGCGCTACACCGGGGGTGGCGCCTAAAAGCATAGCGGCGCACAAAATAGTGTTGCCTAAACGACGGTATTTTTGAGCCATCGAGCTCTCCTTGCTACGAGTGCGAATGAAATGTATGTAATCCCTCCCCCTCAAATTCCGTGTTTGACTAGGAAAAATGGTGGGGAGATATTCCTTAGCTAAGGCGAATTCACGGCTTAATTCCAGTCAGCACACAGGACTTCATAAATTTGTCCCCATAAATACACCAGTTCCACCAAAGGGACTTGAAATGCGCCACCCTAAGCTGTCACCACATGAGTAAATCGATAAATATTCACCTGACTTGGGCAAATGATAAATACAGAATTTTTAAATACAAAAAAATTCAAATTTCGGCCACAGCGCCTTATGGAATGTTTCGAAATGTGTCGCAGTATGTATATAGGGGGTATATCAGCACCCCCCCCCATCACGGCAGAGATGAGAAGAGTCAGAAGAGAATAGTAGAGAACGTATTGATTTGTTCCATGCCCAACGCCTCGTACAGCTTGCGCGCACGCACGTTGTAATCGTTGACATACAAACTGATATGCGGGTACCGGGGGCGAATCAATTGAAACGCCTGTGCCAACAATGGTTCTGACAGACCAAAGCCTCGATAAGCAGGGTGCAACCATACCCCTTGAATCTGGCAAGAATCCGCGTGAGTTAGCCCCAAATCAGTCTTAAACACCACTACCCCATCGGTATTAGTGGCAACCACCGATCTCCCTGCTCGGATAAATTCATCGACTCGACGGGCGTACCCCGCTGGATCTCGAGTCAGAGGGTCATATCCCACCTCTTCGGTGAACATTGCCACCGACGCTTTGAGTAGCGAACGGCGATCAGAGTGACGGGCCCAGCGTGTTCCAGCAGAAACAATTTGCGGAGCGGGAAGCTGAGGACGATATAACGAATCAGTGAGCGTGGTATTGAGAGAGCGCTCAGGTCCAAGATAAAGAAGCGGCTGGTTCTCGCGCACTGAAAGCGGTTTACCCATACGATGTTGCACTAATTCCCAGAGCGGAAGTACATCGCTACTCGCACCAAAAATCGAGGCAACGGTTCGAGAAGATTTTGCAATGAGGTTAGCCACCTGGGTTCGAGACCGTTCAGGCACCACCAAAGGTACGCAGTTTGAACCTAGCCAAAACGCACCTACCATCCGCTCTTCGCGCTGTGGTGAAACTTCGCCTTGCGGAGTAGAGTCCCGTTTTTCAATGTAGCTCAGTGTTTCTGCCGATGATTTCCGCTTAGCCGAAATCGGGCCTAAGAATACTCCGGCGGCCTGTTTGGCTCGTGCGACGACAAGGGGCAACTGCTCTTTGGCCTGCACAGACGTTATTGGACTAGCTTTGACCGTTGTATCGACAGTAGGTTCTGACTCAAAAATCCCCATGAACCCCACCGCTGGTCTGTGGGTTAGAGGTAAAGCTCGCTGCGGCAGACCAAAAGTTTCCAGGTGCTCTGCGGCATACAAAAAAGTTACCGGATCTGTGGCAATTAATTGTTCCAACGCGCCCCAGTCCGGGGCAGTGAGAGGTCTAATAACCGCGTCCTCTCCTGGGCGTTGAAATAAAGGAAACACAGATCCGGCAACTTTCTGAAATCATTGAGGAGTTAAGGAGCTTTCTGTTAGCGCCTCATTTTTCACACCGGAAATAGTACCGGTTGTTACTTCACCGTCACCTCGGGTGCGGCGTCGTCGGGCACGTATTCACCCCGGGCCTCCATTTCAGAAGCAATACGGTTGGCTTCGTCGATGAGGGTCTGCACAATTTCTTCTTCAGGAACGGTCTTGATGATCTCACCCTTCACAAAGATTTGACCCTTACCATTGCCTGAGGCCACGCCCAGATCGGCCTCCCGCGCTTCCCCGGGCCCATTCACGACGCAACCCATCACGGCAACGCGCAAGGGCACTTTCATGCCCTCTAACCCCTCGGTTACCTTTTCTGCCAGTTCCCACACATTGACCTGAGCGCGACCACACGAAGGGCAGGAAACAATGTCGAGCTTACGGGGGCGAAGATTCAGTGACTCCAGAATTTGTAAACCTACTTTTACCTCTTCAACAGGAGGTGCAGAGAGCGAAACGCGAATGGTGTCACCAATTCCCTCAGAGAGTAACGCGCCAAAAGCAGTTGCTGATTTGATGGTACCTTGAAAAGCAGGTCCTGCTTCGGTAACGCCAAGGTGCAGGGGCCAGTCGCCGGCAGCTGCAAGTTGGCGGTATGCCTCCACCATAATGACGGGATCGTTGTGCTTCACCGAGATTTTGAAGTCACGGAAACCGTGCTCTTCGAACAACGATGCTTCCCATATGGCTGATTCCACGAGCGCTTCGGGTGTAGCTTTGCCGTATTTTTGCAAAAGGCGCTTATCGAGTGAGCCACCGTTGACACCAATACGGATCGAGGTGCCGTGTTCTTTCGCAGCCTGAGCAATTTCTTTAACCTGATCATCGAACTTGCGGATATTACCGGGGTTCACACGCACTGCACCGCAACCAGCTTCAATGGCTTGGAAAACGTATTTAGGCTGAAAATGAATATCAGCAATCACCGGAATTTGGGATTGCTTAGCAATAATAGGTAGTGCTTCGGCATCTTTGTCAGTGGGGCAAGCAACGCGCACGATATCGCATCCTGCAGCGGTGAGCTCAGCGATTTGCTGTAGCGTTGCACCAATATCGTGAGTCTTTGTGGTGGTCATTGATTGAACCGAAATCGGAGAATCAGATCCAACGCCCACAGAACCCACGTTGAACTGACGGGTTTTGCGACGGGGAGCAAGAACAGGGGGCGGGGCCGCTGGCATTCCTAGATTGACCGAGGTCAAGATGTATCCTCCAAAATTTAGCGAGATGCGCTAATCATGCGCACCATATCAAATATCTATTGTGCCACTACTGTTGCGTGCGTGCGAGACACCTCGGTCACAGAAATATCTTTCACCATCGATAAATTCGTAATCAGGTGTTTGACCCTCCACGTATGCTTTAAATTTGTTATTCAAAGAATTCCCCCGTTCAGAAAGAGTAAAGACGCGATGGTTTCCCCCGCAGCACAATCAACGCAAGCAGAACACTTTCAAGAAGGTGGACCGTTGGGTGTAGTAATTTCAACCAATGTTGCTGAGCCCATCCCCTGCCCCACAGGTGAAGATAAGGTTTCGGGTATCCATAAGATACCTCATCAAAATATTTCCGTTTTTATGCCAGGACCAAACTATGGCGATGGTTCGGGAGTTAAAGGTGATGTGATTGGCGATATCAAACATCACGGCGGTGCAGATAAAGCGGTCTACGCTTTCGCCCGCGAAGAACTTGATTATTGGGGAAGCCTCAGCGGAATCCCCTACCCCCATGGGCATTTTGGCGAGAATCTTACCACCGAAGGAGTTTTGTGGACTCAAGCGGTAATCAACCAGCAGGTTCGCATCGGCACCGCTCTTTTAGAGGTGAGCGTGCCACGCCAACCCTGCAGAACATTTGCGTCGTGGCTCAAAATTAAAGGATGGGTCAAACAGTTTACCGAACACGGCGACGCCGGGTGTTATTTTCGCGTGATTGAGCCTGGGGTCATTACTTCTGGTGATTTGATTGAGTTTCTTCCTGCCCCCGAGCACGGAGTGACGATGGGTGAGGCTTTTGCCGCCAAGATGGGCAACAAGGAACTCGCACAAAAGGTTTATGACGCACGGTGTCTACCCGGCCATCACCATCAGCAATTAGGCAAGCTTTTGGGGATTAGATGCGCACCGCGTCATATGGCGTCGTAATTAGAACACCGATACTGGTTTGACGACGTCCGCCACAATGAGGATGAGCGACATCATCATGAAGGCGCCAGCTACAACCCAGGTCAGGGGCAGGAGTCTGACCGGGTCGAATGGCCCAGGGTTTTCTTTGCCGCGAATTTTTGCCCATAGTTTCCGCAGTCCTTCCCAGACGGCACCGAATACATGCCCGCCGTCCAGCGGTAGTAGCGGTATCAGGTTGAAGGTAAAGAGCATGAGGTTCAAGGAACCAGTGAGCGAAATGAGGGTAGCGAATTTTGCTTTCAGATCAATCTTGTCGGTGGATGCGATTTCACCAGCAACTCTGCCTACACCCACCACCGAGACGGGTGAATCTGCGGCACGCTCGCCGTTCGTCACTACAGCTTGCGCAACGCCAAAGACACGCGCCGGTAGCTTAATGATGGTGGTACCAATTTGGTGCAGATTAGCCCCTACCGTTGGCAATACCTCACTCGAAGATCCGGGTTTAAGCTCGCTCGTAGGACCAATACCGGCGAATCCAACCTGTTCAGTTTTATAGGTGCCGTCGCTATTTTTTTCGTATTGGCCGGTGAGGTCATTAAAAATCGGCCGCACGGTGAGCATGGGTTTAATATCTAGTGTTTTTTCTTGCCCATCGCGCATCACCGTCATCGGTACCGTGGAGTCGGCATGTGTTTGAATCAATCCCGAAAGTTGATCCCAGGATTCCACTTTCTCACCGGCAAAAGAGGTAATTTCATCTCCTGGTTTGAGTCCCGCTTGCAGAGCGGGTGACGCCGGATCAGCACTGGTGCAGTCCTGCGCGGAGTCTGAATTCACCTCGGTTGCGCTGACCTGATGCACGCATTGGGACACCGAAGAAACGGTGGTGGTTGGTTCTTGGCGGCCAAAGCCCATAATGAGCACCGCAATGCAGAGCGTTCCAATGAGCAGGTTCATGAACGGCCCGCCTAGCATAATAATCATGCGTTTATAGATGGGTAGCTGGTAAAACAATCTGCCTTGGTCGTGCTCGGTGATTCGGTCGGCGTCGGCGGCGCGAGCTTGCTCAAAAATATCGGCAAAGCGCCCAGCCTTCTTTGACGAGCCCGGTGGGTACATGCCGATCATTGAGATGTACCCGCCCAGCGGAATTGCTTTGACGCCGTACTCGGTTTCTCCGCGTCGGAATGAAAAGAGCGTTTTGCCAAAGCCAATCATGTACTGGGGAACTCGCACGTTGAAGAGTTTTGCGGGCGTCAGGTGCCCGATTTCGTGCAAGGCGATAGAGAGCGCTATTGCTATCACCATAAAAATAACGCCTGCTATGAAAAGCAAAATGCTCACGGTTTCTCCTCGTGCTGGTTCCCCTGCTGAACAACAGCACCTATCAAATCATGTAAATCTGAGAAACAACAGAATTTTTCTGACGGCGCGCAGTCCTGCCCCACGCAATCCCCTACCCAAATAGTCATTTGCACTTTATCCATAAGGTGCTAAATACAAAAACTTCACAATTGAAAATATAAGGATTTTACGCAGAATTCATTTGGCATGACGCAGGACACTAAGCTGGCGATTCACCGCGCAAAATCAACCCAATCAAACCCATAATTACTTTTGTCAGTAAATATTTTGTTTTTTCTCGGCAAGAAATTAAGGGGATCTATTTCTAAAATAAAAGCAGAACATTATCGCAAGAGTTGAAAATAAAGCACCTCTTCATAGGAGCCTATAAAATGACTGTCACCACGGATCGCCCAGAAGTAACCAACAACGATTCCACCGACCCCAAAGCTGAAGCCTGGAAGGGTTTTGTGGGAGGAGCATGGCAAGAGCATGTAGATGTTCGCGACTTCATTATGCGCAACTACACCCCCTACGAGGGCGATGCTTCATTTTTGGCTGGTCCTACGGAAAAAACGTTGCGCGTGTGGGATACGCTCGAGAAAAAGTACCTCTCAATCGAGCGCAAACAGCGTGTGTACGACGTCGACGTCAACACCCCGGCAGAAATCGACGCATTTCCTGCCGGTTACATTAGCGAAGACGACGACGTCATTGTAGGTCTGCAAACCGACGTTCCGCTCAAGCGCGCTATGATGCCCAACGGCGGCTGGCGCATGGTAGAAACCGCAATTCGTGAAGCGGGCAAAGAACCCAACGAAGACATCAAAAAGATTTTCACCCAGTACCGCAAGACCCACAACGAAGCGGTTTTTGATATTTACACCCCGCGCATTCGCGCCGCTCGTTCCTCGCACATTATTACCGGCCTTCCCGATTCTTATGGTCGCGGACGCATCATCGGTGACTACCGCCGCGTTGCCCTCTACGGTGTGGACTTCCTCATTTCAGAGAAAGAAGCCGCAAAGCACGCTGTGGGTGATCAAGGTTTCTCTGAGCACTGGGCACGCTATCGCGAAGAGCACTCAGAGCAAATCAAAGCACTGAAGCGGCTCAAGAATATGGCCGCAGAATACGGCTTTGATATTTCAATCCCCGCAAAGAACGCTAAAGAAGCTGTACAGTGGACCTACTTTGGTTACCTCGCCTCAGTCAAATCCCAGGACGGCGCAGCAATGTCCATCGGTCGACTCTCCGGCTTCCTCGATGCTTACTTTGAACGCGATCTCGCCGCAGGAGTTCTCACCGAATCCGAAGCACAGGAAATCATCGATGCGCTCGTCATAAAACTGCGTATCACCCGCTTCTTGCGCACCATCGACTACGATCAAATTTTCTCGGGCGACCCCTACTGGGCTACCTGGTCAGATGGCGGTTTCGGCGACGACGGTCGCTCGCTCGTCGTCAAAACCTCGTTCCGCCTTTTGCAGACCCTGCGCAATCTGGGCCCTGCACCAGAACCAAATATCACGATTTTCTGGGACGAAAACCTACCCAACGGTTACAAAGAATTCTGCTCAGCAATTTCGATTGAGACTTCCTCGATTCAGTACGAATCCGACCCACAGATTCGCCAGCAATGGGGTGACGACGCTGCGATCGCCTGCTGTGTTTCGCCTATGAAGGTGGGTAAGCAGATGCAGTTCTTTGGTGCTCGTGTGAATGCTGCGAAGGCGCTACTGTACGCCATGAATGGTGGACGCGATGAGATGAGTGGCAAACAGGTGGTTGAGGGTTATGAGCCCATCACCGGCGACGGCCCGCTCGACTTTGATGAGGTGTGGGAGAAGTACGAAGAGATGCTCGACTGGGTGATTGGCACCTATGTTGAAGCGTTGAACATCATTCACTACTGCCACGACAAGTACGCCTACGAGTCCATCGAAATGGCACTGCACGACTCCGACATTATTCGCGCTATGGGTTGCGGAATTGCCGGGCTCTCGATTGTGGCTGACTCGCTCTCCGCTATCAAATACGCCAAGGTCACTCCCGTTCGAGACGAGACCGGGCTCATCGTTGATTATAAGACCGAGGGTGATTTCCCCGCCTATGGCAACGATGACGACCGCGCCGACGATATAGCCGCCACCATTGTTCACACCGTGATGAGCAAAATTAAGGCGATTCCGATGTACCGCAACGCTATCCCCACCCAGTCAGTGCTCACGATTACTTCAAACGTGGTCTATGGCAAAGCAACCGGTAATTTCCCCTCCGGTCACCGTGCAGGTACTCCGTTCTCCCCCGGTGCAAACCCAGAGAACGGTATGGACACTCACGGCATGGTTGCCTCCATGCTCTCGGTGGGCAAGTTGGATTATCAAGATGCTCTCGATGGCATCTCCCTGACCAACACCATTACTCCCACCGCTTTGGGTCGCACCAAAGAAGACCAGGTCAAGAACCTCGTGGGAATCTTGGACGCGGGCTTTGTACCCGAAGAAGACTAACCACCCCTTTCAATCCAACCACTACTTTTTACATCATGAGGAGAACATCATGGCAGTCAAAACCTTTGAAGAACGCTTGGCATCAATGAAGGCAAACCGCGGCGAAAAAGATGCAACCCAGAAGGGTCTGTACCACGCAAACATCAACGTGCTCAACCGCGAAACCCTTGAAGATGCCATGGAGCACCCCGAAAATTACCCCAACCTCACCGTGCGCGTCTCTGGCTACGCCGTCAACTTTGTTCGCCTCACTCGCGAACAGCAGATGGACGTTCTCTCCCGCACTTTCCACGCGGGCGCGTAATTCTGCAAACAGGTAATTTTCAGTGTCGCAAGCGCTGAAATAGTCATCCATTGTGAATGAAGGACTTGATGTCTCCAACAAAGGTTCAGACGCTGGGTGAGCAAGATTTTGCTCCCCCGGCGTCTCGCCAATTAGGTGCCGGTACGTGGGGCCTGGGCGAGCACACAGATTTAGAACGTAGCGAGCAACTTCAGCGTATGCGCGAGGGGCAACTGGGTTCGATTCACTCGTGGGAATTGGTAACCGCGGTGGACGGTCCCGGTACTCGCATGACCATTTTTATGAACGGTTGCCCATTACGGTGTGTGTATTGCCATAACCCCGATACCTTCCAGATGAAGGACGGTCAGCCCATTGAAGCCGCTGAGTTGCTCAAGAAAATCAAGCGCTACCGCAAGATTTTCAAATCAACAGGCGGCGGTATCACGATCTCTGGCGGTGAGGTGCTGATGCAACGTGCTTTTGCATGGAACATTTTGATGAGCGCGAAATCGCTGGGAGTGCACACCTGCATTGATACCTCTGGTTTTTTGGGCGCGGCAGCTACCGATGAATTCTTAGAATCCGTAGATTTGGTGCTCTTAGATATCAAATCTGGAGACGAAGAAACTTACCATAAGGTCACTGGTAGATCCTTGCAGCCCACTATTGATTTTGGGGATCGACTCAACGCTTTAGGTATTGAGGCGTGGATTCGGTTCGTGCTGGTGCCGGGTTATACCGACTCCCTAGAGAACATAGCAAACGTGGCAAAAATCGTGAGCCGCTGGCCCAACTCTGTATCCCGTGTAGAGGTACTACCTTTTCACCAGATGGGA
>JAUMUA010000045.1:2262-13822 GCA_030530925.1 Rothia sp. (in: high G+C Gram-positive bacteria) | reverse complement strand
TCTGCCAGAGGGATACCTGGGCGGACGTCGTCGTCAATCACTCCGCCGGCAATGTTGACGGCGTCGGGCACCAGATCACCGCTCAGTGCTAAACGCACCGAACGCGCCACGGCAATACCCGCTTTTTCTTGCGCCTCGGCGGTGGATGCACCTAGGTGTGGGGTGGTGACGACGTTGGGCAGTTCAACGAATGACACGTTTTCGGCGGGTTCTTGCACGTAAACGTCGATGGCTGCACCGGCTATTTCTCCGGCTCGCAGAGCATCGTTGAGCGCCGCTTCATCGATAAGTCCACCGCGAGCTACGTTCACCACAAAGGCGGTATTCTTCATCTTCTTGAAAGCTTCAGCATCAATCATGCCCAGGGTCTCCGGTGTTTTGGGCATGTGGATGGTCATAAAGTCAGCGCTTCGCAAGAGTTCATCGAGTTCTACGAGGCGTACCCCCATGGAGGCGGCACGTGCCGACGTCACGAAGGGGTCATAGGCAATCACCTCGGTACCAAACGCCTTGAGGCGTTCAGCAACCAACCCACCGATGCGTCCTAAACCAATAATTCCCACGGTCTTTTCAAACAGTTCAACACCGGAAAAAGCAGAGCGCTTCCACTGCCCCTTTTTCATGGAGGCATCTGCTGCGGCAATGTTGCGGGCAACTCCCAAAATGTGTGCGACCGTCAGTTCAGCCGCTGAAATGACGTTTGAGGTGGGTGCGTTGACCACCATGACGCCCGCTGCGGTGGCGGCTTTGATATCAACGTTATCTAACCCCACGCCTGCGCGAGCAATGACTTTGAGATTCTTAGCCGCAGAAATAGCTTCAGAATCTAGTTGCGTGGCAGAGCGAATCAGAATTGCGTCGACGTCGCCTATATGGTTGAGGAGTTCTTGGCGCGAGGCCCCGTCGCACTCCACAATCGTGAAATCAGGACCTAACGCATCAACGGTTGCGGGGGAAAGTTTTTCTGCGATCAGTACTTTGGGTTGAGTATTCATAGTCTACACGTCCTTTGTGTGAAGGGTCACTTCATGTCTACTCATATCCTATGGCTAGCTATTTCTTTTAGCTAACGATTCTTTCTTGGTGAGACACCCACCCCAGATTTGAGGTTCTGAGTATTTGCGCAACTCAACGCTCCAACAGCACATCAGCCCGGCACCAAATAAGGTGCCGGGCTGATAAAAACTCGCATTACTAGCTAGGTTTTAGCGTGCTACGTTGCCTTCGGTGTAATCATCATTTGCCTTGTTCCAAGAGAACAATTTACGAAGTTCGCGACCGGTTTCTTCAATGGGGTGTGATTCGCCCTTGGCACGCAATTCCTTGAATTCTGCGGCGCCGTTTGCCTGATCTTCCATGAATCGCTTGGCAAAAGTGCCGTCCTGAATATCTGAAAGAACAGCCTTCATGTTTTCTTTAACCTCAGGTGAGATCACGCGAGGACCTGAAACATAGTCGCCGTACTCAGCGGTATCAGAGATGGACCAGCGCTGCTTGGCAATGCCACCTTCAATCATCAAATCAACAATGAGCTTCAATTCGTGAAGCACCTCGAAGTACGCGATTTCTGGCTGGTAACCAGCTTCGGTGAGGGTCTCAAAACCGTACTGAACTAGCTGTGAGGTACCACCGCACAGAACTGCCTGCTCACCGAACAAATCAGATTCGGTTTCTTCGGTAAAGGTCGTCTCAATAACGCCAGCGCGGGTTGCACCCAAGCCCTTAGCATAGGCGAGCGCGCGGTCCTTTGCTTTGCCTGAAGCATCAACTTCAACGGCTACTAAGGCAGGGACGCCGCGGCCAGCTTCAAATTCACGACGCACTGTGTGACCAGGGCCCTTGGGAGCTACCATGGCAACGTCTACGCCTGAGGGCGCTTCGATGTAACCGAAGCGGATGTTGAATCCGTGAGCGAAGAACAGTGCATTGCCTTCTTCGAGGTGGGGTTCAATCTCATTCTTGAATACTTCAGCCTGCACCTGGTCGGGGGTGAGAATCATGATGATGTCACCCTCTTCAGCTGCTTCTGCAACTGAAGCTACGCGCAAACCTTCGGATTCTGCCTTGTCGCGCGATTTTGAGCCTTCTGCCAAGCCAACCACTACGTCAACGCCGGAATCGCGCAGGTTCAATGCGTGTGCGTGCCCCTGTGAGCCGTAACCGATGATTGCTACGGTCTGGTCGGAAAGCAATGCCAAGTCGGCGTCGTCGTTGTAGAAGATTGTTGCTGCCATAATATTTTTCTCCTTTTGTATGATCGCTAGCTAACGGGTGTTAGCTTGCAAAGATTTTTCTCTTCCCAGCCTAGTGCCGGGTGAAAACTTGTGTGAAGGTTTTAGTGCCGAAGCGCTTTTTCGTTCATGGATCGAGCTCCACGGGAAAGCCCTAAGGTTCCGGCGCGCACAATTTCGCGAACACCAAAGGGCTCGAGCACAGCTAACAGCGCCTCAAGTTTCTCGGCAGAACCGGTTGCCTCAATCACCACAGATTCCGGTGAAACGTCCACAATGGACGCCCTGAACAAATCAGCGGCTTGAGTCACCTGAATACGCGCTTGTGCATCTGCTCGTACCTTAATCATGATGTGATTGCGCTGAACCGATGATTCTGCCGGCAGTTCCACAATTTTGAGAACGTGAATCAGTTTGTTGAGCTGCTTGGTAACTTGCTCTAATAGCTGCTCTTCGGCTTCTAAAACTATGGTGATTCGGGAAACCCCTTGCATTTCGGTGGGTCCTACCGCCAGCGAATCGATATTAAACATGCGTCGGGCAAAGAGCCCAGAAACCCGAGCCAGAACACCGGGCTTGTCTTCAACCAGCACAGATAGAGTGTGTCGATTCATGGTTATTCATCTCCTCCAAAGTCTGGTGAAGTATTTTTGGCAATTTGAATCATGTCGTTTGATACTCCCGAGGGCACCATGGGCCAGACCATCGCATCGGGGCTCACAGTGAAATCAATGACGACGGGGCGATCATTGATCTCCAGTGCCTGGCGAATCGTCTCATCCACTTCTTCATCCGATTCGCAGCGCAGTCCTACGCAACCGTAGGCTTCTGCGAGTTTGACGAAGTCAGGGATGCGTTCGGTGCCGTGCCCGGTTTTGAGATGCGTGTTCGAGTAGCGTCCGTCGTAGAACAGGTTTTGCCATTGGCGCACCATGCCCAACGATGAGTTATTGATAATAGCCACCTTGATGGGGATATTATTTTGCACGCAGGTTGCCAGCTCCTGATTGGTCATCTGAAAACAACCATCGCCGTCAATAGACCACACAGTTTTCTCTGGTTGGCCTACCTTGGCGCCCATGGCTGCTGGCACAGAATAGCCCATCGTGCCTAGCCCGGCAGAGTTGATGAAGTGGCGTGGCTTTTCGTGCTTGATAAAGTGTGCGCTCCACATTTGGTGCTGGCCTACGCCGGTAACTATCACAGAATCTGCACCCGATAGGGCAGAAATTCGTTCCAGAACATATTGAGGCGAGCCCAAACCGTCGTCGGTTTTGACGTAGCCCAGGGGAAATTCCTCGCGAATTTTATTGAGCTGGTCCCACCAAGAATCGAGGCCGTGGAGCTCTTCAGAGAACTCTTTGCGCAGGGTGTGAATTAGTTCAGGCAAAATATTTTTCAAATCGCCCACAATCGGCACATCAGCCACGCGGTTTTTTGAAATTTCTGCAGGGTCAATATCTGCGTGAATCACTTTGGCGCCAGGCGCAAAGGACTCGAGCACGCCGGTCACACGATCGTCGAATCGCGCTCCCAAAGTTATCAGAAGATCAGCTTTTTGCATGGCAGTCACCGCAGGAACAGTACCGTGCATTCCGGGCATACCCAGATTCTGCGGGTGCGAATCAGGGAAAGCACCGCGAGCGGTTAGCGTGGTGACGATGGGCGCCTTCACCAGCTCAGCCAGTTCAGCGAGTTCTTCAGACGCATTTGCGCGAATCAGACCGCCACCAACGTAGAAGACGGGTCGTTCTGCCTGAGCAATCAGCCGCGCGGCTTCGCGAATTTGACGTGTGTGACCTTGAGTGACGGGCTTATAACCGCGAACTTCGGTGGTCGGTGGCCAGCTAAAGTCCATCATGCCCTGCTGCGCATCTTTAGTGATATCTACCAAAACGGGCCCCGGACGTCCGGTGGCTGCAATGTGAAATGCCGTTGCGATGCATCGGGGAATTTCTTGGGCATCGCGCACCATGAATGAGTGCTTAGTAATGGGCATGGTCATGCCAACGATGTCCGCCTCTTGGAAAGCGTCCGTGCCTAAGACGGTAGAAGATACCTGACCGGTAATTGCCACCATAGGAACCGAATCCATGTTGGCATCAGCCAATGGGGTCAAGAGGTTGGTAGCGCCAGGGCCAGAGGTTGCAATGCACACCCCTACTTTGCCAGTAGCCAAAGCATAGCCTTGGGCCGCGTGGCCCGCGCCCTGTTCGTGACGCACCAAAATATGGTTGATCTGCTCGGAATCAAGCAACGGATCGTAGGTAGGAAGAATCGCACCACCGGGAAGACCAAAAATATCGGTGACGCCGAGCATTTCTAGCGAGCGCACAATAGCTTGCGAACCAGTCATACGAGTTGACCGCTGGTGGTTGCCAGCGCTCTTTTCTTGATTGGCATTCAAAGTTGGGGCCAATTCTGCATTAATACGGTGCGTTCCCGTGGCCATGTGTCATCCTCTGATTTTGGTGGTGGATTCTGCATTATTTCTGGATGGAAAACTATGAATTCTTGAGCTGGGTAATAAAAAACCCTTCGTCAATGATGGACGACGGGACGCGCAAGAAAAACATGAATAATTACCTTGTCGGCGCCCTCAAGGACCACAAGTAGGGTAATAATTCGTTGAAGTTTCATGGGTTGATGCATGCTCTAAATATATGGTGCGCACCACTAGAGGTGTCAAAGGAATCTCAGAATGCAAGATTTTGAGATTGCGCTAGGTGCAAGACTAGCGTCATCTTTACTCAATATGAACAAATATTGAGCCCTCACTACGGGCAATTAGTCTGGGCGCTTAATAAAAGACACTCGCCTCTAAAGGTGTTTAGAATAAAAATATGACCGAGACTTTCCTCACCAGCGATGACATTGCAACTCGCTTGCACCCAGTATTTGACCAACAAATTATCAATTACGGTGCATACAATTTGGTTTTCGCTACGGGGTCGGCAATTTATAGAAATCCTGATGTCGCCGCCAGCCAAGATGGGAATCAACAGTATTTCTTACTAGGCTACCGAGACTCTCCTGATGAGTTAATTGTGGCGCCCATTGGACTCCCCGACTTAACAGCCGCAGGAACCCCCACCTCGATCGACAACACCAACGCCATTCGCGCCTACGCGCTCAATGCCAACACCTTTGGTATTGAGTCAACCAATGGGTCCACCTTTATTCTTTCGTTTCAACCCCTAACAGAGCTAAAAACTTCAGAGGGTACTGGAATTCTGAATCAAACACATGACTTACAAGATTTTGAAAGATTCCTCATGCATACCTGGTTAGAGCAACTTAAGTCTTCAGAGGATTAGAACTTTCGCATTGTCTCTATGCATAAAACACAAAGGGCATCGTATAAATACGATGCCCTTTTGTTATCTGTGCACCCCGTGGGACTTGAACCCACAACCCATTGATTAAGAGTCAATTGCTCTGCCAATTGAGCTAGAGGTGCTTATTCATTGCCGAAGCAACGAATAAAAACTATACTCGATAGACTGCAACCAAGCAAATCAAATCATGGACTTATTACCAAGGTCACAGATTTAAGGTTCTAATGGTTCCCCTTCGCCGCCTCGAGCATCTCAGGGGTAATAACATCAAGAACGGCCGTTACAGGGCCATCCCCATCTGACATATTGATACCAGAAGATTTCTGCGCTTCAGAAGCTTCCGTGAGCGAGGATTCCTCCGTCAGCGATGAGTCCACACCATGTTCTGCAAGGTATTTTTCAGTACCCTGCTCGCGAGATAGTTCGAGCACAATATTGACGAGCATCTCGCGAAAACGTGGATCCGCAAGCTCACCTACAGAAGCGAGCCGCGAATCTATATTTTCTGCTTGAGCCAAGACTTCTTTACCTTTAGGAGTTACCCCTAATAAATAGCTACGGCGATCTACGGTATTGCGCGTGCGATACACATGACCATGAGACTCAAGACGCGCAAGAGTTTTACCCATAGTTTGCGCCTGAACCCCCACAATGGAGGCCACATGCACCTGCGAGATAGTACCCGCCTTAGCAATGACACCCAGGGCGGTAACTCCCGCATGAGTAAGACCGAGCTCCTTGAGCTGATTATTCCAACTATGTTCCAGCATTCGCGCTGCAGTAGATAACAAACGATTTATTGACCAATTACCAATTTCCGGCATGCCACTATTATAAGGTTAGTTACTAAAAATAGTGAGCACACTGCCTATTTCTCAAAACATCCCTCTGAAATGCATCCCGCAGAAGCGTAATATGAGGGGGTTTATGCAGATTACGAAAAGCGAGAATCCTCCCATGAAACAGCTTAAACCTGGCGTCAAAGCACCCGAATTCTCACTCACCAATAGTCATAACCAAGTGGTAAATCTCTCAGATTTTAAGAATCACAAAGTCATTCTTTATTTTTATCCCAAGGCTTCAACACCCGGTTGCACCACTCAAGCGTGCGATTTCAGAGATAATCTCAATTCCCTCATGACTCACGGATATCAGGTCTTAGGAATTTCGCCTGACTCTGTGGAAAAACTAGCTCGATTCAGCGAATCTGAAAATCTTAATTTCCAACTTCTTTCGGACGAAGACCACGCCATCGCCTCACTTTATGGCGCATGGGGTGAGAAGAAAAATTACGGCAAGACCTATACCGGGCTCATCCGTTCAACCTTCGTTATTGAAACCGGAAGCATCGAACTCGCCCAATACAACGTGCGCGCAAAAGGTCATGTTGCAAAACTCCGCCGTGATTTAGACATTGATTCGTAACAACACAGTTGCATCCAAGACGTACGAAGCCAGTCGATTTTGCACGATCTTCAAAGTCATGTAATATCTTTTAGGTACTCAGCTGAGTAACTGCGCGAGTGGTGAAATTGGCAGACACGCAGGATTTAGGTTCCTGTGCCTTCGGGCGTGAGGGTTCAAGTCCCTCCTTGCGCACCAAACATAATTATATAAACAAAGTGGCCCGTCATCTGCACGGGCCTTCTTTGTATCTTCAGCTAATATGCTGATGAACCAGCTCAAATATTTGTTCAGGTATAAGGACGGTCGCGATTATGTCCCGCTACTCTCGTCGCCAGGTCATGCAACTTAGCGCCCTTCTTGCAGCAGGAGTCAGTTTGAGCTCTTGCTCAACATCTCAAACCGGAAATAATAGCGACTCCCCTAGCGGACCAAACACCTTGAGGTTCGCTAACGCTGCTCTCCCCACAACGTTAGATGTAGCAGATTCCAGCACGATTGAGACAGCACGAATCTCGGCTCAAATTCTTGAACCGTTAGTACGCGCCAACATGAATACTGGTGAACCTGAGCCTGCTCTTGCCCAAAGTTGGAGCGTTTCAGACGATGGGTTGGTTTACACGTTTGAGCTACGCACGGGAATCACTTTTCACGATGGCACCGAGTTCAACGCCGATTCGGTACTCAAAAACTACAACCGTTGGTCGCATATAGCCAGCGACACCACCTCTTATACGCACGTCGAATTCTTGCAACTTTTCAGCAATGTCAATGCCACCGACGGCTCAACGCCTTTGGTGCAGCGTTGCACAGTACGTGATTCTAAAGTTGCTTTTACCCTCTCCCGTCGCTCCCAATCATTTCTTAAAGCGCTCACCCAGCCCTCATTTGGCATCGCGTCCCCTCAAGCGCTCAACAACGACTTCCGTTTTAAAGACTTGCCCGTTGGCACCGGAGCTTATCAAGCGACGTCGTGGAAAAACCAGGTGGCACAATTAGATTATTTTGAGCACTACTGGGGCGATAAACCAAACGTTGAACGCATTATCTTTTCAACCATTTCAGACACCGAGCAACGATATGTAGCTATCAGAGAAGACACCATCGATGGTTATGATTTGGTGGGTGTAAATAACTATGTTGATTTGGCACGAAGTGGCAACCTGACTCAGCCGCGAGATCCATACGCAATCTGTTACATCAGCATCAATTTGGAGCATCCTGTGCTTGCTCAACGCACTATGCGCTCATCAGTTGCACACGCACTAGACCGCAACGCCCTCGTTAAAAAATACTTTCCTCAGGGCACCAACGTGGCAGAAGATTTCTTACCGTCATTATTCATGATGAAGAACAAAGAGACCTCTGCTTACTACACCCATAAAACCGATATCACGGCTGACCGGCTCAAAGAAGCTAAGTACGCAAACGAAGAAATCGAGTTTTACTATCCCACCGGCGTCTCACTTCCAACGATGGAAACACCCGAAGCAATTTATGCCTCGCTCTCAGCAGACCTCGTAGAAGCTGGAATCAACATTAAACCGGTCCCCATTGCCTGGAGCGACGGCTATCTCGAAAAAATTAGCGAACCCAGCTCCACCCGTGGGCTTGCCCTCACCGGGTTTGTAGGTTCTTACCGAGACCCTAATGCGTTCTTGAGCAAGGTTCTTGCCCCTACTTCTAACATTATTGAACAATCTGAACAAGCAACTGCTTCTACCGCAGATGGCTCGCAAGAGAGCACAGCAACTCCAACGCCTACGGCCTCGGCATCTTCGTCTGCCTCTGCCCAGGACGACGTGAGCTACCCAGACATTCTTAAAGCGTTACGTGCGGCGGATCAATTAACTGACTTGGACGAACGCCGAGAAGCCTATGCGCATATCAACATGCTGGTGGCTCAGCTGATGCCAGCGATTCCCCTGTGCTACCCCGTCTCATCCGTTGCACTGGGAAAGCGCGTCAACTACTACCCGCTGAGCGCCACAGCAGTTGAAGATCTTTCCCAAGCCACCGTTTCACGCTAAGCGATTCTTAATAAATGACGAAGCTGCGCCCCCCAATATTTCAAGTATGGGCTCCCAAAAGCGTTAGGCTAAAAAGGAGCGCAAATTTGCGCAAATTTTAGATGCTCAGTTGAGCAACCATCTATTTATGGGAGAAGCACCGTGGCTTTGACGGAATCTACCGACGTCGTACTTGTAGGCGGCGGCATCATGAGCGCAACTTTGGGTGTGCTCTTAAAAGAACTCGAACCCTCTTGGAATATTGTGGTTCTTGAACGCCTGGATAAAGTTGCTCAGGAATCATCCAACCCGTGGAATAACGCGGGCACCGGTCACTCCGCATTGTGCGAGTTGAACTACGCGCCAGCAGCCAAAGACGGCACCGTAAGCACCGTCAAGGCGCTGGGACTCAATGAGCAATTCCAGGTATCACGCCAATTCTGGTCCTCCCTCGTAGAAGAAAAGAAGCTGGCAGATTCACGGTGGATTAACCCCGTTCCTCACATGTCACTTGTTTTTGGGGATCAGCACAGCAAATATCTGCAGGCTCGTTATGACGCATTCAAGCAAGAAAAACTCTTTGAGCGCATGCAGTTCTCCACCGACCGCGCTCAAATTGAAAAATGGGCACCGCTCACCATGCAGGGGCGCGATACTAACGAAGCTGTAGCTGCTAGCTGGTCACCTGAAGGCACCGACGTCGATTTCGGTACCCTCACCCAGCAGATGATTGATTACCTACAGGCCAACGGCGTTGAAGTTCGTTACGGTCAGCAGGTTACCGATGTAACCCAGCAGTCTGACAAGAGCTGGACGGTAAAGGTGAAGAACCGCCTCAACTCTGCTGAGGACACCGTAATTCGCTCCAAGTTCGTCTTCCTCGGTGCAGGCGGCGGCGCACTCCATCTGCTACAGAAGTCTGGCATTTCAGAGGGCAAGGGCTTTGGCGGGTTCCCCGTATCCGGTCTCTTCTTGCGCAACACCAACGAGAAAACCGCAGATATGCACAACGCTAAGGTCTACGGTCAAGCATCGGTAGGCGCTCCTCCGATGTCGGTTCCTCACCTCGATACCCGTTATGTCAACGGCAAGCGTTCCTTGCTCTTTGGTCCTTACGCAGGTTTCAAGACCAACTTCCTGAAGCAAGGTTCGTTGCTCGACCTTCCGATGTCGTTGCGCACCGACAACATCTACCCCATGGTTCGTGCAGGTCTAGCTAACATGGATCTCACCAAATACCTCTTGGGTGAATTGCTCAAGAATCAGGGCGATCGCGTAGAAGCTTTGAAAGAGTACTACCCCGATGCCAATGGTGACGATTGGGAGCTCATTACCGCAGGTCAACGTGTGCAGGTGATGAAGAAGGATCCCAAGAAGGGCGGCGTGCTGCAGTTCGGCACCGAGCTCATTTCTTCAGCAGATGGCTCCATCGCCGCACTGCTGGGTGCATCTCCCGGTGCGTCAACTGCTGTGCCGATTATGCTCAACCTTGTACAGCGTTGCTTCCCGGATCGTTTTTCAACCTGGGAACCTCGCATCAAGGAGCTTGTACCTGCATTTGGCACTAAGCTCAACGAGAACCCACAACTTGCTGACGAAGTCATGGCGCACACTGCCAAGGTTTTGGGCATCAATAACTAACCCATAACTTATTGAAAAAGCGGGGTTCCTCTTGTGAGGAACCCCGCTTTTCATTATTGAACCATTAGCCATAAACAGCTCCTTTTGCCCTCATAAGGTAAGCTAACGTCGTATTCATTTCTCCCCACTTTCAAATGAGGAAATTCATGGCAAACCTCGATGAGCAGACGGTCAAGAGAGTTCGAGAACAGGACGAGCATCAAGAAGCTCCCAAACCTCAAAAACTCACCGACGTTACAAAGTCCAATTGGGGCTACGTCTTTAAGCGCTCATTCAACAAATTTCTTGCCGACGGTTGCACCGACTTGGCAGCAGCACTAACGTACTTTGCGGTTCTCTCGATCTTCCCCGCAATGTTGGCAATTGTTTCAACACTGGGCGTTTTCGGTCAGGGACCCAAGACTGCAGAAACTATTTTGCAGTTCATCCGAGATTTTGCTCCGCAAGATATTATGCCGTTGGTTGAGGAACCTATCACTAACCTTTCTTCCTCCTCTGGTGCTGGTCTTGCGTTGCTCATCGGTATCGTTGGTGCGCTCTGGACCGCCTCAGGCTATGTTGGTGCTTTCGGTCGTAGCATGAACAAAATTTACGGCGTGGCAGAAGGCCGCCCCATTTGGGTTTTGCGACCTTGGTACTTGCTGGTGACCGCCGTCTTGGTTCTTATCGTCGTTTTGATGATGCTCGTGCTTTTGCTGAGCGGTTCTCTGCTTGATTTCCTCAACCAGATGATTCCTAACCTGGATCTCTCTGGCTTCACTGCGGTATGGATGTGGCTTCGCTGGCCGATCGAAATTGTGCTGGCAGTTGTGCTGATTGCACTTCTCTACTACGGCACTCCCAACGTGAAACAGCCTAAGATCCGTTGGCTATCCCCCGGTGCGGCCATCGCTTTGGTCACCATGGCTGTAGCTGGCCTAGGTTTCACCTTCTACGT
>JAUMUA010000045.1:0-2252 GCA_030530925.1 Rothia sp. (in: high G+C Gram-positive bacteria) | reverse complement strand
ACTTTGGTAAGTACAATGCTACCTACGGCATCATCGGCGGCGTCATCGTCTTGCTCTTGTTCCTGTGGATCATGAACAACGTGCTACTTTTCGGTGCAGAAATTGACGCCGAAATTGAACGCGTGCGCGAATTGCAGGGTGGCTTGAACGCTGAAAAGCACCTGCAACTCACTCCTAAATCAGATGCAGTTGCCGCTAAGAACATTGAAAAGCGCGAAAAGCTCATTGAAGAAGGACGTTCTATTCGCCTAGAAAATAACGGCCTTGATTACGAACGAGCTGCTCAGCAAAAAGAGAACAAAAAATAATTTGCTCAGTTAGTAATAAAGCCGGGGCGACTTTCTTAATGAAAGTCACTCCGGCTTTCTTATATCGTAAAAGCTATGACAGACATACCTTCCATGACGTATTACACCTTTATTGCCGACGACGAGCGCCACGCCCCGGTACTGCTGATTCCCGGATTCGCTTCCCCCGGCTTACAGGTGTGGCACACCACCGGGTGGATTAAGAAACTCAACGCAGCTGGATTCAGTTGCTATGTGTTTGATTTGCCGTATCACACCCCTGAAAATCCTGATGAATCCGCTTCTCATACTGCGCAGTTACCTGCAAGTTCCACCCTTGAGGTCACCGGGCAAGAACTCTATAGCGCCGTTAGCGAAGCGCTAGCGGGCTTTATCGAATCTCTTTCCACTCAGGCACACGTGGTGGGATTCTCCGCCGGGGCGCGTATTTCTTGGGAACTTGCCAGCACCCACTCTGCTGTAGTGAAGACGCTTACCGTGGGTGGGTTGCCACCGCACAGCGAATTTGGCGATTTGCGCGAATACCTCAGCAGCGTCGTCGGCGGAACACCGCACGCGCCGGAGTCGCTCAACCCCATGTTTGTGCAACTGGTAGAGCAAACTCCTATTTCTGCCCAAGCGCTGGAACAATTTGTGAATCTGCCACAGCAATTTAATTTTGATCCAAGCGTCACGGCACCGCAGTGCCCCACCCTAGTGGTGGCAGGAACTGCAGATACCGTCAGCGGAAGCCCCGCCTGGCTCACTCGCGCGTTGGAAACACAGCAAGTACCGCACCAAGAGTTACTGATTGAAGGGCGTAACCATATCAATACGCTCACCAGTGGGGTCTTCAAAAAAGCCGTGATCGACTGGGCTAGCACCGCCGAATAAAATTATCAGCAGGCTGAGAAAGTCGATAGAGTAGAAGTACACAGAACAGCACTCACGAAGGAGAATCCATGCAACAGGTTCAAGCTCTTGTAGCGATGAAAAAAGATGAGCCAGCAACCCTCACCACTATTAATGTGCCAGATCCAGGCAAAGGTGAGGTTTTGGTAGATGTTAAGACGTGTGGTGTGTGCCAAACTGATCACCACTACATCACCGGTGGCGTGGGCGATAACTTCCCTTACCTGCTTGGTCATGAATCAACCGGCGTCGTCGAAGCGGTTGGCGAAAACGTTACCAACGTGGAACCTGGTGATTTGGTAATTCTCAACTGGCGCGCAGTGTGCGGTGAATGCCGTGCCTGCAAAAAAGGTCAGCCCCAGTACTGCTTCGATACTCACAACGCACAGCAGAAAATGACTCTGGAAGACGGCACGGAGCTTGAAGCAGCGTTGGGCATTGGTTCCTTCGCAGAAAAAACCTTGGTGGCATCAGGACAGTGCACTAAAATTGAAGGCGACATCGACCCCAAAGATTATGCGGCCATTGGCTTGCTAGGCTGCGGTATTACCGCTGGTCTTGGTGCTGTGCTCAACACCGGCGAACTCAAGCGCGGCGAATCCGTGGCTGTTATCGGTTGCGGTGGCGTAGGTACCGCAGCAATCGCAGGCGCCAAGCTGGGCGGGGCAACCACCATCATCGCCGTCGATGTAGACGACCAAAAACTAGAACGCGCTAAAGAACTTGGCGCTACCCACACCGTCAATTCGAAAAACGTCGACGCCGTTGAGAAAATTCGCGAACTCACCGACGGTTTCGGTGCGGATTTGGTGATTGACGCAGTGGGCGTTGCGGATACTTTCAAGCAGGCATTCTACGCACGAGATTTGGCAGGACGCGTGGTGCTGGTGGGCGTTCCTGCACCCGAGACCACGTGGGAAATTCCTTTGGACGAGGTCTTTGGCCGCGGCGGCTCCATCAAATCGGCCTGGTACGGCGATACCCTCCCCTCCCGCGATTTCCCCATGTTCGTTGACCAGTTTGAACTTGGCCGATTGCCACTGAATGAATTTG
>JAUMUA010000044.1 GCA_030530925.1 Rothia sp. (in: high G+C Gram-positive bacteria) | reverse complement strand
AGCGCATTTGTCAACGTTGATTTACCTGCATTCGGACGTCCGACCAACACAGCGAAACCAGCTGCAAAATCATCAGGAAAGTCAAAAAGATCCACTCAAACTCCTCAAAAACATAAGATTCAACGTTTATCTTATCTGTTCTCACAAGAAAGGCACACCAAAACCAGGTGTGCCTTTCTTGGAAAATAAGCTCTAGTCAAGAGTTTTGAGAGCCCTGGAATGTGGAACTTCTTCCTCAGAATCAGTCCACACCAAGAGCGAAGCAATCTGATTGCGTCGTCCTTGAGTGCCTATTGCACGGATGTGTACTCCGTCCACGGTAATTTGGCTACCGATAATAGGAACTCGACCCAAATGCTTAGACATCAAACCGCCAACGGTATCTACGTCTTCTTCTTCAAAGTTTCTGCCGAAAATCTCCGAAAGCTCTTCAATACTCAAACGAGAACTAATTTTGAAGGTGCCATCGTCTTGCACCTTAACTTCTGGCTTTTCGTTGTCATATTCATCGGCGATATCACCCACCAATTCTTCGATGAGGTCTTCGAGAGTGACTAAGCCAGCCGTGCCACCGTACTCATCAATCACCACTGCCACGTGAGTAGATTCTCGCTGCATATCTCGCAATAAGTCCAGCACTCGCTTGGATTCCGGCTCAAAACGTGGCGCGCGCATCAGAGATGCGATAGTAGCTTGATACGGCTGCTCCGGGCGTTCAACCACCTCTGCCATCACATCTTTGAAGTACAAAATGCCCTGAACATCATCAAAGTCAGACCCCAAAACCGGCATACGTGAATAACCAGATCGCAAAAAGAGGTTGATGGCATCGTCAATCGGTTCATCCACATCAATGGTCACCATGTCAGTACGAGGAACCATGACCTGCCGAACTCGGGTATCACCCAACTCAAAAATGGATTGAACCATCTGGGCTTCGTCGTCCTCAATAACATCTTGAGAACTAGCGCGGTCAACGAATTCTAGAATTTCTTCTTCCGTGAAATAACCCTCAGAAGTATTCTCAGACTGATTCGCTTCATCGGTTTTAGTCATAGCCTGGGGCAAAGGTCCCAACAACCGAGTCAGCAAATACGTCAGAGAGAAGTAATTCTTCACAAAGTGGCGAGGACGAGCGCGACCTGCTCGACGCGGATAATAGGCGAACACAACATAGCTGACGATACTCATGACCACTGCGGTAATCAGAACTGACCACAGGGTCGACTTGAATACCACCAGAACGAGAGAGAAAAAGCTCAGAACAGACAGGGTATCTACGAATGATCGCCACAACCGTAGCGAAAATGTATAGGGTTCTTGACGCTCCATGATGCGCGCAAGACGCGGGCGAGAATTATTCTCGGTGAGCTCATCTACTTCAGCGTGAGGAATATAGGTAAACGCTGACTCCACTGCGGCCAAAATGTAAGCAAGAAGTATGAGAAGAAGCGTTGCAATAATCAACAATGCAATAACCATTGAAGTTAGAACCTCGTTTCAACAGGTGCTGAACGACCGAGAAAGCCTTCGAGAATTTCTCGTTGCATTCCGAACATCTCAGCTTCTTCATCTGCCGTGCCGTGGTCGTAGCCCAGGCAGTGCAAAATACCGTGAACGGTCAAAAGGCAAAATTCGTCTAAGATGCTATGACCTGCGTTTTTAGCCTGATATGCCGCTACCATTGGACACAAGATGATGTCCCCGAGCACCCCCTGGCTTAGTTCCTCTGGGGTGCCAGGAATCATCTCATCCATAGGAAAAGACATGACATCGGTGGGACCAGTTAGATCCATCCATTCAATGTGAATACGCTCCATTTCAGCTTCAGAGGCTACCGCAAGCGAGAGTTCGGTTTCTTCAGAAACGTAGAGCTGCTTGAACGCATAAGCAACTAAGGCTCTAATCTGCTCTTCATCAAACGCCGCAAAAGCTTCTTGAATTTCTGTTGACGCAGAAGATTCAATCTGTTCGATATCAATATCAACTGACATTATTTACGATCCTCTGTTTCAATGCCCGTTTTTTCAAGCAATTTTTCTGCAGCTGCCTCGATGGTCTGACGCTTAACTTTGCGGTGGCGTTTGCGCTCCATCGCCTGCTTATCGTCGTCCCAACGGTCGTACGCAGAGACGATTTCAGATACGAGTGAATGTCGCACCACATCTGTGGAATCCAAAATAGTGAAATTAATATCTTCCACGTCTTCAAGAATTTGCTTGATTTGGCGCAATCCAGAAGACTGGCCCTGTGGCAAGTCCACCTGGGTAGCGTCACCGGTAATCACCATTTTTGAGCCAAATCCAAGGCGCGTGAGGAACATCTTCATCTGTTCAACCGTGGTGTTCTGGGCTTCGTCAAGAACGATAAAAGCATCATTGAGGGTGCGTCCACGCATATATGCCAGCGGAGCAACCTCAATGGTTCCAGATTCCATCAGCTTAGGAATGGTCTCAGGATCCAACATATCGTGAAGAGCGTCGTACAAAGGACGCAAATATGGATCAATTTTTTCGCTCAAAGAACCTGGCAAGAAGCCAAGACGCTCCCCCGCTTCTACCGCAGGACGAGTGAGAATAATACGATTGACTTCTTTATTCTGTAAAGCCTGCACAGCCTTAGCCATCGCCAGATAGGTCTTACCTGTACCTGCTGGTCCAATCCCAAAAATCACCGTATTTTCGTCAATGCTATCGACGTAGTTTTTTTGGTTAATCGTCTTAGGGCGAATGCTCTTGCCCCGAGAACTCAAAATGTTTTGGCTCATTGCAGTTGCAGGAGCTACTAACTCCTGATTGAGCATAGTGAGCACTCGCGAAACCGTCTCAGCAGAGATGCTAATGCCCTGACGAGCTAAAGAAGACAGTTCGCCAAACAACCGAATTGTAGCCGCAACAGCTTCTGACGGACCGCTGACAACAACATCCAAATCTTTAGGTCGGACAGTCAGTGTTGGAAAGTTAGACTCAATGAGCAAAATGCTGGAATCAGAGGGACCTAAGACCGAAATCATTTGATCGCGCGAACTAAAGGTGTAGGTACGGACAACCGATATGGGGCGTGAAGTGCCCGCAGAAATTGTAGTCATAAGAGGCTTACGCCTAATCAGAGCTCCTAGAGATTGAATCTGTACTCTTAGCCTAGTGAGTGTGTTCCCCAAGTAAAAGTGTGAGAATAAATTTCATCGCTCAACGAAAATTACCAGTGACCAAAAACAGTCTTAATCACTGTGATCGCAGCTGCCCCCGCAGTAGAAGACCGCAAGATTTCACGGCCCAATACAACAACTTTTGCCCCAGCCTCTTCAAAGAGTTGCAACTCTTGATCAGAAATACCACCTTCGGGGCCCACTACCAGGTAAATGAGGCGCCCAGCGGCATTTTGATTCTTGGACAAAAACGATACCAAATCTGAACTTCCAGCCTCATGCAACACAAAAACCAGGGCACCTTCGGCGGTCTCTTCATCAATAACTTTCGCAAGTTGGTTGGTGTTATGAAGATCATAGACAACAGGAATGGACGCGCGTCGAGCCTGTTTAGCAGCCGCAGTTACCGTATTGACCCACTTCCCGTAAGCTTTCTGCGCACGTTCTTTCTTCCACTGAACAATAGATCGATGTGCGCTCCACGGAACGACCGCTGTCACGCCCAGTTCAGTAGCGGTTTCAATCGCTAGTAAATCCCTGTCGTTTTTAGCAAGTGCCTGCACCAATATAATGGACGAGCCTGGCGTCTCCCGCTGAATGGAATCAATGCTCAACACCAGTCCGTCTTCAAGCACCTCCACTACCCGAGTTGATAACCGCAGACCCTGACCATCGGCGATATCAACGCTCTCACCTACTGTAAGACGCTTAACATTCTTAGCGTGATGGCCTTCTTCCCCCTGAAGCCTGAAAACTTCATCGGGCTCTAGTCCCTCAACGTGTTCGGTATCTACATAAAAAATTGGTGCAGACATGACAGAAAGCCCTTACTTATCAAAGCGTTCTTTGAACCGAGAGAAAAAACCGTGTTTCTCCGTCAACGTTTCACTAGTGCCCTGGACTTCATGACGCATTTCCGCAAATTTTGTCAACAATTCGCGTTCTTGCGATGAAAGATCGGTGGGGGTTCTGACTTCCAAATGAACCTGCAAATCGCCACGATCGTTGCCGCGCAACTTGGTAGCACCCAAGCCTTTGAGGGTCTTGACGTCACCCGATTGAGTTCCTGGCTTGACCTCAATCTTTTGCTCGCCGTCAAAGGTGTCCATCGAAATAGTGGTACCTAACGCTGCAGCCGTCATAGAAATTGCTACGCGCGCGTGCAGATCATCACCGTCGCGAGAGAAAGTTGGGTCAGGATTTATGCGTAGTTCCACATAAAGGTCACCGTGAGGACCGCCGAAGGTACCAGCCTCGCCCTGACCGCTGAGGCGAATTCGCGCTCCATGATGCACACCGGCTGGAATCTTAATGGTCAGCGGCTTGCGCTCGCGCACGCGACTTTCTCCGTAGCATTCCTGGCAAGGATGCTTGATGACGGTGCCAAAGCCACGGCATGAGGGGCATTCAACGGGTTGTACAACAGTACCCAGAATGGATTGGACTTGACGTTGCATGTATCCCTGCCCCTTACAGGTATCACAGGTTTCCGGATGGGTACCAGGTTCGCAACCGCTACCCTCACACTTGTGGCATGTGACCGCGGTATCAACAGTAATTTGCTTATTGGTGCCGAAAACAGCATCTTTCAAATCAATGCGAACGTTGATGAGCGCGTCTTGCCCCTGGCGGGTACGACTAGCAGGACCTTGAGGTGATTGATTAAAGAAAGTTTCGAAGATGTCTGAGAAACCGCCAAATCCTCCAAATCCGCCAGCGCCCCCGAAACCACCTTGGGCCTGACCGTTTTCGTTGCCGGTCTGATCATATATACGGCGCTTATCAGGATCAGAGAGCACATCATGAGCGTGGGAAACTCGCTTGAATTCCTCTGCCGCTTCAGGTGAAGGGTTAATATCCGGATGCAACTTGCGCGCCATCTTGCGATAGGCTTTTTTGATTTCTTCGGGGCTAGCGTCGCGAGAAACACCTAGGGTTTCATAATGATTGCTCACTCAGAATCTTCCTCTTCTTTAACGTTTATTTTGTATTGATGAAATTCTAATAACTGGAACTTATTTGCCCAAAATTTTTGAGAGATACTCGGCAACGCCTCGCACCGCCGTCATCGAGGATGCATAGTCCATTCGCGTTGGGCCCATAATGCCCAATTTGGCAGAGCTCTGCTGCGCATAGGATGAGGTAATAATACTGGTCTCATCAAGCGCACTTTGCGGCTGGTCTGCCCCTATCTTTACGACGACGTCTTGCGAGCTTGCCATGTTCGAAAGGAGCTGCAACATGGTGACCTGTTCTTCGAGTGCTTCGAGAATAGGTGCGATGTTGGATTGAAAGTCGTTGGTGGATTGAGCTAGATATGAAGTGCCGGCAATAATCAACTTCGATGAGCCCTCTGTAGCTAATAAATCTGCCAGGGTTTCAAAGATTTTGCGTTCGGTGGGGTAAACCGCAGTTTCAGCTAATGACAACGTGATTTGTTGGGCCCTGAAGAACTCCTGTGATTTAGTAACCCCCAGGATTTTCTGCTGGATCGCGTATAAGTCAAGGGCAACGTCTGACAGTTGTAGCAACCGTTGTTGCACATTTCCATTCTGAGTAATAATCAAAACCATTATCTGTGACTCAGATACTTTCAACAACTCCACGTGCTGAACTCGGGGGCTTTCGCTATGAGGAAGTTGCAAAATTGCAACCTGGTGCGTGAGTTGAGAGAGCAAACGAACTGTATGCTCATAAATTTGCTCTACGCTATCGGAGTGATCCAAGAAATGATGAATAGCATTTCTTTCGGCATTCGTCAGGGGTCTGGGATTTGCGATTTTATCGACAAAGAATCGATACCCCTTGATAGTGGGCACCCGACCGGCACTTGAATGCGGCGCTTGAATTAATCCATGTTCTTCAAGTGCCATCATGTCATTACGCACAGTAGCACTCGATACGCCTAATTGATGGCGGTCAACGAGAGCTTTAGAGCCAATTGGCTCACGCCGACTAACATAGTCTTCGATAATAGCTTGAAGTATTTTATGCTGGCGCGTTAGAGGCAATGCTTTCTCCCAACCTAACGTGAATTAGCACTCTGCTTCAAAGAGTGCTAAAACCACTGTAATACTTCCTGCACATACAACAACAGCTCCTACGCTCAAAGCTAAGGTGAGCGGAACGAGAGGTAACAATGAATGATTACATGGCGTGGGGCGCTCAAGATCTTTCATCCACCAACCATCTTAAGAAACCCGCTGTTAAAGAGTTGCCAGTGCGCTCTGGCATGGTTTTAGAAGACGTGGAAAGCGGCTGGGTAGGTGCCGCCGTGCGTTTAGAGCGCGTGGGTGGTGCCCATATGGTGGCTCTTGAGGACGCGCGGGGCAAAATTAAGATGTTCCCCTTAGGGTTTGGCTTCTTGTACGAAGGTCAACCCGTCAAGTTAGTGTTACCGATTGCCAAGAAAAAATCGCAAAAACTCGTCAGTCGATCAGGATCTTATGCTGTGCAGAATCAGACCACAAATGTAGCACTCCCCTCACGTCTTTGGGTTGAAGGTGTGCACGACGCTGAACTCGTGGAGAAAGTGTGGGGTCACGATTTGCGGGTTGAGGGAATTGTTGTAGAGCCACTCCACGGCATTGACAATTTGGCAACCGTCATTCGCGCTTTTAATCCGAATCCACGCCGCAAATTGGGCATTTTGGTCGATCACCTCGTGGCGGGAACTAAAGAAGAGCGAATAGTTCACGAAGCTCGCTCCGTACCCGGTGCCGAGAATTCCGTGAAAATTGTGGGACACCCCTTCGTCGATGTGTGGCAAGCGGTTAAACCCTCCGCTCTGGGTATGTCCCAATGGCCCGTTATCCCTCGCTCGGAAGAGTGGAAGAAGGGTGTCTTGAAGAGGTTCGGATGGGCGTATGATACGCCCGAGGACGTGGCGCGGGGGTGGCAACGAATCCTCTCACGCGTCGATTCTTATTCACAACTTGAACCTAGTCTTCTAGGTCCTGTGGAATCGTTGATTGATTTTTTGACCGAGGAGTAACTAACACCTCAAGCAACTCGCAATGATTCACCGAGAAATAAATTCTTTTCTAGTAAAGTATATATTTCGGAGTTTGAACTACTCTCCAGTAAATAGCCAAGTAAACAACACTATTTGCCCTCAACACAGTAGAAGAGTGAGTAATTTTTTGAAAACGTCATCGACGGCTGGTTCGCAATTTGAAGGTAAATCTTCAACGCCCAATAAGCTGACGGTCCATGAGGACCGTAATATTGCGACTCTGGCTCACTTTGGTGGAGTAATTGGTTGCATCCCTTCTGCCATCATTTATTACCTGTACCGGGGCCGCGGCGCATTCACAGAACAAGAATCACGCGAAGCATTGAATTTCACGTTGCTTCCTACTGTGATCATTGTGGTTTCAATGTGTTTATCAGTAGTGCCCTACGTAGGATGGCTCTTTGGTTTGATCGCCGCTTTACTATGGACCTACCTTGCGGTTATGTCATTGATCGCCGGCATCAAAGTCAATAAGGGCAACCCTTACCAGTACAAGGGAAATACCTTCTTTTTCGATCGCTTTGCATCACGGCGCTAAATAGTATGATGACTAAAGGCTCGAACCTCTTTTATGCGGTTCGAGCCTTTTTCATTTAATACACTTTATGGGAGGAGGAAATGCTAAACATCAGGAGTGAGCTCGCGCGTCACAGCATCGCCCAACAGTCTGCCCTGTAACGACAACACGACACGTCCCTCGGCAAGCGCCTGAGCATCGATGAGTTCCTGTTGTTGCAACCAACGGAGTTTCTCGCTCAATACCTCAGGGGCAAAGACCGACTCAAGAACGCTCACCTCAACCCCTTCTTTAATACGAAGTTGCAACATAATCTGTTCAAAAACAGTCTGCTCCCCCACGAGCTGTTCACGAGCTTGAGCAGGAGATTCAGCGGCGCGAACTCGGTATGCATACGCTAAGGGGTGCTTGACGTTCCACCAACGAGTATTGCGCACATGCGAGTGGGCGCCGGGGCCGATCCCCCACCAATCAGCATTGTTCCAATACGCTAAATTGTGCCGACTACGCGTCTGCTCCGACGTACTAAAATTAGAAACCTCGTACCAGTGATAGCCTGCGTTCCCCAACAGATCGTCTGCAAGAAGATACATGTCAGCCATCAAATCATCATCAGGCATGACGTATTCGCCTCTGCGAATCTGCGCCCATAACTTGGTACCCTCCTCAACGATAAGGGAATAGGCTGAAATATGATCAGGCTGATAAGAAATAGCAGCTTCAACCGAAGCTCTCCACTGCACTAAAGTTTCTCCCGGCGTGCCGTAGATGAGATCAACAGATACCTGCAGACCGGCGTCCTTGGCCCACCCCACAACTTTAGGAACGTTAGCAGGAGTATGCGTACGATCTAGCACTTTCAGAACCGAAGGAACCGCAGATTGCATACCAAAGGAGACTCGGGTAAATCCCCCAGCTGCCAGGGCCCAAATATCTTCAGCAGTTACAGAATCCGGGTTAGCTTCAGTGGTTACCTCGGCGTTCTCTTCTATTCCGAACAGCTCAATGGCATGGTGAAGAATGCGAACCAAGTCTTGAACGGGAATTCGGGTAGGCGTGCCGCCACCAAAGAACACAGAATGAAGAGGTCGAATCTGCTCCCCTGATTTCTGCAACACAGAATAAGCAAAATCTAATTCAGCTAGGGCATCTTTCACGTAGGTGTCCCTTGAGACGCCATCACCAAAGTCATCCATGGCGTAGGTATTGAAATCGCAGTAGCCACAACGCACCGAACAATACGGAACGTGCACATACAAACTGAAATCACGATTGCTCGAAATATGCGCCGCACCATCGGACGGCAGCAAACCGTCTAAAGGCGCGGCTTCACCTACTGGCTGAGCAGGACTCACTATTTCGACTTATCCTTCGACTCTTCATCTGAGGAGAGCGCCGCAATGAATGCCTCTTGGGGCACCTCAACGCGTCCTACCATCTTCATACGCTTCTTGCCCTCTTTTTGCTTCTCAAGGAGCTTGCGCTTACGTGAGATATCGCCGCCATAGCACTTGGAAAGAACGTCTTTGCGGATAGCACGAATGTTCTCACGAGCAATAATGCGAGAGCCAATCGCTGCCTGAATAGGCACCTCAAACTGTTGACGAGGAATGAGCTTGCGCAGTTTTCCGGTCATCATCACACCGTACGAATAAGCCTTTTCGCGGTGCGTAATAGCTGAGAAAGCATCAACTTTCTCACCCTGCAACAAGATATCTACCTTGACCAAATCAGCTTCTTCTTCGCCGTCGAACTTCCAGTCCAGCGAAGCATACCCCTTAGTGCGAGATTTCAGCTGATCAAAGAAATCAAAAACAATTTCAGCCAGCGGCAAGCGGTACCGTAACTCCACGCGATCCTGCGAGAGATAATCCATGCCGCCCATTTGGCCGCGCTTTGACTGGCACAATTCCATAATCGCACCGATAAACTCGCTGGGCGCAATAATCGTGCAAGCAACCATTGGCTCACGAATGGTAGAGATTTTACCTTCGGGGAATTCGCTAGGGTTCGTCACACGACGAGCGGCACCTTGTTCATCCACGACGTCGTAAATAACGTTGGGTGCAGTAGAGATGAGGTCCAAATTGAACTCACGTTCTAGGCGCTCGCGAACAATCTCAAGGTGCAACAGACCCAAGAATCCGCAACGGAAACCGAATCCGAGAGCTGCAGAGGTTTCAGGCTCGTAAATCAGCGCCGCGTCATTGAGCTTCAACTTATCTAGCGCATCGCGCAACACCGGATAATCTGAACCGTCGATGGGGAACAAACCAGAGAACACCATGGGCTTAGGGTCTTCATACCCGCCCAACGACTCCTCAGCACTTTTCAGAGCACTGGTGACGGTATCACCCACACGTGACTGACGAACGTCTTTCACGCCGGTAATCAAATACCCCACTTCGCCTACGCCAAGACCCTTGGTGGGCTTAGGCTCTGGCGAAATCACGCCGATCTCCAACAAATCGTGCTCGGCGCCAGTTGACATCATCTTGATCTTCTGACGTGGCGACAAACTACCGTCAACCACACGAACATAGGTGACGACGCCGCGATAGGAGTCGTACACGGAGTCAAAAATCATGGCACGTGGGGAGGCATCTGGATCGCCTTCCGGCGCAGGAATCAACTCAACAATACGATCTAGAAGTTCCTCGACGCCCTCACCGGTCTTACCCGAGACACGCAAAACGTCTTCTGGCTCCACACCAATGAGATTAGCGAGCTCCGCCGCATATTTATCGGGGTTAGCAGCCGGCAGGTCAATCTTATTCAGCACCGGAATAATCGTAAGATCATTTTCCATCGCCAAATAGAGGTTCGCCAAAGTCTGCGCTTCGATGCCCTGTGCGGCGTCCACCAAGAGCAAAGCGCCTTCACACGCAGCCAACGAACGCGAAACCTCATAAGTGAAGTCCACGTGGCCGGGGGTATCAATCATATTGAGCGCGTACGCCTGACCATCGACTTCCCACGGCATACGAACGGCCTGGGACTTAATGGTGATGCCGCGCTCGCGTTCAATATCCATGCGGTCTAGATATTGAGCTTTCATCTCACGAGGAGTCACCACGCCGGTTGCTTGAAGCATGCGGTCAGCAAGGGTGGACTTTCCATGGTCAATGTGAGCAATAATGCAAAAATTTCGCAGTATCTTCGGGTCGGTCGCCGAGGGTACGGGCGCATTAGTAGCCATTGGTGACACTGAGGATAATCCTTTCAGGCGCAGTGAGCTGCGGGTTGATTTAGTCAGTTAACTAGTCTCCCATGATTTCAGCTTTTCCGTGACATCATATAGAGCAATTTTGAAGATATTCGTGGTGCTCAATGGAACTCTTCTGATTATGAGGCGAGGCGGGTTATCGTAAAACCATGAAATTCAATTTATCCACGGTGAAGCAAATTTTTGATTTCGCGCAGAAGGCATATCGGCAGTATCAAAAGGTACAAGACGCAGCGCCGAGCTCATCTTCGCGTCCTACTGCTCGAAAAACTTCAACTCGCCCTGGGCAGAACAATTCATCTCATTATCCCGGGGATTTTCACGGTTCCGTTGATTTCTCCTATACCCCTTGCAAGGACGGCGATCCTGACCCCGGCGAAGTGGTGTGGACCTGGGTGCCTTATGAAGAGGATTATTCCCAAGGCAAAGATCGACCGGTGATTATCATCGGACGCGACGGCGCGTATCTTCTGGCGCTGATGATGACGAGTAAAGATCACAACAACTCTTCAGAACATGACCCACGCTACCTCGATATTGGAAGCGGAGTCTGGGACCGCCAAGGACGCCCGTCGGAAGTTAAACTAGACCGCGTGATTCGCGTATCACCCCAGAGTATGCGTCGCGAAAGCGCATCTATTGACAGAGCAACTTTTGAGAAAATTCATCAGGCTTTCAATCACTTAAATAGGTAGATTGTATGAGACAACTCTCCTTAAAATAGCCAGGAAATCTGATAGAGTAGCAAACAATGTGTCCGATGGTCATCGGGCACTGCTGACCGATTGCCATAGGTATCCCCACGCCACTCAGTCGATGATTGGTCAGCGTAGCCCTCACAGACCAATTAGACTAAAGAAAGTTTTAAATCGTGGCTAACATTAAGTCCCAGAAAAAGCGCATCCTCACTAACGAGAAGGCACGTTTGCGTAACAACGCTTACAAGTCCGATCTCAAGACTGCTATCCGCAAGGTAGATGCAGCAGTTGAGGAGCAGAACAAAGAAGCAGCTGTATCAGCACTTCAGACTGCAAGCCGCAAACTGGACAAGGCTGTTTCAAAGGGCGTTCTTCACAAGAAGACCGCTGCTAACAAGAAGTCAGGTCTTGCTATTCGCGTAAACAAGCTTTCCTAATTTCAACTGTTCGTTAGAACAGATGTCTATTAGCGAAGTGACAGTAAGTGCCCCGGAAATCTCCGGGGCACTTACTGTTTAACCTGCTCTTTCATCAAGTTTTTTTAGTAAGGCAAAGTAGCTTCAAAACGAGCTATGACGCGATAGCTAGAATTGCTTTTTCAAGGGCATACAGAGGTTCTGCCGCTTCCCCTTTGAGCTGGGCATCCGTATCTGCCAATACCTTGAGTATAAGTTTGAGATCGTCAGCGGAATAGCGCCGCGAATCTCGTTGAGCTTGTTCCACCTGCCAAGGTGCTAACTTAAGTTCACCCGCCAGGTGGTTAGCGTTCCCGCGGGTTCCATGAACGCGAGCTATATTGCGCATTCTCATTCCGAGAGCACCAACCAGTGGAATGGGTTCAACACCCGTCGATAAAGCATGACGCAAAAGTTTGAGGGCGGTTCTACTATCGCCAGCCACTGCGGCATCCGATACTTTAAAAGCGGTAACTTCGGTGCGTCCTCCGTAGTAGGTATCCACCATCGATTCCGTTACGGGCCCCTCGGTATCTTCAATGAGTTGCGAGCAAGCAGATGCCAATTCTGAGACATCATTACCGCAGGCTGCAATCAAGAGACGCGCCGCACGAGGTTCAATTTTTCGATCCTGAAGCGCGAACTCAAAGTTCACGAAGCTTGCCTTGTCGTGATCGGTTTTAAGAGGTTTGGCTTCGATCAGCGAATAGGTGCGTGATGCGCGAAAAACATCAATCAGTTTTTTGCCTCTGTTACCGCCGGCATGGTGGAGTATGACCATGCTAGTCGGCTCGGGATTTTGAAGATAATCGAGCATCTCTGCCAAAAAATCTTCGTTCATCAGGGCAGCATTTGATATGAGGATTACTTTTGATCCGCCGAAAAGAGAGGGGCTCACGGCATTGAGTAGTTCCCCTTTGCGGTAGTCTTTCGCGTTGAGGGCGATTTCTTCGGCGTCATGGTGCTCTTGGACAAACTGAGTCTTGAGACGGCTTCGAGAAGCAGAGACGATGTAGTCTTCGTTTCCATAAATCAACACTGCTGGCGCAGGTTGCGCGTCTCGCCATTGCTGGTTGTTCTGAGTATTTCTTGTTGCCTTAGCCATTTTCTACCTTTCGAAACCCCGCTCTCCCCTATTTTCTCATGGTTTTTGAAAGCTTACTTGTGCCTGATGTTCTGAAGCCGGAGCTGAAACCGCTATGCTACCGTGTTCGGCAGTAGTGAAGGCTAAAAGATGCAGGTCTTTGATTGATTGCAGGGTCTCCGGATGCGGGTGACCATAAGAATTATTGACGCCTGCAGAAATAATATTGATGGGTGGTTTGAGCTTTTCAAAAAGTTGAGCCCCTGAGTGTTTTGATCCATGGTGGGGAACTTTGAGGATGTCAGCCCTAAGCGTTGGGTTTTCTCTCAGGAGCGACTGAATTTCGGCTTGTTCGATATCTCCCGTGAGCAGAATGCTGAGATCACCGTGTGCGCTGTTGCCGTGAAATTGAGCTTGAATCACTAATGAACTGTTGTTCTCTTGGGAATTCTTTGACGAACCCGGAATGACTTCTGATGAACTAGGTGCTTCAAGAATGCGCAGTTCCAGGTTTTCTTTGGGATACGTCAGCTGAGAGGGCTGAACTTGATGTATAGGAAGCCCTGGATAGCTTGCGGGGTTTTCTGCATACTTGCCAGAAACTTCTATGCTCTTCTGCCCAGCTGCCATGGGAGATCCTAAGAGGGATTTGGCTCCTCCTATATGGTCGGCGTGAGGATGCGTCAAGTAGATAGCTTCAATATGTTCGACGCCCGCCCATCTAAGGCACGCTTGGGGGTCGGCGTCCGCGGGACCGGTGTCAATAACTATTGCTGAGGTATCT
>JAUMUA010000043.1 GCA_030530925.1 Rothia sp. (in: high G+C Gram-positive bacteria) | reverse complement strand
TCGACTCGTAAAGTGTTGCCCATCTTCTTGTTGTTGCATTCCCGAGCTCATCACTGATATCGCCAAAGTATGCTCGCCATACGCCACTACGCCGTCGGAGTTGATATACCATTTCTGCAAATCATCGGGCAGCCAGCCATTTTTGCACAGCACGTGCGAGGCGGCGTCAAGATCAGTGGAATCGGCACCTGCACCATCAAGCTTGGCAAGCACTCCTATTCCCCACCCCTGGGATGCGGGGTCTGATGCCGTCATTGCATCGCGCAGTAACTGCATGTCAACCTCAGAAACCCAGTCAAGTCCCTCATATATCGCGCGAGCTATATATAGGTGATCGTTTGCACTGGTGAGGTTAGCACCCCAGCCCGCGTTAGCACGCGTAGCAGAGATTCCAAGCTTGTCATACGTTTTATTCATTTCTGCGGCGCGGCTTTCGTCATCCGAACCCAAAGAACCGAAAACTGCTTTGGTGGCATCATTATCTGAAAGCCCTACGCTGACCTTGATATTTTCGCTCACCGAGGAATCCAGGGTATTCCCCTGTTCAAACACCTGACGCATGGCGGTAAGCGCCAGTGGAACCTTCACCGTGCTTGCCTCATATCCTCGATATTCAGGGGTGAACACATAAGTATTCTGATCGGCGTAGTTGAAGACCCCCACAGAGAGCTGAAACTCTGAGTGTTCTTGTTGCAAAGCGTGAAGAGCTTTACCCAAGGATTTATACCTCTTGGTGATTTCTACGGCGTTGCCCTGAGAATCTTTCAAGGTAGCCGAGTAATCCTCAGTCACAGTCGTACACGCACTCAGTGTATGGGCTAAAGCGCCCACCCCAGCGCTGGCCATGAGGGCACGCCTGTTAAAGAGCACAGGAGAATCAGCAAAAGAAGAAAATCTACCGGGGGTCATAGTCAGAAAGTCTATGACCCCACTCCTTCGTTTTTGTTCACTTTGCCGTTAAAACGCTGAAAAATTCTTCTAAAGTTTCCTACCCGAAAGCTCTAGTGAGAGCCGCAGCCACCGCTACCACAGGCACAGTTGCCGCCACAGCCACCACCTGCCATGGGAAAATTCTCGTCTTCAACCATTACCGCATCAGCCTCAGCCTGCGCGTCTTGAACACCCTGAGCTTTCAAATACTCCACGTATTCTGCTGGTAGGTCACGGCCGCGCGCACCCAAAACGTCAAGACCTGCGCTTTGCAACAGCTTAAGATCCTCAAAAACAGTGCGCGGTTCAGAGACCCTATAATCGCTCAAGTAAAGGGAATCCACCACGTGAAGCGCGAGCGATTGTAGCGAGCGCAAGTGAAGATCTCGACCGGTACCTACCCGCAAACTCTTAGCGGGGGCAGCAATACGAGCTGCCGTCAGCAAGCGCAAACAATGCATCGGGGTAAGCGTTGCGGCGTTGGGCGCCTCAACCTCAGCGGTAGGCACCAAAAAATTCACAGTCACGCGCTGCGCGTCGTCGTTCTGGGCAAGGGCAAAAATTAACGACGCCAAGTCCTCAAACTCTTCGGCACCTCCCACATTGATAGTGTGCTTTTCGCTAGGAAGTTCTGCAGGTTCATTACCCGCAGCATCAATAAGATTTACTACCTCTACGGTATTGCGAAAATACATACGACGAAGCTCGGCGGCAAATTCCACCAACGCAAAGGTTGCACCGGGGCCAGCACTAATGATGTCTTGAAGATCTTGCTCGGTGGCAGTTCCACCGGCGCGAAGTTTTTGGGTGAGTTCAGCAAAGTTGAGTGTCATGTTTCAATTCAACCGTATTTTGGGTGCAAATTATTTCCGTGTACCGGTTTTAGAATAAACAGGTGGCTTTATCTCGCGAAAAGATTCTTGATACCGCGTTTCATCTGCTGAACCAATACGGGTTGGCGGATCTTTCAATGCGCCGTCTTGCCACAGAATTACAGGTAGCGCCCGGAGCTTTGTACTACCATGTTAAGAACAAGCAGGAATTGTTAGCGTCTTTGGCTTCTCGCATGGTTGGTCACGTGTATTGTGAGGGTCCTAATCCCCCTGCGGCACTGGTTGCCGGCTGCAATGAGCTCTATGAACAGCTTTCTCCCGTCAATGAAAGCGCCGAGGTGGTGCGTTTAGCGTTGGCTTTTCATCCTGAAGATTTAGCGTTTATTACCCGCGCTACGGAACTTTTCGAGCAGCTCATACCCGATTCGACAACCCGTGATTCATCGGCCCCTCTAGCGGCAACCACGCTACTGCACGTGTGCCTCAGCCTCATCGAAGAAGAACAAACCCGAGCCCTTCTCAGTGGATCATCTGCCCCTCATTATGCCCCTGCCCCCTATCAACAAGCGATACGCGCGGTCATGAGTGGGTGGGCACATACGCCATCATTGCTCTTGAAATAATCAAGAAGGCCATAAACTTATACACTGTGGCATTTTCAGATGTCCTCTCATGGCTTATGCCAGACTCAGAGAAGAAGGATAGCGCGTGACTAAATTTGCTGACCCCATGTGGGACACTCTGCCTGATCACGAGGCTCAGATTGAAAAAGTCCGCCAGGCTTTCATCGAAAAATACCATGAAGAGCCCGACGGCGTGTGGTCAGCCCCCGGCCGCCTCAACCTGCTCGGTGAGTACATCGACTTTTTGGGCGGCTCATGCATGCCCATGCCATTGCCCTACCGCACCTTTGTGGCGGGTAAAACCCGCAGTGATGGCGTCCTGCGCGCCAATTCCTTGCAGATGCCAGGCGACGAGCGCACCGTAGTGATTCAGGAAATCAAACCGGGAGCCCTCAAAGGTTGGTTTACCTATGTGGCTGGTGTTGCGTGGTCTATGAATCAAGAGGGCGGTAAAGACATTGCGCTACCGCTCAATTTTGGTGCCGACTTAGTGGTAGATTCCCGTGTTCCGGTGGGGGGCGGGTTATCTTCCTCAGCAGCTCTTGAGTGTTCTACGGCATTGGCTCTTCTTGATTTGTCGTGCCCTTTGCGCGAGGGCTGTGAAACTACTGAGGCGCTCCCATCAGATCTGAGCGCCGAAAATGATGAACTGCGTGCCCGCTTGGCACAGGTATGTATCCGCGCCGAGAACGAGGTTGCTGGGGCACATACCGGCGGGTTAGATCAGAGCACCTCGCTTCGCTCGCGAGCTAGGCAGGCGCTCATCATTGATTTTCGAGATTTCTCGCTTGAACCTGTGGATGCAGACCTTGAATCGGCAGGTTTCTCTTTCTTGGTGATTAACACCAATACCCCACACGAGCTCTCTGGTAATAGGTTTGCTATTCGCCGCGCGGCGTCAGAAGAATGCACTCGTGCGCTGGGATTAGATTATTTGCGCAACGCCCTCCCAGAAGATCTAACGTGTGCAGAGATGAACGAACGCCAGGCTAAGCTGTGGCGCCTCAAGTTGGTGGATCAACTCACTACCGAGGCTTTGGATGCCGTAGAGCACCAGTTCGGTCAACCCTCTTACCCTCGCGGGTGGATTCGCCATGTTTTTCACGATATGTGCCTAGTAGAACGTGCTGCATTCCTACTGAAGAATACTTCTAAACTCGGTGAAAAAGCGCTGATTGAACTGGGAAAACTCTTCACCGAATCTTTTGTTTCTATGCGCGATGAGTTACAAGTTTCCCGCGAAGAAATTGACACCGCTGTCGCCACAGCCCTTGATGCTGGCGCGTTGGGCGCCCGTATGGTGGGTGGTGGTTTTGGCGGCGCGGTCATGGCGCTCGTCAAAACGAGCGAACTAGATAATGTGGCGCGCGCGGTAGCAAATGCCTACGCGCAACATGGTTATGCTGAACCGCAATTTTTACCGATGGTGGCAGGCTTTGCCGCTGATAAAGATCTTTAGAATCTTTATCAGCGGTATCCCCGCATCCACTACTAAGAAACGTGAACCACCGGACGACGACGAATCTTAGGTTCTGCGCGGCGCAACACTTCGTGCGTAGTTGCGGCAACCTGGCCCTGACCAAAGAAGAGATACGCCAAGAAGTTCTTGATGGGTGAACCAGCAGCCCAGTCAAGGTACACGTGAGGTACCGTTCCGGTCATGTCACGAATCTCAAGCGCGAGTGCCGAAATATCGTTCGCAATCGCGGAACCCGACGCACAAAGAACTTTCTGACTCCCCACCTCAATGCCCTTCACAATCAGTTCTGAGCGGAAGGTACTGGGATCCATCACGGCAATTTCCAAGAAAGTCACGTTCTCGACGTCACCAATATGGTGCGCCCATTCTTCACGCTCACGCTTTTCCATGTAGTCGGCGAGGTTGAAGTTGTCGGGGCGGTGGGCAATCAGATGGATGGGCTCACTGGGGTTTTCCATGATGATTTCAAGGGCTTTTTTATCAAAGTGCACTGATTCAATGCGGAGCTCGTAGGCGCGTAGGGCACGGGAGATAAACGAGAGAAACAGCATGCCAAAGATAAAGTAGCTAGAGATTCGCAAGCCTTCTGGGCGCTCAATGATATTGGCAATCGTGGTGTAAATAAATACCAGGGTCACTACCGAGTAGAACACAATAGCGTAGGGCTCACGTTTGCGGCGTGCTGAGAGCGTTACCGCAATCGCGGCGCTCGTCATGAGCACCAATACACCGGTGGCGTAGGCGCCACCTTGGGCTTCGACATCGGCATCAAAAATCAGAGTGATTACAAAGGCAATCACAATGAACAGAATCACTAGAGGTCGTGACGCGCGGGCCCACTCTGGCGCCATTCCGTATCGGGGCAGATAGCGCGGCACGAGATTGAGTAGACCGCTCATAGCGGAGGCCCCTGCGAACCAGAGAATTAAAATTGTGGAGATGTCATAGACGGTTCCAAAAATCTCGCCAAAGTTTTGATGCGCTAGGTATGCTAGCGCGCGTCCGTTTGCTTCGCCGCCCTTGAGGAATTCTTCTTGCGGAATAAGAAGGGTGGTCACAAAACTGGAGCTAATGAGCAAGATGCTCATAATAATCGCGGCGGTGGTGAGTAGTTTTTTAGTGGATTTCACGCGGTCTGCGATTTTTTCGTTGGGGTTTGCACCCTTTGCGTGAATCTGGGGCATTACGACGACGCCGGTTTCGAAACCACTCATACCCAGCGCGATTTTGGGAAAGACCAACACAATAAGCCCGATGGCGAGCCATACGTTGCCGTGGGAGGCGGTGAGCGCCGTCCACCAGTCCCCTACGCGCAATGGTTCGTGCACCACTTTGATAATGGAGCCAATAATTACTACGAGGTTGACTGCCAAGAATACGGCAACCAGCGCCACAGAGACCCCAATAGCTTCTTTGAATCCGCGCAAGAAGACTGCGGCAAGAAGGGCTAGGAAGAAGAGGGTCATCATCACGTGATGGCCGTGGAAAATGGAGGGCAAGAAGGGGTTAGCTTCAAGGTGCTCTGCGGCGTCCGCTGCCGAGAGCGTCATGGTGATCATAAAGTCTGTGGTGGTAAATCCCAGCAGAATGAGTACAAAGATTTTGGCGGGCCAGCGGGAGAGCAGACGCTCTAGCATGTGAATAGAGCCAGCGCCGGCGTGCGATTCGGCGGCGACGCGGCGATAGATGGGCAACGCCCCTAAGAGCGTCACCAACACGAGTACGAGAGTTACCAGCGGGCTTAACAAACCAGCGGCTAGGGCTGCAATCGCGGGCTGATAGCCCAGGGTTGAGAAGTAGTCCACGCCTGAAAGGCACATCACCTGCCACCAGGGGTGCCCTTCTTTATGAGGGTGGCGCTTACCGTGCGGTCCAGGCAGATCTGCTTTGAGCTTGGTATCCATCAACCAGTCACCGGTTTTGCTCTTAACGGTGTGGCGTAGTTTTGATGTTTGCTCTGGTTCTGGATCGCTATTGTGCGAGCGAATAGCTATTTTAGATTGCTGGTATTTGAGAGACCCCACGCGAGGCCCCTTTCTGTGAACACCTGGGCAGGCGACTAACAACTTTGACTAGGCGAGTATACGCCCCTCTATATCTTTGCCGTACCACTGGCTGGCGAGTCTAATGTGAAGTGTAAGACAACTCTGGTGTCACCTCTAAAATCCCTAGGCTTTATGGCTTATGCCACATCACTCACGGCTAAATGGTTTACATCCTCTTTCATCATCAGTAGACTTACTAACAGCGTTACGAGTTGACGCCACCAAGAGGGGTTTAGAAGAGACACCCCCACTGAGCGAAAGGAATAAGATTATGGGTTTCAACCTAGATGGCATTAAAGATAAAGCAAATGAAGGTGTAGACGCAGGTCAGGACGCCGTGAACGAAAAAGCTGGCAAGGACGTCGTCAATGAAGACCATGCAAACCAGGCTAAAGACAAAGCGGGCGAGCAAATTGACGGTCTTGGCGACAAGTTTGGCAAGTAAGCCCCAGCCATAACTCATCATTGAGTGGAGCCGTTAGTTCAAAAAAGAGCTAACGGCTCTTTTTAAAAAAATTTTTTAGGAGTTTTTCATGCTTGAGTCAGAGAACCAGAAACTGCAAGAACAGGCTAAAGAAGGTATCGCCTCAGAGAAAGACGCATTGCAGAATAATGCCGGCGCCGAGGGCATCGACGAAAACCAGGCAAAGCAGTCTAATGTAGAGGCTGATCAGCAAATTAATGACGTTCGCGAACGTTTTGGTAAGTAATTTCTCACCCTTTTTTCAGAATAATCAGTAAACTTAATATCAGTTATTCAAAACTAGATAAGGAGAAACACCATGAACGCAAAAGACAAGATGAGCGAATTCGCTGGCAAAGCTAAAGAAGGCATTGGCAACGCAACCGGCAACGAAGAGCTCAAGACTGAGGGTCAGACCGATCAGGCGCAGGCAAAAGTTTCAGACGCTGTAAACAACGCAAAAGACAAGGTTGAGGGTGTAAAGAACTCACTCAACAACTAATTGTTGCTTTAGATGGCGCTCTCCACATCGTGGGAGGGCGCCATTTTTGTACCCACAATAAACTTCAATCGCCGTGCAAAATTACCCGCGATTCCGCGAAGAGTTATAGATTTAAAACACGTTCGTATATCCAGAGAAAGAAGATTTATATGTCACGCCCTGAAGCAACACAGGCTGAAGCTGAAAAAGTTATCTCCGACGGCGGCGTCGTAATCTATTGGCGCCCCGGTTGCCCTTTCTGCGAAGCACTTGATCGCGGACTAGGCGAAACAGGCGATAAAGCTACCTGGGTCAACATTTGGGAAGACTCTGCAGCAGAAGAATTCGTGAAATCTGTGAACGACGGCAACGCCGTGGTACCCACCGTTACCACTTCAGAGAAGTCATTTGTAGCTTCCTCCCCCAAGGCACCTAAAATCGTTTCGCTGATGATTGAAAAGTCAGGGAAGTAAGGGGTTTTATGTCAGACTCAGTAGCAGGCCGCCCCGCTCTTAACCGCAACACCACCGTGTGTATTTCACTCTCGGGCCGCCCGTCAAACCACGGCATCAAATTCCACAACTACCTCTATGAGAAGTTTGGTCTTGATTTTCTCTATAAGGCTATGACTACCTCTGATATTGAGGCGGCAATTGGCGGTGTGCGAGCGCTGGGTATTCGCGGTTGCTCTGTTTCGATGCCGTTCAAGCAAGCAGTGATTCCGCTAGTGAACGAGGTGGATCATTCGGCAGAGGTTATTGGTGCGGTGAACACGATTGTGAATACCGAGGGGTATTTGCACGCGTATAACACCGACGTCATTGCTGTTGCCTCGCTCTTGAAGACCCATAACGTTGATTCTTCTCTACCTTTTATTTTGCAGGGATCAGGCGGGATGGCTCGTGCAGTTGCCGGTGCGTTCTTTGACGCCGGTTTTAAGCAGGGCACCATTGTTGCGCGCAACGAGCAAGCAGGCAAAGACCTTGCGCAGAAGTACGGTTATGAGTGGGCAGCAGAAACTGGCTCGCTGACCGCTCCTGTGATTGTGAACGTCACTCCTCTCGGAATGGAAGGCGGGGTAGAAAAAGATACTCTTGCTTTCTCCCAGGCAACCATCGACGCCGCGCAGGTGGTCTTTGATGTTGTAGCTATGCCCGTTGAGACTCCCCTTATTAAGGCAGGACGCGCTGCGAACAAGAAGGTTATTACCGGTGGTGAAGTTGCGGCACTGCAAGCTGCCGAGCAGTTCAAGCTGTACACCGGCGTGGAAGTTTCCCCTGAACTGGTAGAAGAAGCAGAGGCGCAAGCCAACTAGGTGATGTCGAAAGATCGTGATTTCACAAGTCTTTCTTAACAAAAATCCGAGCCCGCTAGGGCTCGGATTTTTGTATTTAAGACTTCGAGAAGTTCCGATACAGCCGAAAAAATTGGAATTACAAGAACTCCACACCCTGTTCTTTAAAGTTATCCACAGGTGGGGATAACACTGGGGATATTGCTTACATGCGTGTAATTACGCGAAACTCAAAGCGCCGATTTCCAGTATCCACAGCCTGTTAACAACTATGGAATTACAGAGCTGTAGTTATTAACAGGTGTGGATAAAAGCTGTGGAAATTGTAATTTAGTCGCTTGTTTCTACCGTCGCAGCGGCGTCCGGGAGCTACCACCTAGTTGTTGCAGTATCAGCGTCAAAATGGCGCCGGTTGCCAATCCTCCAAGGTGCGCTTGCCATGAGATTCCTGGCATCACAAAGCCAAAAATCATGTTAATAGCAATCAGGGTAAGAACTGGTTTAGCGTCACTACCTTGCAATCGGGTCAGCACAAAAAATGCGCCAAAAAGACCAAAAATTGCGCCCGAAGCACCCACCGTGTTTACGTTCAGGTCACCGGTGAGAGAACCCCAAACCCAAATGCCAATCGAGCCACCTACCAGAGAACCCAAATAAACAAAGAGGTACTTCCATCGCCCCATCAGAGGTTCTAGCGCCCGTCCAAAGAGCCAAAGGGAAAACATATTGAGTGCCAAATGGCTGGGGTCAGATTGCGCATGAATAAATCCGCCGGTAATAACTCGCCACCATTCGCCGGTCATTTGCACATACAGCGGATTAAACAAGAAATGAATCAGCATCCATTGTCCCGGAATAAGTTGTTGCAACAGATACGCCACAACACTTACGCCAATGAGCAGGTAAGTGATGACAGGGCTCGTTCGCCGCTGCCGCGAATACGAAATATTATTTCGGTGCTCATCACGGCAGTCGGTACACATCAAGCCCACTTCTAGGGGAACCTGACATTCGTGGCATACCGGACGCCCGCAACGTCCGCAGCGCGTGTACGTCACCCGATCTGGGTGACGCGGGCACGTAGGGGTCTGCGCTCGTTCGTCATAATTTTGAGTCAACTTGGTACCTTCAAGAACTAGATATAGAAAAGGCCCGCTCGGTAAAAGCCGAGCGAGCCTTACAACTGTTTCTAAGAATTAAAGCTGTTCAATGTCAATTGAGGAAATCACGACGTCTTCAACGGGGCGATCCATCGAACCGGTTGCTACACCTTCAATAGCGTCTACAACCTTCTTGGAGTCTTCATCTGCTACCTCACCAAAGATGGTGTGGCGGCCGTTGAGCCAAGGGGTCTCAACGGTGGTGATGAAGAACTGTGAGCCGTTGGTGCCAGGACCAGCGTTAGCCATAGCCAAGAGGTAGGGCTTGTTGAAGGAGAGTTCAGGGTGAATTTCGTCCTTGAACTGGTAACCGGGACCACCAATGCCCTGACCCAAAGGGTCACCGCCCTGAATCATGAAGTCACGAATAATGCGGTGGAAAACGACGTCCTTATACAAGGGGCCTTCCTGTACTTCACCGGTACGGGGGTGGCGCCATTCCTGGGTGCCGTCAGAGAGACCAATAAAGTTCTTGACGGTTAGAGGGGCCTGGTTACCAAAGAGGTTTACCAAGATGTCACCGTGATTGGTATGAATTGTTGCCTTTGCAGTTGCGTTAGTCATACGTTCATTTTTACATGTATTGTGCTCAGTTATCTATAACGGGCGTTTCTTATGCACAGAGCGAAAGCCGCAGTACCCGCAAATGGGGTGGAAAATCGCAAAATTGCGTCATCATTTTGCGCGCAGTGAAACATAAGCTGTTTTGTGGGTCATACTCAGCAAAATTTCATACGGAGTTAGTAAGCTATATTATGAATGCATGATTCCTGCCCGCATACCAGTGAGCAGAAGATACACCTTGAAGGAGGACGAATCATGACTTGTGGCAAGAAATCCGCAAAGGCACAGAAGAAAGCACACAAAGCTTTCGCAAAAGCTCAGAAGACTACCGGCAAGAAGGCAGCACACTTCAACAAGGTCGCTAGCAAGCAGGCTCAGACTGCAGGTAAGAAGTTCGAAGACATCCAGAACACTGTGGCTAATAAGGTTCAGGAACAGGTCAAGCAGGCTACTCCTGTAGTTGAAGACGCAATGTCCAAAGCTCGCGTGAAGGCTGGCGTTTTGGCAGCTGTTGCAGCAGACAAGCTCAACGATTACGAGATTCCTGAGCAGGCTCAGGTTCTTGCTGAGAAGGCTGGCTACGACAAGAAGTCACTCAAGAACGCTCAGAAACAGGCTGTGAAGGCAGCTAAGGCTTACGCTAAGCAACAGAAGAAGGCTGAAAAGCGCGGCGGCAAGGGCTTGTTGCTCACCGGTATGGTAGCAGCAGCTGGTGTTGCTGGCTACGCAGCTTACAAGGCTTCACGTCCTGTGGAAGATCCTTGGAAGACCCCGTCAAAGCCTGTTGAAAACAAGACTGTTGCACCTGTCGCAGCTGACAAGTCAGTAGCTCCTGTTCAGACCAAGCTTGTTGAAACTCGCGCTAACCAGCCTGAGTCAACCACTAAGCCTGTTACTGAAACCAAGCCTACTACCACCCCTAAGACCGCTTCAGCTAACACTGTTGCTGGTAACAAAGGTGTTACCGAAAAGGCTGACGACGCCGATTCAGATAGTGCTAAGCGCGATGCTCGCAACTCTGCTGGCGTCAACAAGGCAAAGGAAGCTCAGTCAGATAACGTTGTAGCACAGACCAGCAAGGCACCTGCAACCGGTGCTATCAATGCTGCTCCTGCAACCGACGCTGCACAGAACTCTCGTGCAACTGCAAACAAGCCCACCACCTCAACTGAGTTGAAGGCTGATGCAGCAAAGAAGAACACCACTAACAACACTAACAACAACAACAAGAAGAAGTAATTCGTTGATAAAGTAAATTCTTCTCAAAATTATCCCGCTCTTGTTCGCAAGGGCGGGATAATTTTTTAAAAGCGCTTATCCGATCACCACTAATAATCTGGATATATGATTTCTCATCTTCCTTTGCGCCGAGTATAAGGTTTGCAGGCCACCTCTGAAGCTAGCGGCTGGCCTTTTACTGTAACCTCAGTGAGGGCAACTCTTCCCAATGGTATTGACTTCGCGCCACTCACTATTATCGTGGGTGAAAACGGTGCCGGAAAGTCAGTCCTTATCGAGTCAATTGCTGAAAGCTTTGGGTTTCCCCTAGAAGGTGGAACGCTCTCTGAGCAGCGTGATTCAATAGAAGGTTCTCTTGCCGTTTGGTGAGTATTTACAGCTCGTTAGAGGAGCTTCTAAAACCCGCAATGGGCTATTCTTCCGTGCAGAAACTGCCCATTCATTCCAAAGCTATCTTCACACCCTCAGTTCCCCTCGAGGCAACCGCCTCCTCCATCAGTCACACGGCGAATCAGCATTGTCTATCATAGAGGCATCTCATATGGGCCGAGATCTATGGTTATTTGATGAACCAGAATCAGGTCTGAGTTTTCAAGGTCAACTACACCTTGTAAAACTACTTTTAGAGCATGTACAAGGTGGCGGGCAGGTTATTCTATGCATGCACTCCTCCATCCTCATGGCTCTAGATAACGCTTTACTGCTTGAAATTGGAGAATGGGGCGTTCGTCAAACTACCTACGATGATCTAGAAGTAGTTTCCCTATGGCAACTTTATTTGCAGGCGCCCCCAACGGTTCTTACGGCATTTAGCCGACTAATGATTTAGCAATGAACATTGAGAAGTCCGCTACGGTTAAGGGTAAAAAGAAGAGGTCCCAATCTTTCGATTGGAACCTCTTCATCTAAAATTAGCTCGGCGACGACCTACTCTCCCACACCGTCCCCAGTGCAGTACCATCGGCGCAAAGAGTCTTAGCTTCCGGGTTCGGGATGGATCCGGGCGTTTCCCTCTTGCTATAATCACCGAAACGTGGAGGCGAGGGGACTCGAACCCCTAACCCCCTGCTTGCAAAGCAGGTGCGCTACCAATTGCGCCACGCCCCCGTGGTGTTATGTTTCCAGCTTACACATGATGGAGTTTGATGTGCAAATTAAGAGACAATGACATACAACACAACCCAGAAGAAGAATACCTAAACTTCTCATATTTACTTTAAAAATAATGAGGGCATCCCGCGCCCGGAATGCCCTCTAGTGCGCCTCACTTTGCGACTACTGATGCAAAGCGCACCTCTCAGCGTATGAGAGTCTTAGTGTTCTATTAGCCCCAGTAGTTTGGCTAATAGGGTCTATTCAGAGTGGTCGTCAAGTTTAGCTGCAACAGCTTCAGCGATTTTCACTTCTTCATCACTGGGATCGTCATAGTGCACAAATCCCTCAGTTGAACTTTCGGTCACCGCATCGTCGGGGCCAAAATGTTCTTCTGAAATCAGCAGACCGTGAGCGCCTAGAATACGAGCAACGCGGTCGATTTCTACAGGGCTGGGAACGTCGTCCACTACCTTGCGGATGTACTCGTTGATTCGTTCGTCAGAGACGTACTCCTCGCCGCGTTCAGCACGAACCGCCATCAATCGTTTAATGACTTCTTCGAGCTGCTCATCATTGAGACGCTTGCGCAACACAGCCATCACCGCAGCGCGATCCTGTGGCGGGACGTCGGTGGGGTAACCCACGCTTAGCCACTCAATCACTCTGTTGACAATATTTCTTTGGGGCATCCCATAACTCCTTATGAAAGGGACTTGTCCCGTTCTATTTCTTACCTGCTTGACCCAGCAGATTGAATCCGAAGGTGTGATAAAGGAAATCTTTAGCAACCCACAGAATAGCTATCACGATTATCACCAGAATAATCGCAAAGATTACATATGCAATAGCCTTCATAGCACCCGATGGACCCTTGGTCTCAATGAGGCGGCCATCAGCAGTGTACTCAGTAGTTCCTGCCAGCATGCGCATACCTAGAGCATAAAACGCGGGCAAACCCGCACCGAAAACAATGCCAGCAAGAAGAACCGAAATAACTTTTTCCGTCAAATCTGCAAAGTTCATTTATGCACCGACCTTATGTGAACCAGCTACTCGATGCTCTGAATCGATGTCGAGGTTGCTTTTATCAACATGATTATTTTTTGATTCTTCAGCCCATTCGTCGTTAACGTTTGAGGCATCAACAGGCGCGCGGCGAGAATGCATGAACATCCACAGGCAGAATCCAACAAGAATCAAGAAGACCACCATTTCGCCCAACCAACCACTACCGGTAAAGACGTTGATGTAATGGCCAATAACCCAGGTAATAGCGCCAATTGCTGCAGCTGCTGGAAGAGTGATGATCCAAGCCACTACCATACGACCAGCTACCCCCCAGCGCACCTCAGCGCCTTTACGCCCCAAACCGCTTCCCAAGATGGAACCGGTAGCCACGTGAGTGGTAGAGAGAGCCATACCGAAGTGAGAGGAAGTCAAGATGATTGCAGCGGAGGATCCTTCGGCAGCCATACCCTGAGGGGTATCAATTTCAACAAGACCCTTACCGAGCGTACGAATAATTCGCCAGCCACCCCAGTATGTCCCTAGGGCAATAGCAACTGCACAGGAGAGCTTCACCCAAAAAGGAATATCTGCTGAGGCATCAATTTCACCAGCGGCCAAGAGAGCTAGGAATATAACGCCCATAGTCTTCTGCGCATCGTTGGTGCCGTGCGCCAACGAAACGAGCGATGCGGTACCAACCTGACCCCAGCGGAAGCCGGCAGTCTTTTTCTCGTCAGAAACTGGGCGAGAAATGCGATAAATCAACCAGGTGCCGATGGTTGAAATAATC
>JAUMUA010000042.1:3382-15355 GCA_030530925.1 Rothia sp. (in: high G+C Gram-positive bacteria) | reverse complement strand
CGTCGCCCCAACAAGGAAAGCGACAAGCTCATTGTTCGTCGCCGTCGTACTGGCAAGAAGCGCTAAGGAGCCTGAAACATGCCTCGTAGTTTGAAGAAGGGCCCTTTCGTTGATCAGCACCTTTTCCTAAAGGTTGCAGCTCAGAACGAAAAGGGCACCAAGAATGTAATCAAGACTTGGTCCCGCCGCTCGATGATTATTCCCGACATGCTCGGTCATACCATCGCAGTGCACGACGGACGCAAGCACGTACCCGTGTTCATCACTGAGTCGATGGTCGGTCACAAACTCGGCGAGTTTGCTCTGACCCGCACTTTCCGTGGCCACGTGAAGGACGACCGTAAGGGTAAGCGTCGCTAATATCGGCAAGTTCCGATATTAGAAACGTTTTTCCTTTCGGCAAAAAAGACGAAAGAAAGATAGGCAATGGAAGCTAAGGCATCATCGCGCTATGTACGCGTTACGCCTATGAAGGCACGCCGAGTCGTCAACCTGATCCGTGGTAAACAAGCGGAAGAGGCTCTGGCAATTCTGAAGTTTGCCCCCCAGGGTGCATCAGAACCGGTTTTTAAGATTGTTGCATCAGCTGTTGCAAACGCTCGTTCCAAGGCATCCGCTTCAGGCGAATCCTTCAAGGAAGAAGAGCTTTACATCAGTGAAGCATTTGTGGATGAAGGCCCCACCATGAAGCGGTTCCAGCCGCGAGCACAGGGTCGCGCATTCCGCATCAACAAGCGCACTAGCCACATCACTGTGGTTGTCGCTACCCCCGAGAAGGAGGAGGGCCGCTAAATGGGACAGAAAATCAACCCTAACGGTTTCCGACTTGGCATCACCACTAACCACGTCTCAAAGTGGTTCGCCGATTCCAGCAAGGAAGGCGAGCGTTACTCGGACTTCGTTCGTGAAGACGTCAAGATCCGCGAGCTCCTCTCTAAGGGCATGGAGCGCGCTGGTATCGCTAAGGTAGAAATCGAGCGTACCCGTGATCGTGTTCGTGTGGATATCCACACTGCACGTCCCGGTATCGTTATCGGTCGCCGTGGCGCAGAAGCTGACCGCATCCGCGGTGAGCTCGAGAAGCTAACCAACAAGCAGATTCAGCTGAACATCCTCGAAGTTGCTCAGCCTGATCTGTCCGCACAGCTAGTAGCACAGGGCGTTGCTGAACAGCTCGCTTCACGTGTTGCATTCCGCCGTGCAATGAAGAAGGCAATCCAGTCCGCACAGCGTGCAGGCGCAAAGGGTATCCGTATCCAGTGTGCAGGCCGTTTGGGTGGCGCTGAAATGTCACGCTCCGAGTTCTACCGCGAAGGTCGTGTACCTCTACACACCTTGCGTGCGAACATCGACTACGGTTTCTTCGAGGCTAAAACCACCTTTGGTCGTATTGGCGTAAAGGTTTGGATTTACAAGGGCGATTTGACCGACAAGGAACTTGCTGCACAGCAGGCTGCTGCCGGTAACCGCCGTGGAGATCGTCGCGGCAATGGTGGCGGCGCTGACCGCCGTCGCGGTGGCAACCGTGGTCCTCGTCGCGAGCGTCGTAACGACAACGCTTCAGCTAACACTGAAGCCAAGACTGCAGAAAACGGTGAGGCATAAATGCTTATTCCCCGTCGAGTAAAATATCGTAAGCAGCACCACCCCAAGCGTTCAGGTATGGCCAAAGGCGGTACCGAGGTTAGCTTTGGCGAGTGGGGCATTCAGGCTCTGACTCCGGCATACGTGACCAACCGTCAGATTGAAGCTGCTCGTATCGCAATGACCCGTCACATCAAGCGTGGCGGTAAGGTATGGATTAACATCTATCCTGACCGTCCTTTGACCAAGAAGCCTGCTGAAACCCGTATGGGTTCCGGTAAGGGTTCACCTGAATGGTGGGTCGCAAACGTAAAGCCCGGTCGAGTCATGTTTGAACTCTCCGGTGTGTCCGAAGAAGTGGCTCGCGAAGCAATGCGCCTTGCGATTCACAAGCTCCCGATGAAGGCACGCGTTGTGCGTCGCGAAGGTGGTGAGTAAGCGAAATGGCAGTTGGATCAAAGGATCTGAGCATCGATAAGCTCATTGAGCTTTCAGACGAGGCTCTGTCAGAAGAGCTGCGTAAGTCGAAGGAGGAGCTTTTTAACCTCCGCTTCCAGGCAGCCACCGGTCAGCTTGAAAATCCCGGTCGAATCCGTTCCGTAAAGCGCGACATTGCACGTGTTTACACTGTGTTGCGTGAGCGTGAACTAGGTATTCGTCCCTCAACCGAAGGTGAAGCCAAGTGAGTGAAGTAAAGACTGAAGAGCGCGGTTACCGCAAGTCGCGTCGTGGTTACGTAACCTCCGACAAGATGGATAAGACCGTTGTTGTTGAGGTTGAAGACCACGTGAAGCACGGCCTTTACGGCAAAGTTATGCGCCAGAGCTCAAAGGTGAAGGCACATGACGAGCAGAACGAAGCCGGCATTGGAGATTTGGTTCTTCTTGCTGAGACTCGTCCGCTCTCCGCTTCAAAGCGTTGGCGTGTTGTAGAGATCATCGAAAAGGCAAAGTAGTCTTTAGAGTTCTCTACTAAACATCAGCTAATTAAGAGCTCCTTTCCCAACTTTGGGGGAGGAGCTCTTTGCTATTTGTGCAGTCTTAATCACTGTTTAAATAGGGCGAAACTCACTGTTCACCTAAAACTGCCTGTGATAAAGTTGTACTTCTGTGTGGTTATCTATGACCACATAACCACGAGCTTTTTCGTGCCAAAGCATAATGCCGCCATCTGCGGGTTCTCCCGCTATAAAATGCGGGTCAAATGTTCCTGGCATGGATAAGTTCTAGGCGTAACCGCCAACCCTCTCTAACTTGTTTTGTGAGGGACCGGTGCGTCACCGCATCCCGTAAAAATGTTCCGCAAGGCTGGCCCACAAAATATCGTGAGGTCGGAACCGGCGAGACGACAGGAGAAATATGATTCAGCAGGAGTCACGACTCAAAGTCGCTGACAACACTGGTGCGAAGGAAATCCTGACCATCCGTGTTCTTGGTGGCTCTGCACGTCGTTACGCAGGCATTGGCGACATCATCGTCGCTACCGTTAAGGATGCAATTCCTGGCGGCACCGTAAAGAAGGGCGACGTCGTTAAGGCGGTTGTCGTTCGCACTAAGAAGGAAACCCGTCGCGCTGACGGTTCCTACATCAAGTTCGATGAGAACTCCGCAGTCATCCTCAAAAACACTGATGGTGATCCCCGCGGTACCCGTATCTTCGGCCCAGTCGGTCGCGAGTTGCGCGATAAGAAATTCATGAAGATTATCTCGCTCGCTCCGGAGGTGCTATAACTCATGGCTAAAATCAAGTCAGGTGACCTGGTACAGGTAATTTCAGGCGCAGACCGCGGTAAGCAGGGCAAAGTACTTCGTGTATTCCCTAAGACCAACCGCGTGCTCGTCGAAGGTGTCAAAATTGTCACCAAGCACAATAAAGCAAACCCGATGACCGGCGCTGCTGGTGGCATTGAAAAGGTTGAGGCTCCGATCCACATTTCAAACGTGGCAATCGTTGATCCTGAGACCAAGAAGCCCACTCGTGTTGGCTTCCGCCTCGAGAATGAAGAGCGCAATGGCAAGACCCGCACCGTACGCGTGCGCGTTGCTAAGAGCTCAGGTAAGGACATCTAATGACCGAAACCAAGATCACCCCTCGCTTCAAGACTAAGTTCACCGAAGAGGTTACCCCCGCACTTCAGGAGCAGTTCAACTACTCTAACAAGATGCAGGCACCTAAGGTTGTCAAGGTTGTTGTTAACATGGGCGTTGGCGAAGCAGCACGCGACGCAAAGCTCATGGACGGCGCAATCCGCGATTTGACCGCTATTACCGGTCAGAAGCCTCTTGTAACCCGTGCAAAGAAATCAATTGCACAGTTCAAGCTTCGTGAAGGTCAGCCCATTGGTGCACACGTTACTCTTCGTGGCGACCGCATGTGGGAATTCCTTGATCGTTTGATCACCCTCGCACTTCCTCGTATCCGTGACTTCCGTGGTCTTTCAGATACTCAGTTCGACGGTAACGGCAACTACACTTTCGGTCTTACCGAACAGTCAATGTTCCACGAAATCGATCAGGATTCCATCGACCGCGTACGCGGTATGGACATCACCGTGGTCACCACCGCAAAGACCGATGAAGAAGGCCGCGCATTGCTTAAGGCGCTTGGCTTCCCCTTCAAGACCAAGTAACAACTACGTTGTAGGTCCCTCCCATGAGCTGTTTAGCAAAGGGTGAGGAAACCATAACGAGGAAGGGCATGAGCCCACATGACTATGACAGATCCTGTCGCAGATATGCTGACCCGTTTGCGTAACGCAAACTCAGCACATCACGACTCCGTATCTATGCCTTTTTCAAAGCTTAAGGGTCGCATTGCCGAAATCCTTAAAGCAGAAGGCTACATTGCTGATTTCCAGGTTGAAGATGCAAAGGTAGGCAAGACCCTTACCTTGGATCTCAAATTTGGTCCTCAGCGCGAACGCTCCATCGTAGGTGTTCGTCGTATTTCCAAGCCAGGTTTGCGTGTATACGCAAAGTCCACCAACCTACCTCAGGTACACGGTGGCCTCGGCATCGCAATCCTATCCACCTCTTCAGGTTTGCTTACTGACAAGCAGGCTGCGAAGAAGGGTGTTGGCGGCGAAGTCGTCGCTTACATCTGGTAGTCGGTAGAAGAGAAAGGAAGAGTAAATGTCACGTATTGGACGTCTCCCCATCTCGGTTCCTGCCGGCGTTGAGGTAAAAATTGATGGCAACTTGGTAACTGTAAAGGGTTCAAAGGGCGAACTGTCCCGCGAAATCTCTGCACCTATCACTGTTGCTCAGGAAGACGGCGTAATCACCGTTTCACGCCCCAATGACGAGCGTGAATCACGCGCTCTACATGGTCTTTCACGCACCTTGATTCAGAACATGATCATCGGTGTTACCGAAGGCTACTCCAAGAAGCTCGAAATCGTTGGTACCGGTTACCGCGTAATGGCAAAGGGTGCCGATCTCGAGTTCGCATTGGGCTACTCACACTCCATCAGCATGAAGGCTCCTGAGGGAATCACCTTTGCTGTTGAGGGTAACAACAAGCTGACCGTTTCCGGTATCAGCAAGCAGCAGGTTGGTCAGGTTGCCGCTAACATTCGTGGTCTCCGTAAGCCCGATCCCTATAAGGGCAAGGGTGTTCGCTACGAAGGCGAGCAGATCCGCCGCAAGGTCGGAAAGGCTGGTAAGTAATAATGGCTATCAAGTCAAAGGCAGCTGCGCGCGCACGCCGTCACGCACGCGTTCGCAAGTACGTATCTGGCACCGCTGCGCGTCCTCGTTTGAGCGTAACCCGCTCATCGCGTCACATGTTCGTTCAGGTTATCGACGATGTTCAGGGCAACACCTTGGCATACGCTTCCACCATGGAAGCAGATTTGCGTAACGCTGAAATGGACAAGACCGCTAAGGCTAAGCGCGTTGGTGAGCTCGTTGCAGAGCGCGCCAAGGCAGCAGGCATCGAAGCTGTTGTATTCGACCGCGGTGGTAACAAGTACCACGGCCGTGTTGCTGCAGTAGCTGAGGGCGCACGCGAAGGAGGTCTGGAACTCTAATGAGCGAACAGGCAGTAAACGAAAAGGAAACTCAGGTGACTGAAGCAACCGCAGAAGCTGTTGAAACCACCGAGAAGTCTTCCTCCAACGAAGATCGTCGCAACAACCGTGGCGGTGACCGTCGCAACAACAACCGCGGCGAGCGTCGTAACAACCGCGGTCGCGAAGAGGAGAAAGACAAGTACATCGAGCGCGTTGTAACCATCAACCGCGTTTCCAAGGTCGTCAAGGGTGGTCGTCGCTTTAGCTTCACCGCGCTTGTTGTCGTTGGTGACGGTCAGGGTATGGTTGGCGTTGGCTACGGAAAGGCTAAGGAAGTTCCTGCAGCTATTTCCAAGGGTGTTGAAGAAGCAAAGAAGAACTTCTTCCGCGTTCCTCGCATCGAAGATCGCACCATTCCTCACCGCGTTCAGGGTGAGGCTGCAGCAGGCGTAGTTATGCTTCGTCCCGCAACTGCAGGTACCGGTGTTATCGCAGGTGGCCCCGTCCGCGCCGTACTTGAAGCAGCAGGTATTCACGACGTGCTCTCCAAGTCACTCGGATCCTCAAACCAGATCAACATTGTGCATGCAGCAATTGCAGCTCTCAAGGAACTTGAAGAGCCTGCAGCAGTTGCAGCACGCCGTGGCCTGGCTCAGGATGAGGTTATCCCCAGCTACTTGCTGAACCCCAAGTCTGAAAAGGCAGGTGCGTAATGACCGGCAAGCGTATTAAGCCCAGCGACGCGAAACTTGAGATTACTCAGATCAAGTCTTACGTCGGACAGAAGCAGAACATGCGAGATACCCTTCGCTCATTGGGCCTCAAGCGCCCTGGCAACCAGGTAGTTCGCACTGCAGACCCCGTCACCTGCGGCATGGTTAACACCGTTGCTCACTTGGTGAAGGTTGAGGAGGTCAAGTAAAGATGGCAGAGCAGAATAACGACGCTATCAAGATTCACGATCTGCGCCCCGCTCGTGGAGCTCACAAAGCTAAGACCCGTGTTGGTCGCGGTGAGGGTTCTAAGGGTAAGACTGCAGGTCGCGGTACCAAGGGTACCAAGGCTCGTTACCAGGTTCGTCCTGGCTTCGAAGGTGGTCAGCTTCCATTGCACATGCGCCTTCCAAAGCTTCGCGGATTCAAGAACCCATTCCGTACCGAATACCAGGTTGTAAACTTGGATCGCATTGCAGAACTTTTCCCCGAGGGTGGCGACATCACTGTTGACGCTCTTGTGGCAAAGGGTGCAGTTCGCAAGAACGAGCTCGTAAAGGTTCTTGGCACCGGTGAGATTTCCGTCAAGGTAAATGTCACTGTTGACAAGGCTTCAAAATCTGCAATCGAGAAGATTGAAGCTGCTGGCGGTTCTGTAACCGTTAAGTAATTCACTGAAATCTAGTGTTTCTGTGCAGTAAAAAAGGCTCCCACTATCATTGATGGTGGGAGCCTTTTTGATGTTTTTTCCTATGATCAATCGTTAGGCGTGAGAATTGACATGCCTATTTGACGCAGAGCCTAGGCGTATTTACTGCGAGAAACAGGTTAGACTAAATTCAAAGTGTTAATCACGTTCAATTTTTTGCGCCCTTTTTACGTCATGAATCAAGGCATAGCGAATAAGCGAGCGTATTGACTTTCCAAGTTTTTCAGGAGGACATGTGCTTGGCGCGTTCGGACGGGCATTTAAAACCCCCGATTTGCGGCGTAAGCTGCTGTTCACCGTTGGCATTATCGTAATTTACCGAGTGGGCGTCTTCATTCCTGCTCCCGGTATTTCTTACGGCAACGTTCAACAGTGTCTTGCTATGGGTCATACAACCGGTGGCATCTACGACATGGTGAACCTATTCAGTGGTGGCGCTTTATTGCAGCTATCAATTTTTGCTCTGGGCGTGATGCCTTATATTACGGCCTCTATTATCGTTCAGCTTTTGCGCGTGGTCATTCCCCGATTCCAGGAGCTACATGAAGAGGGCGCACAGGGTCAAACTAAGCTCACTCAGTACACTCGTTACCTAACGATTTTGCTGGCGCTTTTGAACTCTACGACCATTATTTCTTTGGCACGCTCTGGCGCCTTGTTAGGTAATTGTGCGCTTCCGATTATCCCCGATGATGGGTTAATCAATATTCTGTTGATCATTATTACCCTTACTGCCGGTACCTGCGTCATCATGTGGCTAGGCGAGCAGATCACCGAAAAGGGGGTGGGTAATGGTATGTCGCTGTTGATTTTCACCTCTATTGCCGCATCTTTCCCCACTGCTATGGGAAGTATCGCAACTTCTAAGGGTTGGGGCATCTTTGCTGCTGTTTGTGCGGTCAGCCTTTTGGTCGTTGTTGCGGTGGTCTTTGTGGAGCAATCTCAGCGTCGCATCCCAGTGCAATACGCAAAACGTATGATTGGTCGACGCACCATAGGCGGAACTTCAACTTATATTCCCTTGAAGGTCAACATGGCCGGCGTTATCCCTTTGATTTTCGCGTCATCGCTCTTGATGATTCCAGGACTAATCGCCCAGTTTAATACTCCTTCCGATGGCACTGCGCCTCCAGAGTGGGTCAACTGGATTAATAACTATCTAGTTAAGGGCGATCACCCGCTGTACATCGCTTTGTACTTCTTGCTGATCTTGGGCTTTGCGTACTTCTACGTTTCCATTACGTTCAATACCGAAGAAGTAGCCGGAAACATGAAAAAGTACGGTGGGTTCATTCCCGGTGTTCGTGCAGGGCGTCCCACCGAGCGCTACCTAACTTATGTGTTGAACCGTATTACTTTGCCAGGTGCTCTATATCTAGCAATTGTTGCGATGATTCCGCTCATTGCACTGGTACTTTTCAACGCAAATCAGAATTTCCCGTTTGGTGGCGCTTCGCTACTAATCGTGGTCGGCGTCGGGCTTGACACCGTCAAGCAGATTGATGCTCAACTTCAACAACGTCATTACGAAGGATTGCTACGATGAATCGTTTGCTCATTATTGGACCTCCCGGTGCTGGCAAAGGCACCCAAGCTGTCAAGATTGCTGACGAACTTTCCATTCCTGCTATTTCGACCGGTGATATTTTCCGCAAGAATATCAAGGAAGAAACTGAGCTCGGTAAAGAAGCCAAGAGCTACATTGACTCAGGAAACTTGGTTCCTGACTCAGTTACGAACAATATGGTTCGTGCGCGTTTGGCTGAGGACGATGCTCAGGGCGGCTTCTTGCTCGACGGTTACCCCCGCAACACCTCGCAGGTTCATGAACTAGACACCATTCTCTCTGAGATGGGTCAAGAAATTGACCGCGTACTCTTGCTGATTGCAGATAACGATGAATTGGTGCAGCGTCTTTTGGGTCGCGCTCAAGAACAGGGCCGTACTGATGATAACGAGGAAGTAATCCGTCATCGTCTTTCGGTGTACGAACAAGAAACCGAACCGCTGTTGGCGATTTATCGTGAACGCGGCCTCATCAAAGAGGTCAACGGTTTGGGCGAGATTGACGAAGTCACCGCTCGTATTCTTGACGCATTGAAATAAATATCTAAAGTACTGTGCCTCCGGTCATTGCGGAGGCACTTACTTTTTAAGCATGATTGTTAAGTTTGCCGGCTAAAAACTTGTTGGTAGTGAATAAAGGAGAACCGTTGCGACGTATCGAGTACAAAACTGATGCTCAACTAGCCTGGATGGCACAAGCTGGTGTGATTACTTCCCGAGCATTAGATGCCGCGGTCGCTGCGGTTGCTCCGGGTAAGACCACTGCTGAACTCGATCAAGCGTTTCGTGCAGTTCTAACCGAGAATAATGCGACGTCGAACTTCCTCGGGTATTACGATTACCCCGCCACCATCTGCGCCTCGGTTAACGACGAGGTAGTGCACGGGATCCCGGGATCTCGCGAGCTTCTTGACGGCGACATGATCTCAATCGACGGCGGAGCAATCGTCACCGACCCTCAAACGGGGAAGAAATGGAACGGCGATTCAGCTCGCACGGTGATGGTGGGAAACGCCTCTGCGAAGCGTCAGGAGCTATCCGAAATTACTCGCGCCGCTCTATGGCACGGAATTGCGGCAGCCGCTTCAGCACGAAAAGTAGGCGAAATTGGCGTAGCCATTGAAGATTTCGTACGTAGCGAGACCGGTGATAAATACGGAATTATCGAAGATTTTGTGGGTCATGGAATCGGCACTTCAATGCACATGGCTCCCGATGTTCTGAACTACGCCGCCCGCGACTTAGGGCCGCGCATCAAAAAGGGAATGGCGCTAGCCATCGAACCCATGCTAGTCACCGGCTCCATCGAAACTCACGTGCTGGCAGATGATTGGACCATTAAGACCAACGACGGGGGAGACGCCTGCCAGTGGGAGCATTCGGTTGCTTTCCACTCTGAAGGTATTTGGGTTCTCACTGCCGAAGACGGCGGCGCCTCTGAACTTTCAAAACTCGGCGTGACCGTCAAGCCCATTCCCGCCTAAGCACTTTTACTATTTGCCCTCTGTGAGAGGGACCCGAAAGGATATCAATGACGGAGACCACTAAGGTTCCTGTTGAGATTTCAAGCCTGCGTCCTGAGCCTGGACAAATTGCTCTCAAGGCACCTCGTCGTGAACAGCCTCCTGCGCACATCGCAGACTTTGATATGGAAGGACGCCGTAAGTTCCTCGAAGAGCTGGGGTACAAACCGTTCCGTGCATCGCAGCTCTCAAAGCACTACTTTGAGCGTTTAGTGGACGATCCGGCTCTTATGACTGACCTTCCCGCGGCAGATCGCGAAGAAATGGTAGGAAAGGCCATGCCTAAGTTGCTCACCAACGTTCGCACCCTGGAAGCCGACGGGGGAGATACCCTCAAGATTGTGCACCGTCTTTTTGACGGCGCAATGGTTGAGTCAGTGATCATGCGCTATGAAAACCGCGTTACGATGTGCATTTCTTCGCAAGCTGGTTGCGGTATGAACTGCCCGTTCTGCGCAACGGGGCAACAAGGACTCACCCGCAATCTCTCGACAGCGGAAATCGTAGAGCAAGTGGTGGCAGGTGCGCGCTACCTCAAAAACATGAAGGGTATCGAACAAGCTGAGGACGGCTTTGAAGACACTCGCCCGCTACGCGTTTCTAATATCGTTTTTATGGGCATGGGCGAAGCACTTGCTAACTACAAGCGCACCATGGGAGCGGTACACCGTCTCATTGATCCCTCACCAGAGGGTCTAGGAATTTCAGCACGCGGCATTACGATGTCCACGGTGGGCTTGGTTCCGGGTATGCGTAAATTCGAAATGGAAAAACTACCCATTACCCTAGCGCTCTCTTTGCATGCCCCCGATGATGAATTGCGCGATGAACTCATTCCCATCAACACGCACTGGAAAGTAGACGAAGCACTAGACGCTGCCTACAGCTACTACCGAACCACTGGCCGTCGTGTTTCTATCGAATACGCATTGATCAAAGACATTAACGATCAAGGCTGGCGCGCAGATCTCCTCGGCAAAAAACTTGCCCAGCGAGGACGCGGCTGGGTGCACGTGAACCCGATTCCGCTCAACCCAACTCCTGGCTCTAAATGGACGGCATCTCGAAAAGGCGTCGAACAAAACTTCATCGAACGCCTCCGAGCCCACGGAATTCCGACGACGTTGCGGGATACCCGCGGTTCTGACATCGATGGTGCGTGTGGCCAGTTGGCTGCTCAGGAATAAGGGGAGCGCGGGTATCCCATTGCGCTTGATTTCTTGTTCCTCGCGCGCTCGGGAAATCTGCGCTTCATCCCGCGGTTCTGACATCGATGGTGCGTGTGGCCAGTTGGCTGCTCAGGAGTAAAAGTGCGGGAAGAATATGAATGTGACGGATAACCAGTTAACATTTTCATTTTCTTCCCGTACACTTATTAGTTGGTTGTCTCTACCGCGTACTATGTGCGCGCTCAAAGACGATTCAAGTATTAATTGTTGTTTATAACGGACGTTGTAAACACCGACGTTAGCGGAGGATATGGCCAAGAAAGACGGCGTCATTGAGATTGAAGGAACTATTGTAGAAGCTCTACCCAACGCGATGTTCCGCGTTGAGCTAGATAACGGACACAAAGTTCTAGCACACATCTCAGGCAAGATGCGTCAGCACTACATTCGAATCCTGCCTGAGGACCGAGTTGTCGTGGAATTGTCGCCTTACGACCTTTCCCGTGGTCGTATCGTTTACCGCTACAAATAAACACGGTATGAACGTCGCTCATATGTAGCGGCGTTTAGATTGTGTAAAGGGGGTAACGTGTTCCAACGGAAACCTCTTATCCCGAACATCAGTAAATGCAAATAATTGCAATCAACGCAAAGGAATGCGATGAAGGTCAAGCCGAGCGTTAAGCCGATCTGCGAT
>JAUMUA010000042.1:0-3282 GCA_030530925.1 Rothia sp. (in: high G+C Gram-positive bacteria) | reverse complement strand
ATCAACGCAAAGGAATGCGATGAAGGTCAAGCCGAGCGTTAAGCCGATCTGCGATAAGTGCAAAGTGATCCGCCGCAATGGCAAGGTCATGGTGATCTGCGAAAACCCGCGTCACAAGCAGCGCCAGGGCTAATTAGCTCTAGCTTCTGCTAGTCATCTCACTCTTGAGATGGAAATGATATAGGCACCGCTCCTCACTAATTTTAGTGGGGATACCCTCGGACCCAGAGGCCGGGGACTAAGCAATCGCTTAGGCAGTGATGCCGCAGACCTCTGAAACAAACAAGGAGAACAGCCACTATGGCACGTCTCGCCGGAGTCGATCTTCCCCGCGAAAAGCGCGTGGAAGTAGCTCTTACTTACATCTATGGCGTGGGCAAGACCCGTGCGCACGAAGCACTCGAGGCAACTGGTGTTAGCCCCGACATCCGAGTTAAGGATCTTTCCGATCAGCAGCTCGTTTCACTTCGTGACTTCATCGAAGGTAACTACAAGGTTGAAGGTGACCTTCGCCGTGAAGTTGCTGCAGATATCCGCCGCAAGGTTGAAATCGGTAGCTACCAGGGCGTTCGTCACCGCCGTGGCCTTCCTGTCCACGGTCAGCGCACCAAAACCAACGCACGTACCCGCAAGGGTCCCAAGCGTACTGTCGCTGGTAAGAAGAAGTAATAACGCGTTGTCTCAGTTCAACATTTCTTGTTGCACCAACGCTATTCAAAAGAAACCTTTGTAGGAGAATCAATAAATGCCTCCCAAGACTCGTGCAGCGGCACGTAAAACTAGCCGCCGCAAGGTAAGCAAAAATATTGTTGCCGGTCAGGCACACATCAAGTCAACCTTTAACAACACCATCGTTTCGATTACCGATCCTTCAGGTGCTGTTATCTCATGGTCCTCAGCTGGCGAAATGGGCTTCAAGGGCTCACGTAAGTCAACTCCTTATGCTGCACAGATGGCTGCTGAAACCGCTGCGAAGCGCGCTCAGGAACACGGTGTTCGCAAGGTAGACGTTTTCGTTAAGGGCCCGGGTTCAGGTCGCGAAACCGCAATCCGTTCACTTCAGGCTACCGGCCTCGAAGTTGGTTCGATTCAGGACGTTACTCCCGTTGCACACAACGGTTGCCGTCCTCCGAAGCGCCGTCGCGTCTAATTGATGCCGTCTCCCGGATTCGTCCGGGCGGTTACCCAGCCAACGGCTAGGTGATCATTGGACAGACTGCTTCGTCTGCTTCCTTATCCCTTGTTTTCCCAACCCCGTGAGCTCATATAGCGGATGCTCACCGAAAGGAAACATCGTGCTTATTGCACAGCGCCCCACTTTGAGTGAAGAAGTAGTTGCGGAAAACCGCTCTCGCTTCACCATCGAGCCCCTTGAACCGGGCTTCGGCTACACCCTGGGTAACTCGCTTCGTCGAACCCTGCTCTCATCAATCCCCGGTGCCGCTGTTACCAGCATCCGCATCGACGGTGTGTTGCATGAATTCAGCACTGTTGAGGGTGTCACTGAAGATGTCACTGAAATCATCTTGAACCTCAAGAAGCTTTCAATTTCATCTGAAAACGACGAACCCGTAGTTGCCTACCTGCGTATGCAGGGTGAAGGTGAGCTCACCGCAGCAGACATCGAGGTTCCTGCAGGCGTGGAAATCCATAACCAGGATCTTCACATTGCAACCCTTAACTCGCGAGCAAACTTTGACGCTGAGCTAACCATCGAACGTGGCCGCGGCTACGTTTCGGCAGCTCAGAACAAGAGCATTGATGGTGAAGTTGGCCGTATTCCGGTTGACTCCATCTACTCGCCAGTTTTGAAGGTTACATTCCGCGTGAATGCAACCCGTGTTGAGCAGCGCACTGACTTCGACTCCCTCACTTTGGATGTCGAAACCAAGGAAGCTATTGCTCCTCGCGATGCTGTTGCATCAGCAGGTAGCACCCTTGTTGAACTCTTCGGTTTGGCACGCGAGCTTAATACTGCAGCTGAAGGTATTGAAGTTGGTCCATCACCTGCTGATGAATCAATGGCTGCAGATCTTGCGTTACCTATCGAAGACCTCGAAATGTCCGTCCGTTCGTACAACTGCCTCAAGCGCGAAGGCATCCACACTGTGGGTGAGCTTGTTGGTCGTAGCGAAGCTGATTTGATGGATATTCGTAACTTTGGTGCTAAGTCAATCGATGAGGTCAAGGCAAAGCTCACCGAGCTCGGTCTTGCACTCAAGGACTCACCTCCCGGATTTGACCTTGCAGCTCGCCTGCGCGATGACGAAGACGGCTACGGCGACATCTAACATTTCGCGTCGAATGAACCTCAAAAGGTTCACTCATAACGTCAAAAGCTTGGTTCCAATGCTCCATGATGGAGAAGATGGAACTGTAATTCCATGGAGAAATAATTATGCCTACTCCCACTAAGGGTCCCCGCCTCGGCGGTAGCCCAACCCATGAGCGTTTGATGCTCAACAACTTGTCACAGCAGTTGTTTGAACACAAGCGCATCACCACCACCGTGACCAAAGCAAAGCGTATGCGCCCCGTTGCAGAACGCCTCATCACCTTCGCTAAAAAGGGTGACTTGGCTGCACGCCGTCGCGTTTTGCGTTCAATGACTGACAAGTCAGTTGTTCACGAACTCTTCACCGTTATTGCTCCTGCAATGGCTGAGCGCCCCGGTGGCTACACCCGCATCACCAAGATCGGTAACCGTAAGGGCGATAACGCTCCTATGGCTGTTATCGAATTGGTCATGGAGCCTGTTGCTTCTTCAGCTGCTGTTGCAGAAGCTACCCAGGTTGCTGAGAAGTCAGCTCCTGTTGAAGAAGCTAAGACTGAAGCTCCTGCTTCTGTTGCTTCTGAGACTGCTACAACTTCATCAGATCTTCCTGCAGGTTCACATGCACCTCTTGAATCCGGTGAAGCTCCCGAGGGCTTTGAAGTCAAGGGTAACTCTGACTCAATGAAGTACCACGTACCTGGTTCACGCTGGTACTCATCCACCAAAGCTGAAATCTGGTTCGACAACGCTGAATCAGCTAAAGCTGCAGGTTACGCACCTGCCGGTGGCGAAGCTGCACAGAAGGTTTCAGAATAATTCTGAATCTGTAGCAATTAGCTAGTGGTTGCCGCTCACAATAATATTGTGAGCGGCAACTTTCATTTAAGGAGTGAACATGGACAGCGCAGAGCCGGCTGATACTTATAAACAGCGAGTAAGAATAGATTTAGCTTATGACGGCGCTCCTTTTGCCGGTTGGGCTAAACAACCGGGACTGGTTACGGTTC
>JAUMUA010000041.1 GCA_030530925.1 Rothia sp. (in: high G+C Gram-positive bacteria) | reverse complement strand
TCAAGTTCTGGCACTAATTCCTCCACAAAAGGAATCATGGCTTCAGTACCGTTGTGCAACTTAATCAATAACAAGTCTTGGGTGGGCAAAGTTTGCAAACCGCTCACAACACCTACACCGGCGCCAGAAGGCAGCTCGCCCTCTGCCAATTCACTCAGCAGATAAACGGGCAGATCCAAAACATCATGTTCGTAGATTCCCTCGTCATCGCTGATTTCCTCGGAATCGAAGACAATGCGGGTCTCACGCGCCAATTCGGCGTCATTACGGCTCTTGATCTCTTCAAATTTCACGACCAGAATCTTTTTGTTCCAGCGCGCACTTGCCACCGTGAGTTCCCCGGCAGGAGCAATTTGGGCGATAGCAGATTTAGAATCGAAATTCTCAATGGAGAATACTTCGCCTGCTACAAAGCGCGACTGTGGGGCGTCTGTAAAGAGCTGCACAGTGACTTCCCCGCGAATCCCATGGGGCTTGCCAAGCCTTGCTACCAATACCTGCACTAAAACGCTCCTTCTTGTCATACGACTAATACGTCAATTCAGTCTAAATACTACTAGTTCTCACTCAAGGTAGAGCAAAGCCCCGCACTCCCAAAGGAGTACGGGGCATAGGCTTCAACAGCATAGGCGCTGTACATCAGTTAGCGTTTGCGGTCAGTGTCAACCACATCAACACGAACATATTCGCCGTCATTGATTGCATCAATAACAGTACGAACACTGTTCGCTGTGCGACCTTGACGACCAATAACTCGACCGAGGTCTGCGGAGTTCACCCGAACTTCGAGTGTTTCTCCACGACGTCCTGAACGCGAACGTACCTGAACGTCATCAGGATTACTGACAATTCCTCGAACGAGATGCTCGAGTGCATCAGCCAACATGATTATTCAGCTGCTTCTTCTGCAGACTCTTCAGCTGCTGGTGCTTCAGATTCAGTTGATTCTTCAGCTTTTTCTTCACCCTTAGGAGTGATAGCTTCAGGAAGAATTACTGAACCCTTTTCAGGAACAACGAATTCAGGCTTTGAGTCAACAGGCTTTAGAGTTGCCTCTGACTTTTCACCCTTGAACTGTGCCCAGTCACCGGTGAGCTTGAGCAATGCAAGAACCTGGTCAGAAGGCTGTGCGCCTACTGAAAGCCAGTACTGTGCACGCTCTGAATCGATCTGCACGAGCGAAGGCTGCTCGGTTGGCTGGTAGATGCCAATCTCTTCAATCGCGCGACCGTCACGCTTCTTGCGTGAGTCCATCACTACTACGCGGTAGCGAGGATCGCGGATTTTGCCCATACGCTTTAGACGAATTTTAACAGCCACTTTTGTGGACTCTCCTGTTTCTATTAATTCTGCGAGGTTTTGATTCTGCGCCGGTGGGGCCGGCCGTCCTCAATCCCTCTATGAACACCATGACGTGCGGGTGAGAGGGACCGCACTCATCGAGTACCTGAAAAAGTATGCCAGAGCTACGGTCTTAAATCCAGAGTTTGCACCGTAAAGCTACTGTGTTTTTCACAATGTCTGTCGTGGTATTCCTGGATTAATCTTTGTACACGTAGGGAGTCTTATTGAGCCAAGCGTAAACGCATCCCATGAGCACTCCGCCGCCCACAAAGTTTCCTAGCCAGACCATGAGCCAATTAGTTAGTACCGCACCGGTTGAGAATGATGCCGGCAACGGATCTGAAGCAAAAAGGGTAATCGTCATAAGCGAGAAGTTAGCAATGACGTGTTCCAGACCGAGCCCCACAAACACTGCCAAAAACGACACCACGGTGATGAACTTGGAAGCATAATCTTTGCAATAGCTTGCACCAATAATTGCCATGTTGACCACGAAGTTCGCACCAATTCCTTCGACGAAGGCACCCCACATGCTCTTATGAAGTTTGCCCTCGGTAATAACAGAGATGAAATGGGTGTCATTCATGGTGGCAAATTTTGCTGATTGGCTCAGCAATAGCGCTACCAAAACACAACCCAGCAGGTTAAGCAAGGTAGTACAAACCACCAGCCATATTGCTTTGCCCCAGGAAATTTGGCGAGTGGTGGCGCCAAAGGAACCAAACATCATATTTCCCGTTGCCAATTCAGCATTCAGAGCAATGATGGCAAAGAGCCCAATGCCAAAGAGGAACGCGAAGACCAACGAGCCTAGACCCTTAACGTGCGCCTCTACTGCTTGACCAGCAACGCCGGCAAATGCGGTGGCAAGCGTTAGGTAGATACCCGCTAATGCAGCTCGTACTGCAAACCGCAAAAAATCGTGTTGCAGAAGTTCAACTTTCTTAGCAACGGCGCCGTGGGCAACGTCGTTCAGAGCCATAGTGCTCCCCTATCATCAAAGATTTAATCGAAGTAGATCGTTTTGTGATTCTACTCGCCAAAGAATCGTTTGATCTGCTTCCACGACTTTTGTTTTGCTTTCTCACTCAAGCGTTCAACATGCTGCATAAAGGTTGCAGATCCTCGCACATTCTGAGCTTCATAATTTTCGTGAAGCTCATCCATCAATGAAGACGCCTCAGAGTCAAGACCAGATTGCGAGGACAAACCCGCAGAATTCTTCTGCTGATAATTCTTATAGGCTCTACCAATGGCAAACTCTGTTATTCCCACGCTGGCAAATAGGGCAGCCAACACCGCCGGAGTGCGTGCCGACTCCCCTCGTTGAAAACGACGAGATGCCATGGCCGCCAGCACACCAGATACACCAAGCTGGGCGACGACGTCGGCAGTAAAGACCCACGGACGGTTGAGCAGGGCGCGGCTGGCGCGTGACATGGCATCAGTGCCGTTGGGGTAAGCCGCTACCGACTCACGCAACGTCTGCAAAGAATTCATGCTGGGCATCAGAGTTCGATGACCGGGCAAATTTTCAATATCTAATCGTCCCTGAGCAATCTTGGAGAGCTCATCAGGGATTTGCAAAAGTTGTAGCACCGATTCCATGCCCAACTCGGACTGGGAATCCTCAACATAATTGCGCAGACGACGGGTGCCGCTCTCGTCCAAACCGTAAAACCAGGTGAGGTTCTCAATTTGGTCGCTCATTTGCACAAAGTTTAGGGGCTCGGGAAGTACGCCGGGCAACATCCATAAAGTGTCAATAGCAAACGAGCCCTGCGGCAAATAACGGGTTTGAACTTTAGCCGGACCCCACACCAAATCAATCACATGACCGTCTTGGTCTCGTTGCGGCTGCGGATCTCCCACAACTTTATTGATCCACTCGCTCCACTGAGCAGAATCAGAGGACGCGGCGTCGTCTTTACTGTCCGGTGTAATAAACGCCAAATGATGGTGAGTTCCCGTCGACTCCGCCACAATCGCCGGCTTCTGCAAATTTTGCAGCAAATTAACCATGGAGAAAGGATCGGTGTGTACCAAAGACCAACCGTTATCTGCAGGGGCCACCTCAACAGGAGAGGTCACAAAAGTCTGTGCCACCAAGACCGGAATTTCAGGCATCTCCAACTCGATCAGGGCTGCCACCTGCGCATCGGCGTCCACCGTAAAATCCTCACCCAAAGCAGTAACAGGGGCGGTAAAACTATATGACTGCTGATCGGCGCAGAGTCCCCCGCGAGCGGGAAGTTCATCGAGCAACTTTGAGGTGAACTCTTCAATGTCCGTTCCCGGGCGAATCTTAGAGTCCTCCCCCAAATGGGCTGTTACAAAAATATCGTTCTCAAGTTCGATAGTGAGCACATAAACATCAACGTGCTGCTCATCGGCTTCGTAGACCATGATTTCAGGTAAATCTACCGCTGCAAGTAACAGCGCTTGAACGACGTCGTCGGTAGTCGCCTCGGCAACACGCTTTTCAAACTCAGCGTCTATTTCTTGATCAGCATCGAGTTCGGTTTCTAAGATTGGTTCTGCAGAATCTTCATCTGACGTCACCTGTTCAGCCTCAGGAACCGAATCGGTATCAGATTCCTCGAGCATCTTTTGAAAAATCTCTTCGGTGAGTTCAAAATCAGAAATATCGGTGACAAGTTCTTGATCGTTAGCACCGTTTTTTTGAGTAGCCTGACGAATCGCTCCAATCATCTCTTCGATTTCTTGGCGAAGATGATCGGAAGGGTTTTCGTCCCCTTCTAGATCCTCAGCCGCAACCTCATAACCCGGATCACCAAAATCTAAAGTGATGCGGGTCCAAGAGGTCATCAGCTGATCATCAGTCAGTGGCTGTTCAGCGTTGCTTGAAGAATCTGACATTCTTAAAAATAATCCTTGTTAAATTTGTTCTCAGAAGAAGATGATTGGCAGGTTTTGCCTAGGAATCTGCAGAGCTCATCTCCAGAGTTTCACCGGTGGAAAGGGCTTCAAAACAAGCCAGCAGTCGGCTCGCAAACCCAGCGCCAAAGTACTCAGATAGTTCTGTTGGTTCAATCCAGCGGTATTCTAGGAGCTCTTCTTCTTGAAGTGTGATGTTAGCAGTGGATTCAATCTGACCGCCGTCATAGATGTAATACGTTGAATCGCCCCAAACCCCCATATTCAACCCGTGATAAATGAGCAGGGCGCGTCCGGGAATTAGGTCAAGTCCCACTTCTTCCAACACCTCTCGAAAACAACCTTGCTTGGGTGCTTCGCCTGCCTCTACGGTTCCGCCGGGAAGTGCCCAGCCATCGCGATAATTGGGCTTAACTGCCAGCAACCGATTCTTTTCATCACGAATCAGAGCAGCAGAGGCGAGTCTGCGAGTGGGAAGAGTCGCAATAAATTGGACCAGCTCATCATGGGAAAGATACGTGTCTGCCACAGTTCTTTAGCCTTTCGTTATCTAAAAAACATTCGTGTTTCTAACATAACTAACTAAGCGCTGTTTATACATCTTCACTGCCGCTTGCACTCTCACAGCGCAATTTAAGGTCAGCAACAAATAAGGGGTTCAGCTTCGTACAGAAGCTGAACCCCCTAATTTTTAGAGAACGTACTTATTTATCGCCACCGAGGAACTTTTCAAAGCCCTTGGGCAAGTTCATATCATCCATGTTGAAGTCTTGGTTAGCACTCTGACCAAAGGACGAACCCGTGACCTGCTTTTGTTGCGCAGCCTGGATCTGCTGTGCGCGCTTGGCAGGATTACCGGAGCGGGCTTTCTTATTATTATTCCTGCCTTTGCCCTTTTTCTTAGCTCCTCCAACGGCAGCCATACCAGGCATCTGCATACCGCCGGGCATGCCCGCCATATTTCCAGAAGCTAGTTTCTTCATCATCTTCTGAGCCTGAGCAAAACGCTCCATCAACTGATTCACTTCAGAAACAGTAACGCCAGAACCCTTAGCAATACGAGCACGACGGGAGCCGTTAATAATCTTGGGCGCAACGCGTTCGTGAGGGGTCATTGAACGAACAATAGCCTCAACGCGATCAATCTCTTTTTCATCAAAGTTTTCGAGTTGCTGACGAATCTGCGCGGCACCGGGCATCATCATGAGCATCTTCTTCATGGAGCCCATTTTGCGAATCTGCTGCATCTGAGCCAAGAAGTCATCAAAAGTGAAGTCTTCTTGATCCATGAACTTCTTCGCCATGCGATCGGCTTCGTTCTTGTCCCAGCTAGCCTCTGCTTGCTCAATCAGGGTCAGAACATCGCCCATGTCCAAGATGCGGGAAGCCATGCGATCTGGATGGAACTGCTCGAAGTCTTTAACACCCTCACCGGTGGAGGCAAACATAATGGGCTTGCCTGTTACCGATGCAACCGATAGAGCCGCACCGCCGCGAGCGTCGCCGTCCAGCTTAGAAAGCACGACGCCGGTGAAATCTACGCCCTCGTTGAAGGCGAGCGCGGTGTTGACGGCGTCCTGACCGATCATCGCATCAATGACGAACAGAACTTCATGAGGGTTAATCGCGTTACGAATATCGCGCGCCTGCTGCATGAGCTCAGCGTCCACACCCAAACGACCAGCGGTATCGACGATAACCACGTTGTGTAGCTTGGCGCGAGCCTCGTTGACACCGTCCTCAGCTACCTGAACTGGGTTACCGGTAGGGGTATCAAATTCTGAGGTAACGCCGGGATGTGGTGCATAAACTGGGACGCCTGCGCGCTCACCCACAACCTTGAGCTGGTTCACCGCATTGGGGCGCTGCAAGTCAGATGCCACCAACATGGGAGTGTGACCCTGGTTCTTGAGCCAAAACGCGAGCTTACCTGCCAAAGTGGTCTTACCGGCACCTTGCAAACCTGCAAGCATGATGATGGTGGGGCCGCTCTTAGCCATGTTGATACGGCGAGTCTCGCCGCCCAAAATTGCCTTGAGTTCCTCGTTAACAATCTTGACGATCTGCTGGCTAGGATTCAGCGCCTCGGCAACTTCTTGCCCTAAAGCGCGCTCCTTGACGTGCGCGGCAAACTCACGAACGACAGGTACAGCGACGTCCGCATCAAGAAGCGCGCGACGAATTTCGCGAACTGTTGCATCAATGTCGGCCTCAGTGAGACGACCCTTGCCTCGCAAATTCTTAAAGGTATTTGTCAGGCGATCGGAGAGTGAATTGAACACGAGCCGTGAACCACTTTCGAAGTTGGGGTGGGAGGAAGAACCTCTACATTTCTAATCAACTTCTAAGAATAACGCATAGCGTGAAGGCATAGGCAATCATCTGTCAATATTCGCTATGAGGATTGAAAAAAGAAGGTCTTCCCTCGCGGAATTCTAAACAGCTGAATTCCCACGCTCACCTGTTCGAATGCGAACGACTTCATCTATATGAGTCACCCAGATTTTCCCATCCCCAGAAGAATCTGTATGTGCTGCATTCATAATAACTTCTATAATTTCCTGCACACGATCTTCTGTAGTTAGAATTTCAATACGAGCTTTAGGGAGCAAATTTACTTCATATTCTTTGCCTCGATAGACCTCAATATGTCCGAGCTGCTGACCATAACCCTGTGCCTCTGAGACTGTCATCCCCTGTACACCAAAGAGTTCTAATGCCCCCCGAATATCAAGAAAACGTTCTGGTTGAACAATCGCTGTTATAAGTTTCATTATTGAATCTTTTCTCTTCGGTTGACGCTAAATGTACCTGAAGCACCCTGAGCGAAGGAATACGCAGTTTCAGCATGCTGACTCAAATCAATACCCTGAATTTCTTGCTGGGGAGAAACTCTCATTGGCAAAATTTTATTAACAATCAGAACAACTACGATTGTTGTTATGGCGCTGTAAAGAATGGCTAAGACCGAAGCACTTAACTGAGTACCTAGTAACCGAGCCCCTCCGCCATAAAATAACCCTGCTTCACCGGCAGAAGGAATAGCAAAAAGACCAATTGCTAAAGTTCCCACAATGCCTGAGACTAAGTGAACACCTACTACATCTAGGGAGTCATCATAACCCACCTTGTATTTGATCCCTACAGCCCATGCTGAAGCAACTCCGCAGAGAAGGCCTATAGCCATAGCACCTAACGGAGAGACATTTGCACATGCTGGAGTAATTCCCACCAAACCAGCCACAATCCCCGAGGCAAGACCTAATGAAGTAGCATGTCCATCCCGCACACGCTCAAGAACGGACCAACCACTCATGGCAGCACAAGGGGCTAACAACGTGTTTATCCAAATTAACCCTGCTTGAGAGGCATCTTCAGCAGCACCGGCATTAAACCCAAACCAGCCAAACCATAAGATTGCTGCACCGAGCATCACAAAGGGAAGGTTATGGGGCCGGTGATTGGGATCTTTTCCGAACCCCTGACGGGCGCCTAAAACTATGGCAAGAATCAAACCAGCTATACCCGCATTAATGTGGATTACCAACCCGCCGGCGAAGTCGATGGGCTCACCAAAAGTTCTTCCAAACCAACCCTCTTCACTAAAGAAACCTCCGCCCCAAACCATATAGGCCAACGGGCAATATACGGCGGTAATCCATAGGGGTATGAAGATAACCCAGGATGAAAACCTAGTGCGGTCTGCTACCGAGCCAGAAACAATGGCTACGGCGATAATAGCAAATGTGGCTGAATAACCCACCGTGAGTAAATCTTGCGGGGAATCATGCAGAATCTTTGTTAACCCAAAATTTGCAAAGGGTGATCCGATAAATTCTGAAATCATTGCATCTCCACTTATAGCGGAATACCCCCACAATGCCCACACCATGCTCACTAACCCCATGGAAATCATAGACATCATAATCATGTTCAAAGCAGCTTTAGCGCGCGTCATGCCACTATAAAAAAATGCCAGTCCCGGCGTCATCAAGAGAACTAAACTGGCTGCCAAAATAGTCCAGACGTTCGATGCCGATAACTCCATGTTAAATACCTCTTTTGTAATTGAGTTCTGGCAATATTACTTTTGCACTTTTACAATTTTTATCTCCTGTTGTTTCTGCCACGATGATTCAGAGTTTCACTCATGTAAAGTATGTTGCCGGCTTTGTTTCTAGAAAGTTACACCTCCCCATAAAGTGTTCTCTATCATATGATTGATAGAGAATGTGTTAAAAAAATAGGTGGAATCTCATATGAGATTCCACCTATACTCCCGCTCTGTATGGTTTATGAGTTAATCGAGTAAAGCATCCACAAAATCTTTAGCATTGAATGGTGCCAAATCATCGGGACCCTCACCCAAACCAACGAGCTTGACGGGCACACCCAATTCTTCCTGAATGGCTACCACGATGCCACCCTTAGCGGAACCGTCAAGTTTGGTGAGCACGATACCGGTGATGTTGACGACCTCAGCAAAAACCTTGGCCTGAATCATGCCGTTTTGGCCAGTGGTGGCATCAATAACGAGCAGAACTTCAGTCACCGGAGCTTCTTTTTCAACCACACGTTTAATCTTGCCCAGCTGATCCATGAGGCCAGCCTTATTCTGCAAGCGACCTGCGGTATCGATCATGACGGTATCAACGTGTTGCTCTTTGGCAGTCTTGATAGCTTCAAATGCCACAGAAGCGGGGTCCGCGCCGTCCTTCTCAGAACGAACGGTCTGCACACCCACGCGATCACCCCAGGTTTGGAGCTGATCCGCTGCCGCTGCACGGAAAGTATCAGCTGCACCAAGAACCAAGGACTTATCCTCAGCCACCATCACACGGGCGAGCTTGCCCACCGTCGTCGTTTTACCGACGCCGTTGACGCCCACCACCAGCACTGCACCGGGGTTGCCGTTCTCGCCCTCAAGCTTGAGGGTTCGGTCAACATCGGGTCCCACAATTTTGAGCAGTTCTTCATGAAGCATTTGCTTCACATGTGCGGGGTTTTCGGTACCTTCAACGCGAACACGCTGTTGTAAGGCGGCTACCAAACGCTCTGAAGGCCCAGAGCCAAGGTCTGCCATGAGCAAGGTTTCCTCGACTTCATCCCACACATCTTGATCGATGCGATCTCGAGAGAGAAGGGCGAGCAATCCCTTACCCAGCAAATTGTTCGATCGCGATAAGCGCTCGCGCAGACGCACCAATCGTCCGCCCGCAGGGGCTGGACGCTCAATAGTAGTGACGGCGTCGCCTGATGAACCGGGGTCATTGACGTCTCGTGTGGAGTCGTATCCACCTCGGGGAGCTTTTGGTCCGCGTAAGAGAACCGCCAGCACACCACCCAAAATGGCTACGCCCAAGACGATATACAAAATTAGAGTCAGGGTATCATTCACCTCTCTAGCTTCTCATAAGCCAGTTACTGACGCATTAATAGCCCTCAAAATCTTCGCTCGCGAAATTCCCTCTGCTTCTCCTGCTTTATCTGGGGGAGGTGGCAACGTAGCGCGCGTATGATACATATTTATGCCTCACACCAACCCATCCGCCCCCCTAGATACTGGCGAATTTCCCGTTGTGCCCGCGCACGAGAGAAACCATCCCCAGAATCCAGACGAAACGGCGGCAGAATCGTCCGAAAAACCTAAAGTTCCAGTTCAACTTAAGGTCTTGATTGTTGCTGCCTTCTGCATTGCTTTAGGTTTTGGACTCATTGCCCCAGTGCTCCCCCGGTTCGCCGCAAGCTTTGACGTAGGCGCCATGGCTGCAGCGCTGGTGGTCAGCATGTTTGCCGTGATGCGAGTGGCTTTTGCTCCGGCATCGGGAAAAATTGTGACCAAGTTGGGCGAACGGCACACCTATATTGCCGGTTTGCTCATTGTGGCGCTTAGCTCGCTCGGCGTTTCGTTCTCGTGGGATTACTGGTCGCTTCTAGCATTTCGAGCATTTGGCGGTGTGGGTTCGGTGATGTTCACCGTCTCTGCCATGGGACTCATTGTTCGCTACGCACCGCTACAACTGCGCGGGCGAATCTCCGGCTACTACGCCACCTCTTTCTTATTGGGCAATATTTTGGGACCGGTTTTAGGTTCGCTCATGGCAGGCCTGGGCATGCGTCTTCCGTTCATGATTTATGCGGTGGCGCTCTTTATTGCCTCAGCCGTTGTCTTTTTCTATCTCAAAGACGCTCCCCAACAAGGGGCACAAACCAAGACCCAAAAACCTGCCTTAACCTTGGCAGAAGCCTGGAAATTCGAAAACTATAAAGCCGCCCTTACTTCGAACTTTGCCATGGGCTGGACGGCGCTAGGCATTCGGGTTTCGATGGTTCCCCTCGCTGCCGTGGCACTGTTGAGTCAGTACCATGCTGGGCAAAATTACGATGCGGATGCAGGTGGCACCGTGCTTGCTGGAATCACCCTCGCTTTATACGCGGCAGGTAACGCCATCACCCAAAATATCTCGGGACCGCTCTCAGACCGATGGGGACGCCGTCGCTTTATTTTTTGGGGATTACTCATTGCAGGCCTCGCCACAGTAGCGGTGGGGTGGGCTCCCTCTCCCCTGCTCTTCTGCGTATTTTCGGTTTTCACCGGCATTGGCACCGGGCTGCTTGGACCCTCTTTGCAAGCCTCGGTAGCTGATGTGATCGGCAACTTTAGATCCGGTGGAACGGTTCTCTCCACTTTTCAAATGTGTTCCGATTTAGGGCAAATCGTTGGCCCCTTGGTGGCAGGTCTACTCGTTGATCTGTGGGGTTTTCAGGTTGCCTTCGCAGTTTCTGGCGCCATCTTGCTATTCACCGGTCTAGGCTGGCTCCCCGGACGTCGTCCAGCGTTTCCGTCGTCATTGGCAGATGAGGAATACACCGGAAAATAGCCCTACAACTGGGCTTTCATCTGCTGAGGATTCTGCGCCACAATCACCGATTCCCCCGCTCGCATACTGATGCCAAAAATAGCGTCCGCTACCTCTACGGTGCGCGGCTTATGCGTAATAATCACCAGCTGACTCTTTTGGCGTAGGTTGTGAAATACCTCAAGCACCCGATCTAAGTTGCGATCATCGAGAGCAGCTTCAACCTCGTCAAGAATGTAGAACGGAGCTGGATGTGCTTCAAAAAGCGCGACCAAAAACGCGATGGACGCCATGGTCCGCTCGCCGCCAGATAGCAACGAGAGCCTCTTGACCTTTTTGCCTCCGGGGCGTGCCTTGATATCGATGCCGCTATTCAGCACGTCGTTGGGATCAGTGAGTATTAGCTCGCCTTCGCCGTCGGGAAAGAGCGTCTGAAAGATATTGCGGAAGTGCTCGGCAATTTCAGCGAATATTTCCACAAAGGCAACGTGAATGCGCTGTTGTAAATCTTTGAGAAGTAACCGCATATCCATGCGGGATTTCTTGAGATCCTCTATTTGCTGAAACAGGTATGAATGACGTTGCTCTAACGCATCGTATTCTTCAAGTGCCAGCGGGTTATAGGTTCCCAAATCTTTGAGTTGTTGCTTCTGTGCTTCAAGCTTTTCTTGGGCAACACCTAGCTCAAAATCATCGCTAGGTCCGCTAGAGGTTGCTATGAGCGCCTGAGCATCAATACCGAGTTGCTCCTTCATGCGTTCTTCGAGCGCTGTTTGCTGCACTTGGGCGGTAGCACGTTGCACCTGAACTGCTTGTTGCCGCTCCCGGAGCTGTTCTAGCTGTCGCTGAATCTGCTCACGCTCTTGGGCAATCTGCTCCCGAGGATTTGCGGCTCCCTCTGACGTCTCGTCATTCGGCCGCAAGGGTGCCGTGAACTGCTGAATTTCGCGTTCTAGGCACTGATGCAATAGTTCTGCTTTGTGCACTGTTAGTTTCGCTTGAAAACGCTGATCTTTTTGCTCATGGTACTGGCGACGAGCGTGCTCTAACTGTTGTTCAATCTGCTGGCTTTGCGTTTGCAACTCTTGGATACGCTGTGCGCGTTCTTTAACCTGTTGAGTAAGGTGCTGTGCTGCCATCTGGCTTCGGGTTTTTGATTCTTGCAGTTCCCGCACTTCATCTGCCACCTGTTCCAGTGACTCATTGAGCTGTTCCCGCTCTTTGACGGCGTCGAATTCTTGCGATGACTCAATAATCTGTGTGAGCTGCTCAATAGCGCCCTGCGCCTCAGAAACCTCTTGTTCGAGTTTTTGAATTCGCTGTTGAAGCCGCTGGCTATCAGCTACAGCAACCTTTTCACTATGTACTACGAGCTCTTGTGCGCGAGCGCTTTTTTCAGCTTCGGCGCGCACACGTCCTAAGTCGTGGGCAGATTTTTTCTCGTGGTTTCTCAGTTCAGCAATTTCGCGCTCTTGCTCTATTTGCTGATGCTGCGATTTTTTGAGATTTTTTTCGCTGTCTTCAAGTAGTTGTTGACACCGCTGGGACTCTGCCTGCAAGTGAATAAGATTCGGCGCTTGCTCCTGCGCATACATCACCGCCCCCGCGCTCCATCGGTTACCTTCTTGATCGAACACGACGACGTCGTCCAGCTCCGCCACGATGCGCTGAGCTGTTTCGCGGTGTTCAACAAAGAGAGTGTTGCCGAACTCTAGCGAAAGAGCCCCCAGCGTCTGTGGGGCATCGATGAGATCTTCTAGCAGGTGCGCTTCATAGTGCTGCGCGTGTTCCTGGAGCTGTTTGCAGGGCGTGGTTTTGACGTCAGTAAAGAGGGTGGAGTGAGCGGGTTCTTGGCTTTTTTCTGCTAACACGGCGTCGGCAAAGAGGTGCAGGGCGTGACCCACAGCTTTTTCCCATCCCTGGTGAATCTTAAGAACAGAGGACAGCGTAGTGAGGTTCTGCGGCGCCCTAGATTGTTGCTCGATAGACTCGTGCAACACTGCAGAAGTCGCACGATATTTTTCGAGGTCCAATTGAATGCGCTGTTGTTGTGCCAGATGTTCTTCGTGGCCTTCTAGTGCCCGACGGCGTTCTTTCTGAATTTTCTCGCACTTTGTTTCTGCCTCTTGCACTTGGTGTTGTAATTGGGTGAGAGCCTGTTGTGCAGTGGCGATTTTCTGCTCTATCTCGCGAGCGTTCTGTTGGGCTTTTTTCAACTCTTGCGTGCAGGAATGAAGCTCTTGGGTTGTTTTGTTGAGATAAGCACGGGTGGCTGCGCGTCGCTCGGTTGCTTGCACTCGCTCGGTGCGCTGGCGTTCGAGCGCCTCATTCACTTGCGAAATTTCTTGGCGAAGTTTCTCTTGTTCTGCATTCTTGAGCTGCAGTTTTTGGTGCAGAGTATCTAGTTCTGCTTGTGACTGTTGCTCCTGATGGTGCAGGTTATCCAGCTTTTCTTGCTCTTTTTCTCGGGCATGAACTAGCGAGTCTCGCTGGTTTTCGAGCTCGGTTGAGCGTGAAGTAAGCGGTGTTTTGAGGCGCTCATTTGCGATAGTGCGAGTCAAAGCGTTTTGTTGAATTATTTTTTCTACCCGGGAAATCAGAGCTTGCGTAGCTTTTTGATTTTGTTCTGCACGTTCTGATTCCTGGCGCAAAGCGGCATCTTTAGCGTGAACGGCTGTGAACTTTTCTTGGGCTAGCGCAATATCGTGCTCTACCCGCGCCTCGGCTTCTGCGATGGTGGTGGCGCCGTCGGCAAGTTCTTGCCATTGCGCTCGCAAGATTTGTTGATTGAGTTCTCGAATCTCGCTTTGGAGCTGACGTGCCGAACGCGCCGTATCTGCTTGATTCGCTAGGGGTGCAAGTTGAGTTGCCAGTTCCGATTCGAGGTCTTCTAAGCGGTGAAGGTTCGCTTTCATCGCTTCAAGTTTTCGCTCGGTTTTTTCTGCCCGACGGCGGTAGGTGTGAATACCACACGCTTCTTCAACGATGGTACGACGCTCTTGCGGGCTGGCGTGCAGAATGCGGTCTATCTGCCCTTGTCCCACCGTCGAGGGCTCTAGGGAAGAAATACCTGCCTTTTCTAACAAGGATTGAATATCGCTACGGCGTACGGTTTGCCCGTTGAGGGTATATTCAGAACCGCCCGATCGAAACATGGTTCGGGCAATTTCTATATCGCCGGGTCCAGCGTCAAAGGTGCCCTCAGAGTTATCCAAAACTACGGCAACTTTTGCGCGCCCTAGTTGCTCGCGCTGAGTGCTGCCGGCAAAGATGACGTCTTGCATGTTCGCCCCTCGAAGCGACTTAGCACCTTGTTCCCCAAAAACCCACGCCAAGGCGTCCACAATATTGGACTTTCCCGAACCATTGGGACCGACCACCACATTGATGCCCGGGCTCAGCTCACAAGAAGTTGCCGAAGCGAAAGATTTAAATCCTCGAAGAGTCAAAGACTTAAGATACATGGTTCCCCTTCGACGGCGGTGCGGTGCAATGTGGCTGAGAAATACCGGCGGCAACAAATCTGAAACTCTATTATTGCACTGCATCATTGTGAGATTGCCCCGAGGGTGAAATCAAGAAAGTTCCCAGGCAGTACGACTAGTATTGGTATTCAGACTTATTATTTTTCAGCGAATTTACTATTTTTCGCTGACAAAGTTGACCTTCACGTCACCGAAAGCAAGAGTTCATTGACTGCCAATTCAGATATCCGCCACCAAAACGCTTCGTTGCTCTCCATTGAGAATGAGCTACCCCCAGAGATTGTTTCATCGAATTTTTTTGATGAGAAACTAGCGGATACGTACAAGCGTTTGCGCATGCCCAAAGGTCTTTTGGAACGCCTAGCTGGTATTGCAGAACGCCGTAGCTGGGGCGAAGACATGACATTTGAGGACGGCGCCGTTCGTGCCGCCGAAAAAGCGATTGCTTCAGCCGGGATTGATCGTGATCGCATTGGGCTCATGATTAACGCATCTGTAACCCGTGACAACTTTGAACCTGCTGTTGCTGTAGGCATTCACGATCGCTTGGGCTTGCCTCGACACACCTTGGAATTTGATATCACCAATGCGTGTCTGGGTTTCGTCAACGCCATGACCGTTGCCGCATCGATGATTGATGCCGGTTCTATTGATTACGCGCTCATTGTTGCCGGCGAAGATCCCTCCCCCTGGCATCGCACCGCATTACGCATCTTGGATCAGCCCACCACTACTCGCGACGACGTCCTGGCGCAGTTTGCCACCCTTACCTTAGGTTCGGGTGCGGCAGCTGCAGTGATTGGTCGCTCCGATTTGCATCCAGAAGGTCACAAGATTTTGGGTTCGGTTTCTCGTGCCGGAACCGAACACCGCAATCTGTGCATTGGTGGCGAAGCCGATCAGGGTATGAATACCGACGCCGCCGGTTTGCTCAAGTACGGGCTGGAACTCGTTGCCGAGGCATGGGAAGAGGCTCATGAGCAGGGTTGGGAATGGAACTCCATGGATTCCTACGTGACCCACCAGATTTCGAATGCGCACACCAACGCGATTATTGAAGCGGTTGGTATTGACGGCAACAAGATCCCCATGACTTTCCCATACTGGGGCAACGTGGCAGCGGCAGCACTTCCGATGACTTTGGCGCAAGAGGCTACCGGATATTCAACCGGCGATCGTATTTTGTGCATGGGCGTTGGTTCTGGGCTAAATACTGCGCTCATGGAAATCACCTGGTAATTTCTCACTCATGCTCGCTCTGATAAGCACCACCGTTCAGGGCGAGCATCTTTATATGCTTTGACAGTTTGATTACTCAAAAGGATTG
>JAUMUA010000040.1:12925-16274 GCA_030530925.1 Rothia sp. (in: high G+C Gram-positive bacteria) | reverse complement strand
AACCGATAAGTGGGAGTCATTGGGGTTGAAGTACCCGTTGCACGACGTCGAACCACCGAGCACCGCAGACACTGAGCGAGCGCGGGAAATTTTTAGGTCGTTCGGGCTTACCGTGTACTAGGCAGAGTTTGCTTTTGAGGCGAGTTTTAGCGCCTGTGTATAAACCATGTTAAAAGATCGTGGCCGCAAGAATTCTTGCGGCCACGATCAACACGTTTTTAGTACTCCTCTATTGTGCCAGGATTTCGTTCGCTCGTACACGTCCCCAGGCCTCTGCTTTCAAAACTGAGTCCAAGCTCAAGTTTTTTTCTTCGCAAAGTGCCTCAGAATGTGCGTGTTGTTCGAGCACTTGCCCGACCGTTTCAATGATGTCGGTGAATCGAATGTTGCCGGCATGAAATGCTGCTACCGATTCTTCGTTGGCAGCGTTGAAAACTGCAGGGTACGTTCCGCCCGCTTTGCCGGCGTCCTTGATCATCTTGACTGCAGGAAACGCTTTTTCGTCAAGAGGTTCGAAGGTCCACTCGCTAGCGGTACTCCAATCGCACGGTTGAGCTACCCCAGAGATGCGATGTGGCCAGGTGAGACCCAAAGCGATAGGAAGCAACATGGTAGGCGGGCTGGCTTGGGCAATGGTTGAGCCGTCAATGAATTGCACCATCGAGTGCACTATGGATTGGCGATGAACGGTGACGTCAATGCGGTCAAGGTCAACGCCAAAGAGATGGTGGGCCTCAAGAACTTCTAATGCTTTGTTCACCATAGACGCAGAGTTAGTGGTCACCACCAATCCCATATCCCAGGTGGGGTGCGCGAGCGCTTGTTGTGGAGTCACCTCACGCAGTCGCTCATAGCTCATTCCGCGAAACGGTCCGCCGGAGGCTGTGAGAATCAGTCGATCTATCTCTTGGTCGTTTCCCGCCTGAAGTGCTTGGGCAATCGCAGAATGTTCTGAATCCACGGGCACCATGGGTTGTGCCAGCGGAGATGCATCAATGGCTGCGCGTACTAAAGCACCACCTGCTATGAGCGATTCCTTATTGGCAAGAGCCACCTGCGATTCTGCCTCTAGCGCTGCAAGGGTGGGTTGCAAACCAATGGAGCCGGTAATGCCATTGAGCACGACGTCGGCGCCCACCATAGCAACCTGGGTGGCGGCATCGGGCCCCCACACTACCTGCGGAGTAAAATCTGCGGCATCCTCTTGACTGGCATATTGAGCTATCAAGGCACGTAGTTTCTGCGCTTGCGCTTCGTTACCCGATGTTCCTACCAGTTGCACGCGTAGCTTTACCGCTTGCTGTGCCAACAAATCTAACGAAGACGTACCGGCGGCAAGCGCCAAAACTTTCAGTGGTGCTTGCTCATCAGCGGAGTTTGCGCCAGCTAGCTCATTGAGATGCTCAATCACCTCAATACCTTGCGTGCCGATAGAACCTGTAGAACCTAAAAGAGCCACCGTTCTAGAACCGTTCATAAACGAACACAGTTCAGCAGTCAGTTGCGAAGAGTCAGAGCGTGAGGTGAAAGAAGCGCCAAATTTCATAGTTTGTATTCTACGCGGGTACGCAAACGGCTCGCTCCCTCGCGGAACGAGCCGTTAATTATCTCAACCTCTAAAATGCATTTAGCCTACGATGTCAAAACTTTGCATGCGTTTGCGATCAGCCTTAGAGGTGGAGTTTTGCAAGCTCAATAGCTCAGAGTAAATACCCCCAGAATGAGCTAGTTCTGCAGGGGTTCCGATTTCATCAATCGCACCATTACGCAACGTCACGATGCGGTCCACGGCCGAGATAGTAGAGAGTCGGTGCGCAATAATCAACGACGTACGCCCCACCATCAACTCATCGAGTCCTTTTTGCACCGCGCGCTCAGCCTTGGTGTCCAGCGCCGAGGTTGCTTCATCCAAAATCAAAATCGGAGCATCTTTCAAAATGGCACGAGCAACCGCAATACGCTGTTTCTGCCCTCCAGAGAGTTTAAGACCGCGCTCGCCAATCACTGATTGGTATCCATCTTTGAAGCCACGGATAAAGCGGTCTGCGTTAGCTTTGCTGGCAGCTTCTTCGATTTCAGCTTCGGTAGCTGATGGACGAGCGTATGAGATGTTCTCGGCAATAGTTCCAGAGAACAACGAGGCATCCTGAAAAACCATACCTATTTGTGATCGGAGCTTTTCAAGATTTCCGCTGGCGATCTCCATTCCATCTACAGTCACTGAACCGGTGCGAGGATCGTAGAGACCTTCCAAAAGAGCCATGAGTGTTGATTTACCGCCACCGGACTCCCCCACAAACGCAATTTTCTCACCGCGTTTGATGGACAGGTCAATATGGTGCAATACGTCCTCTTCACCCTCGTAGCCGAAGGTAACGTCTTTGAAACGAATCAACTCTTGCCCCGGTGCTGCTTTGACAGGCTCTGGTTCCTGTGAGTGCTCCCCCTCAGCTGTAATTGCAGCGGATCGGGCATCGGTGGATCGTTGCATGACTTCAAAATAATCTTTAGAACCAGCGATTGCTCGCTGAGTTGCATCCACTACCCAGCTCAACGAGGTAACAGGCTGAACAGCCATGCCCATCAGCTGAATGAGCAAAACCATCTCGCCAATACTAAAATGCCCCTGCAAAGTACGCCTGAAAATCAGCAGGTACAGGGCAAAGAACACAATGTTCAAGAAGGCGAGGCGGTACACGTCCATTCTGTGCCAATAGCGTGACTGGCTTTTGGTGGTACCGATGGTTTTGTTAAAGAGAGTGCTAAAGAGACCCAATTCACGGCGTTCCTGTCCAAAGGATTTAACCACGCGAATCTGCCCAATGACCTCGTTGAAACGACCAGAGGCGATATCAATATATTGATTCTTCTCGCCTTCCCATACTTGCCACTTCACACTCGTTTTGCTGGTGAGCCAGAGGTACACCGGGAAAATAATCAGAAGCAAAACCGCAAGTGGCCAGTAATACCAGCCGCTAATTGTCAGCACAGAAACCGTAGTAATGAGCAACGAGGCGAAAGTATTACTGAACATCTGAATAAATCGCGAAATTTCCATGATGGTGCGATTCAACCGCGAGACGATGGTGCCGGTGAGCTCTTCATCAAAGTATGAAAGCGGTAGTGAGAGCAGCTTTTCATAGTATCGATTAGATAAAGTGGTACGCATTTTTTGGCTCATCACATCACCCAAGTATCCACCAATGTTAGTGAAAATGGTGTTGAAAAGTTGTGATGCCAAATAGGCAATCGCAAACCACACAATAAGGTGCATGCCTTGTTGGTGGTCCCCGCCGCTGTACCGAACCACAGCATCCGTTGCACCTTTAATAACAAACGGTGCAAGCAA
>JAUMUA010000040.1:1888-12915 GCA_030530925.1 Rothia sp. (in: high G+C Gram-positive bacteria) | reverse complement strand
CAAAGCGGTGGCTGAGGTCAAGACGGCGCAGACCATAATGCCGACATAATAAGGGGTGAGTTCTTTAGTGGCTCGAAGAATTCGAAGAATGCTACTCAAGATGCTTCTTTCACTGTGAAATGTTGAATCTATTAGGTGAGTCTAACTAATTATTAATGTTTAAAGACTAAAAAAATTCCTCCCACCCTAAAGGGTGAGAGGAATCTCTGCGTTGCAGAAAAATGTACTTCAGATTTAGCGCTTGTTAGCCAACTTGCCCCAGATGAAGAGAACAATCAACGAACCAATGATTGCGGTAATGATGGTACCGAAACCAATGTGGTTGATGCCGTTCGACAAACCAGGAATGAAGTTACCAATAAAGCCACCAACAAGTGCGCCAACTACACCAAGAAGCATGGTGATTAAGAAACCGCCACCCTGCTTACCTGGCATGATCAACTTTGCAATTGCGCCTGCGATAAGACCGAGTACGATCCAACCAATGATGCCCATATTCTAATCCTCTCGTATGCAACGAATTATTTTAATTCGCCTACTTAGCTTTGCTTCGACCTTCTAAGAATACACATACATTCGCAGAAAATTTACACCAAAAGTAAAAATTGGGACTAACATGACCAATTTCACTTTTTGGAACAGATTTTTTATTAAAAATTGTAAATTATTCAGATAGTTTAACGTAAATCCAACATTAGTTCGATACACCGATCGATGAACGCATCCACCTGTGTTTCTTCATAACTCATATCCCCCGTGGCACTAGCAAAAGTTGCCGAGCGGATGATGGAAGGTGAGAGTTCTTCCGCTGAGCGAAAATGATCCCCCAGTCGGTGGCACAGCAGATCGACGTCCTTCACAAAATATCCCTTAGTGCTCTTACGTGCTGGTCTGCGAAACCGCTCACCGTCGGGTCTGTTGAGTCTTCCCATGACCAATGCGGCAGTTTTCTCAACTTTTTCTTCCCAAGCATTTTTGCCTAATTGCTCGATCTGCAGGCGGCGCTCAAACTCAGCAAAGCGATCCTCAACACGGTCCAAGGCTAAGTCAACATCGGTTACCGCGTAACCGCCCGCCTCCGCGTCAAAGGATTTTTGGCGAATATACGACGCCGTATGAGTAGTCTCAGTGATCACCCCCTGGCGCAGATTCTCAAAATCACCTGCTAACACTGCAAAAAAATCGTCAACTTGGGCACGGTTATAACCGTTTTCGTGTTCATGAGCCCGCTTAAATTCGCTAATACCAGCAGACTGACGATGTTTCACATTTCCTCCAGAAAAGGCAAAAAGATGGGTGCGGCAGATATCTGCCGCACCCATCTTCCCATGAAGACCTGAAAACTACCGGATTTTCTTATAACAATGGTGCAAATACCGTAAAGAGCACATAACCAATTGCTAAGCAGAACACAATAGAATCCAAACGATCCATCACTCCGCCGTGACCTGGCAGAATGTTCGACATATCTTTAATGCCGATTTCACGTTTAACCATAGACTCTGCTAAGTCACCAGTGGTTGCAGTAATCACCAAGAAAATAGCGAGCACCATGCCAAACCACCATGGCAAGCCCAGCACGAGGGCTGATACCACGCCCACAATGAGCGAGCCCACCATGGAACCGGCAAAGCCTTCCCAGGTTTTTTTGGGTGAAATCTTTGGTGCCATAGGGTGCTTACCCCACAGAACGCCAGCGATATAACCCCAGGTATCGTTACCGATTGCCATCACTAGAATCATGAAAATCTTGCCGTTACCGGCGTCTTCACGAAAGATCAATAACGCCAGAGCAATCATGAACGGCACCCAGAGCATGGCAAACATTGAGCCCATGACCGACATAATCATGCCGTTTCTAGAGCCAAAGAGCCTGCAAGCGATCAAGAACAGAATGGATGCAACCACGGCAAAAATCAGCCACTGACCGCCTCCCACATACGCGATGATTGGCAACAAGAATGCGGTAATCACCGCTGGCGTGAGGGGAATGCCCATGCCGCGTTTTTGATTGATACCGTGAACTACTTCCCAGTTGCCCACGGCAGCAGCAGCCGCCGCCAAAATAACCATCACCCAGGGTGCAAAGAAAAGCCCAATGACCACCAACGAGCCGAGCCCGACTCCCACACCAATAGCTGCGGGCAGGTTGCGCCCTGCGCTACGTTTTTTGCGGGGTGCGGTTTCTACTGCAGGTTGTGGACTCATAACCTACACCTCGAGCAGTTCTGATTCCTTGCGCTTGAACAAGTCATCGATGTGATCGATATGCTTCTTAGTGAGAGCATCGAGATCTTTTTCACCGCGTGCACCCTCGTCCTCGCCAATTTCGCCGTCCTTGACGAACTTATCGATAGCAGACTTAGCAGTACGGCGGATATTGCGAACCGAGATACGTGCCTCTTCAGACTTATTACCCACAAGCTTGATGTAGTCGCGACGACGCTCTTCGGTCATTTCTGGCATGACCACGCGAATGACGTTGCCATCGTTGGCAGGGTTAGCGCCTAGATCAGAATTGCGCAGTGCATCTTCAATCGCTTTGAGAGCCGACTTGTCGTAAGGGGTAATCAAAATGGTGCGAGCTTCGGGAGTCTGGAAAGACGCAAGCTGCTGCAAAGGAGTGGGAGTGCCGTAGTACTCAACGTTGATGGAGGAAAACAGCGAGGGGTTCGCGCGACCGGTACGCACGTTTGCAAATTCATTCTGCAAAGCAACAATTGCTTTGTCCATTTTTTCGCCTGCTTCTGCAAGAGTTTCTTCGATCACCTGTGATCTCCTTTTATATTTGACGGCGCGACCGCGCCATGAATTTCTCTTGTCCAGTCTAGTTGATTTGGCAAGGCTGTGCTTGTTCGTGCACCAAGAGCAGCCGCCTTTAGATTAGTTCGAGGGTGGCAACAATGAATCTTTGCCGGGGTTAGTCCTGGAATTCTCCCTCTAAGGTATAAACACCAGGGGCGGGCAAAAAGTCATGTGTTCTAGTGAGCTTCTGCGGCAGCGTCAGCATGAATCGTCTCTGAAGTACTATCAAACTCAAGAATTCCTTCACACTGCGTTGCGGTAACTTTGGTAATCACCGGCGAATCAAGGTTTGCTCGTTGTGGTGTACCTGCCCCTATCCCGCGAACACCCAGAACTCGTAGCTGAACCGATAAGGGCAGAGCCCCTAATTCCGAATGAAGAATAGTAGCGAGAATTTCTTGTACCGCTTTGGGATTCTTCAGCGCGGTACTGACCCAGCGTCATCCTAATACACCGTGTTCCAAGGTGCACAGCGTAGCATCAGCTGAAAGTTCAGTAGCTCGATAGGTTAGAAGCAACTGAAAATACTCCCCGCCGTCACCACGAGTTATCAAGGCTTCAATACCTGCCTCCCCTTCAGGGTCTAGCAGACGCCAATTAGCATCAAGCTCACCTTTATCAGTGCCCAGAAAGCGGCTAATAGTCTCTTCCTCGGTTGTCGAAAGAACGGTGTTATAAATTTCAGCAATTGTTCATGTCATAACAATCTTCCTTACTTACTAGGTCGTCTTCATTCAAGGTATTCGCAACTCGCAACGCATTAAAGGAAAAATCCAGTCGCACGGTTTTCACCGCGTGACTGGATTCTTTTACAGAGGTAGCTTTCGAGTTACTTTGTTACGAGAGTACCCATCTCTTCGCCTAAGATAGCGCGGGTAACATTACCTTCACCCTGCATACCGAAAACGCGCATGGCAACGTTGTTATCGCGGCATAGCGAGAACGCAGTCTGATCCATCACGCGGATATCACGCTTCATAGCTTCGTCGTAGGTTAGGCTGTAAAGACGCTCTGCGTTGGGGTCTTTATTGGGGTCGGCAGTGTAAATGCCGTCGACGCCATTCTTAGCAACCAAAACTTCATCGGCGTGAATTTCAAGCGCACGCTGAGCAGCCACGGTATCGGTTGAGAAGTAAGGCAAACCTGCGCCAGCGCCAAAAATAACCACACGGTCTTTTTGCATATGACGAATAGCGCGACGAGGAATATAAGTTTCTGCCACCTGATTCATGGTGATAGCTGACTGCACGCGAGTATCAATCCCTGCCTGCTCCAAGAAGTCTTGAAGAGCCAAAGAATTCATCACAGTTCCGAGCATGCCCATGTAATCAGCGCGAGAGCGATCCATGCCCGCTTGTGAAAGCTCTGCACCGCGGAAGAAGTTGCCGCCACCAATCACAATAGAGGTTTCAACTTTGCCCACGGTTGCGGCAATCTGCTCTGCAATTCCGCGAATGACCTCGGTAGAAATACCTACCTGGCCGCCACCGAAAACTTCACCAGAAAGTTTGAGAAGTACGCGACGTCGTCCAGTATCATCGTGCTGGATTTCATGCTTCGGAGCTTCAGTCATAGAGGTGCCTCTCAGATTGATGGGTTGATGTGCGCGCTGTGCGCATTCTGATTTCTAGCATACGACAAAGGGGAGCGCCTATACAGGTACTCCCCTTTGTTATGGGCGAATCTGTGCACAATCACAGTTCGCTATAAGCTCGTTATAGAACTTATGCGCCTACGCGGAAACGCTCGAAAGCGGTTGCTGATGCGCCGTTTTCTTCAAGCACCTTAGCAACTGACTTTGAGGAATCCTTTGCGAAGTCCTGGTCAACCAAGGTGTTTTCCTTGTAGAAGGACTTGAGCTTGCCTTCAACAATCTTAGGAATGATCTGCTCAGGCTTGCCTTCAGCAGCAGCGGTTTCTTCTGCAACGCGCTTCTCAGCGTCAACGTCTGCAGCAGGAATCTGATCTGCGTTCAGGTACTTAGGTGACATTGCAGCAATGTGAACAGCTACGTCGTGTGCTACTGTATCAACGTTTTCGCCGGTGACAGCCAAGAGAACGCCAACCTGTGCAGGAAGGTCCTTGGAGGTCTTGTGCATATAAACTGCAACGTTTTCGCCTTCAATGCGAGCTACGCGACGAACAACAACCTTTTCGCCCAAGCGAGCAGCTGCGTCGGTGGTGAGCTCTTCAACGGTCTTGCCCTCGTATGAAGCAGCGTTGAGTTCTTCAACGGTTGAAGCGTTTGCAGCAATTGCAGCTTCAAGAACGTTGTTACCGAATTCAATGAAAGGTTCTGACTTAGCAACAAAGTCGGTCTCAGAGTTAACTTCAACCATGTAGCCAACGCCGTTTTCAACGCGTGCTGCTACAAGACCTTCAGCTGCTGCACGACCTTCGCGCTTGGTGATGCCCTTGAGGCCCTTCACGCGAATGATTTCCTGTGCTTTCTGCTGGTCGCCGTTTGCCTCGTCAAGAGCCTTCTTGACGTCGAGCATGCCTGCGCCGGTCTTTTCGCGCAATGCCTTGATGTCGGCTGCGGTGTAGTTCGCCATTATGAACTCCTTGCTTGTTTTAGTTCAAAGATTTAAAGAACCCGATGCAAGCGCATCGGAAGATTGAAAAGAAAGACGGCGCCCACCTAAGTGGGCGGGCGCCGTCTTTATACAGCATGATTACTTAGCTGACTCTTCGGTTGAAGCAGCCTCTTCAGTCTTAGCTGAGTTGTGCTGTTCAAGAAGCTCGCGCTCCCATTCAGCCATAGGCTCTTCAGCAACGTTGTCTTTGCCGGACTTCTTGTTGTTACGCTCAAGAAGACCTTCAGCAACTGCATCTGCAATAACGCGGGTCAAGAGGTTGACGGAGCGGATAGCGTCGTCGTTACCCGGGATGGGGAATGCAACTTCGTCAGGATCGCAGTTGGTGTCAAGGATTGCTACAACAGGAATGTTGAGCTTGTGAGCCTCATCAATTGCGAGGTGTTCCTTCTTGGTGTCAACAATCCACACCAATGAGGGAGCCTTCTTGAGGTCGCGGATACCGCCGAGGGTCTTTTCGAGCTTTTCGTGCTCGCGGCGAAGAAGCAACAGTTCCTTCTTGGTGAACTGTGAGCCTGCTACGTCGTCAAAATCGATCTGCTCGAGCTCTTTCATACGCTCAATACGCTTTGAAACGGTCTCAAAGTTGGTGAGCATACCACCGAGCCAGCGGTGGTTAACGTAAGGCATATTTACGCGGGTAGCCTGTTCAGCGATGGCTTCCTGAGCCTGCTTCTTAGTACCTACGAAAAGAATGGTGCCACCGTGTGCAACGGTTGACTTAACAGCTTCGTATGCCTGGTCGATGAAAGCCAGTGACTGCTGAAGGTCGATGATGTAGATGCCGTTGCGCTCGGTGAAAATGAAGCGCTTCATCTTGGGGTTCCAGCGGCGGGTCTGGTGACCGAAATGGACACCTGAATCGAGAAGCTGGCGCATAGTTACGACGGGCATGTCGTCTCCTTATAAATGGTGCCGTGCGGACCCCTGATGCCAGGCTGATCTCGCACGCGCATAGTAGTTATCGGTTACATGTGGAGCAGAGGCTCCCCTGGTAATGCTCAGATTTGAGGTGCCGGAGCGACACCTTAAATCTTGGTCCTTGACCGGAAGATTCCGGACCGAAAGTACCGTATCTTGCACAGGATGCAAGCTTCACATTACGCGTTGTCAGATTTACGAAAAACCGCAAATAAATACCGTATGTAGGCGGGATTTTTTAACATATACAGCCACTAGCGCCTCATAAAAGGCACAAGTTAGCCACACAGGTCAAACTGCAATTTTCAACTATACATGATTTAGTACCGGTTTTGGTGGTCTCAGCCATCACTTAAACCGGTACAAAAGATGTTGGATACACGGCGTTAGAGCAACCGCTGGTCTCTACTTTTTCACCGTCGGGTTGTGGATAGTCAAAATAAAGACGGATATTGGGCAAAGTTATCCACAATTTTTAGTAAACGAACTTCTTATTCGCATCATTTTGTTTCGATGGAAGCATGTTTTCATCTCTTCGAAGAGCTCACCAGACAACGATACGCCTGTTACTTCTCATCCTAATCTTAGGGGTGCTTGCTACGGTGGGCAGCGCCTCAAGTACCGCCGTCACGGCTCCCTCTACTGCCTGGGGTTGGCCTACATACCCGCAAGCGCCCGTCATAACCGCTTTTGAAAAGCCTGCCCAGAAGTGGAGTCCGGGGCACCGCGGTGTTGATCTGGGATTGCACGACGACGCCGTGTTAGCACCGCAAGAAGGGACAGTTGTTTTCTCGGGCAAGGTGGTCGACAGAACCGTGATTACTATTGAGCACCCCGATGGTAAACGCTCCAGTTTTGAACCCGTGACTTCGCCACTACCCCGAGGGGTTACTGTACACAAAGGCGAGAAGATTGCACGGGTAGATCAACATATTCACCATTGTTCAGTACAGTGTGTGCACTGGGGCGTACGAGAAGGTAAAGGGAAAGATGCAGAATATCTCAACCCTATGAGTCTCTTGGGAAATGAAGAACCGAGCGTACTACTACCAATCCCTGATGACTTTGCGGCTTAGAACCTGTGACACGCTCAGGTTTAGACAGAAGTCGAGCTCATCGCACCCAGTAAAGTAACAATTATTGCTTAAACCCCGTTTACGATTCTCTCCAAATAAAGATTGCTTTCATATGTCACGCTCCCCTCTCCCCACGCCACCAAAAATTAGGAAAGATATTCAATTTCTGCGTGCTATCGCCGTCCTCCTTGTGGTGTTCAATCACTTACGCCCGCAAACATTTACTGGCGGGTACATTGGCGTTGACATATTTTTTGTTATCTCGGGATTCTTGATTAGTTCCCATCTTTTACGAGAGCTAAATCAGTCGGGATCTATCAGATTCTCGCGTTTTTACGCGCGCAGAGCACGCCGTCTTTTGCCTGCTGCCCTCTTTGTTGCGGTTATAACAATGATCAACACTCTGCTTTTTATGCCTAGTGGTAATTGGTCCCGTGCTAGTCAAGAATTTTTTGCCTCCAGCGCATATTTTCAAAACTGGAAATTACTATTTACCGCCACTGATTATTTTGCTAAAGATACCGGGGAAACAGGTTTTCAGCATTATTGGTCATTATCTGTTGAGGAACAATTTTATCTTGTTTGGCCTCTCATCTTAACTGCATTGTTTATTTTCAGCGCCAGGTTGTCTAAAATCCTCCGAGGAAATCAACATTTTCAGCGCCTACTCATTGCTCTAGCAATTTTTCTTCTGTTGGTAATATCTCTTGGGTTTGCTCAACATCTCGTCAACGAAAACTCACCCACAGCCTACTTTCATACACTCGCTAGAGTTTGGGAATTTATGATAGGCGCGCTGATCGCAGTATTAGGTGAAACGTTTAGCAAACGCCTAGCTGAACTAACTGCAACTGGCTGGCAACTGGCTAGGAATGGTTTGCAACTGTTGGGATATTTTCTACTGCTCATAGCAGGAATTTTATTCTCCAGCACCTCTGGTGTACCCGGCAAAATAACCGTTATACCCCTCATCGGTGTATCTCTTGTTATCGCTACAGGAAGCACCACTTATATCCCCTGGCTTCGTCAAATCGTTGAGTTTAAAGCTTTTCAATTTATTGGGGACATTTCTTATTCTCTTTATTTATGGCATTGGCCGTTAATAGTTGTTCTCCCTTTCGTCTTTGAACAGAGACTTTCCTGGTGGCAAAGCGCTCTTATTCTTCCTCTTGCTCTTGTATTAGCAACCATCACTAAATTTACTATTGAAGACCACTTCCGATTAGGGCGTGCACATACAATAAAACCCAAGATGGTTTTATCGTTGACGCTCGCATCAGTGCTCGTTTTAGGTATCACTTCTCTTGGCATTAATGCGTACACCGCCCATACGCTGCAGGTTGAAAAAGATAAATTACAAGCAGACCTCTCAGTAGCTACCAATGATTCTAATGACTCAGCTGATGAAAAAGTTAGTTGCTTTGGAGCCTTATCGATAAAAAATCGTGATAAATGTACGAACCAAATTGATCAACCGCCCATCATATCTGCCGGTGTTGACAGCGAAACTCCTTGGGGAGATAACCCGCAAGAATGTAAGACGCTCAAAGAGGAAGAATTATCTAGCGGTGGAGCACTCGTCCATCTGAATTGCGACTACTCGCAGTCTGAAAATTCACCGAATATTTGGCTGATTGGGGATTCCCATGCAGAACAGTGGAAACACACAATTTTGCCGATAGCCCAGAAGAATCATTGGAAGCTTACCATCCTCACGCATTCTGGATGCCCAACTTGGAACATCTCCATGACTCAATGGAATGTTTGGCCTCGAGTTAGTCCAGTCCCTTCAAGTCTCATCGATTCGTGTAAAGAGTGGTCAAAAGAAATCATTCCCCAGGTTACTCAGAACAAACCAGATGTAGTTCTTATAGGCAACTATGCTTCCACCCAAGGTGTCTCAGATTCTCAGTCCAGTTCCCAAACACAGATTTATCGTGGGGGAATTCAAGAAGGCACTAAAGACTGGGTTGCATCAGGGTCCAAAGTTATTGTCATCAGGGACACTCCAACTGCCGGAACGTTTATTGGACCAGACTGCGTCAAGGTATCAGGAGAAAAATGTACCTTCGATGAGACCTCTGTTTTGTTTGAGGACCCTCAGTTTGCTGCAGCACAAGAACTTGGAATATCGGTTATCGATATGAGTGATTATTTTTGTCCAGAACAAATATGTAAAGGTGTGATAGGCGGCGTACCGGTTTTCTATGACACTAACCATATGTCACGGAGCTTTGCGCAATCACTTGTGGTGCCGTTTCAAGAAAAGATGGAACCCATCGTTGCCACGATAAGAAATCAACAATAAGGTTATCGCTGACCAAAAGAGTAAACATCCACCGGACATTCCCGCTTGGGCAGCTTTTCTACCACCAATAGATAAGACTTCCTCACGAGATCTTTTGAGAGTCCGCCGTCAATACTTTCTCCCGGATGAGCAGAAATCCAATGTTTCTTATTCATGTGATAGCCCGTGGTAATTTCCGCATATCTTGAGCGCAAAGCCTCACCATCCAGAGGGTCATTTTTTAGAATAACTTGCTCAAGACCAGTCAGCTTAGTTTGAAGCATGAAGCCTTTTCCGCGAACTTTCCAGACATCCCAGTCTGCCCCAAAAAGGATAAGTGAGCTCGAAATCGGGTAGCTCCACAGCTCGTAGACGCGCTCTTAGTTGAATTTCTCTCTGGCTCATCACATGCACTCCTTGAATGATTCCTCAGAACTGATTCTATAAGAAGAGGGCAAGAAAAAAGCCGTCCCAGTCGGATTCATACCGACTGGAACGACTTATCGAATGGTAGCTCCTAAAGAACTAACCTCTGTAGGGCCTGCGGGACTTGAACCCGCGACCAAGGGATTATGAGTCCCCTGCTCTAACCAGCTGAGCTAAAGCCCCCCGCTGTTCAAAACAACTCTTCTAGATTACCTGAAAACTAGAGATATATCTAAACTACTGATCCCAGGTTTTCGCCTTCTGAAGATTGGCGCTGCTGAGTCACAAAATCGTAATAGATTTTGCTCGAGGTATAGAGCGATTCAAAAGTATCCCAAGTTTTCTTCGCTGCGTGTTTCTGAGCCATCTCATGGCTCATGGCGCCCATAGCCTTACGCTCTGGCTTTGGCAACTCTAAAATGAGCGCTAGTTTTTCTGCTAAATCAGATGAATTCCCGGGCTCGAAAAGGTACCCGTTAACTCCTTCTTCTACCAAATGAGGCAATGCGAGCGCGTTAGCGAGTACTACCGGACGCGAGGCGCTCATGGCTTCAAGAGTTACCAATGACTGCAGCTCAGCCGTTCCAGGTTGGCAAAATACGTTGGCGCGCAAATACCCCTCACGTAGTTCTTCATCACTCACAAATCCCAAGAATCGGACGCGTGACTCTACGCCACATTCGGCCGCTTTCTTCTGCAACGTTTCCAGGTGCTCCCCTGTCCCAGCAATTTCGAGCACCACATGACCTAGCCGAGAGGGCAATTTAGAAAGCGCTTCAATCAAAACATCAATATTCTTTTCAAGAGCTAATCGACCTGCAAAGAAAATTCGCATTTCTCCAGGATCTTTTTCGATTACTTCTGATTCTTGTTGTTCGTAATCAGAGAGTTCAATTCCGTTGGAAACAGGAATGA
>JAUMUA010000040.1:0-1878 GCA_030530925.1 Rothia sp. (in: high G+C Gram-positive bacteria) | reverse complement strand
GAGTTTTTCATAGCCTTTGCCGCGATAGGTGTGGGGGTAGTAACCACTTGCGCTCGTTCAAGAATTCGGCGCATATCGCCCCAGCTGAACTTAGCAAACCCGTCATTAAACCAACGGGGGAATGGCAAAAATGGATCGAGGTTTTCCGGCATAAAGTGGTTCGTTGCAATAATGCGAATCCCGCGGCGTTGCGCCTGCAAGACCAACACGCGTCCCACAATATAGTGGCACTGCACATGCACGACGTCGGGCTTCACGTCGTCCAAAATTTGCCCTACTTTTCGCCAGATTTCCCAGGGCACGCAAATACGGATGTAGGGGTGGGTTGCCGCGCGGTGAGAGAGAAGACGGTGTTCCACAATGCCGTCGACGATGCGTTCATTATATTTTTTCTCATCAGGATTAGCTGCCACAACATGCACGTTATGACCGCGGTCTTTCATTGCAACCGCCAAGCGATGCCCAAATTGAGCTGCTCCATTGATATCTGGCGGATATGTGTCTGCACCAATCATGATGGTCAGTTTAGAAGAGCTCATATATTCGTCTGCACCTTGGTATGAGGGTTGTGAAATTGTACTGTCCCTATTGTTCCATGATTCGTCAAAGGCATTCCACCTACAAAAAAGCCCCGCACCTTAAAGGTACGGGGCTTTATAAGACTCAGCGATAATTATCGGCGAATAAGTTTTCCTAGGAAAACGAAGAATGCGCTCACAGAAGCTGCAAGGGTTGCAAATGCGCCCCAACGAGCCTTGAGGGCCTCGGGATCGGTTGCATTCTGTGAGAATGAACGACCGCGATCTGCAAACTTTATTTTTGCCTGAGCAGGTGCGCTCTGAACGTTTTCTTTAGAGCCACGAACAATGTGCTTGCTGTGCGTCTGGACATCGCGAACCTGAAGATCTAAATCATCACGAAGGGTCTTGAGGTGATCACGGCGCTGAGCAGTGCGCTGCTTGAGCTGTTCTTCATTAGAAGCTGCAGCCTGGCCGCCTTCTTTCTCAGACTCTTCCTTTTCAGCAGCCTTCTTAGCTTCTTTCTCTTCCTTCTTAGCCTGAGCTTTTTCTTCCTGCTCACGCTTGAGGCGAGATGAAGACATTGCTGAACCGTCTTTGAGAACACCGAGATCGTACAAGATGCCAAAGATTGCGGATTCAGGCTTGAAGGGCAACTGCTTCTTGATCATCTTGATGCCCACAAGAGCAAAGATTGCCATCAGAATGAGGAATACCAAAGCGAGCAAAAGTGCAGCTAGCCAAGGTTCCATAATCTTGCCCAGTGCCAAAATTGCAGCACTTACCAAAGCAATGAGCAAGAACAAACCAAAGATGAGGCCTACAGCTAGAACAGCTGCGCCTTTGCCGAGGGATTTACCCTTAGCAATCATTTCAAATTTTGCAATTTGAACTTCGTCTTTGAACTGCTTGGGTGCAAGACGTCCAATGATCTTTGATGCATCAACGGTGCGGCTTGCGCTTGCTTTGAGACCTTCAAATGCGGTGCGCACACGAGGACGACGAGTCACCCGCTCGTCGACAACGCCCTCGACTCGCACGCTTTCGGCGCGCGGGTCTTCAGGCTTAACAGTTTTAATGGTTTCTGCCATATCCTTTTCCCTTTAAAGTAAGTGTGCTTTCAATAGAGTCTTGTATATAAAATACCATCTAATCACCCAAAGATTTCACAGCTATTTGAGGTATTAGCGGATTATTATTGAACTTTTTACTACTGAGCCATATAAAGCATAAATGGTTGCACTGTAAATCAGAATAGCGAGCAATAAAAAAGGCCTGAAGAGCATTTTACTCTTCAGACCTTATTTGCTCCCCCGACTGGACTCGAACCAGTAACCCTTCGATTAACAGTCGAATGCTC